>JBBDTD010000315.1:0-14759 GCA_040904645.1 Paracoccaceae bacterium
CTTCGCGGACGCGCATGCCGCGCTGGCCCACGCCATGGCCGGGAATGGCGAAGCGCTGGCGCGGATCAGCAGCGGGGCCAAGGGGCCCATGGCGTGTCTGGTGCGCGCGCTGGCGGGCGGCTTCGGCGCGTTGGCTGCGGGCGACTGGGCGGCGGCGGCGGCGCATCTCACCGGCGCGATGACCGACCATGCCCGGCTCGGCGGCAGCCGGGCGCAGAGGGACCTGATCGAGTTCGCCATGGCCGCCGCGCTGCTGAGAATGGGCCGCGCGGAGGAAGCGCGCCGGCTTCTGGCGATGCGCCGGCCTGTCTCCACCCCGCCAGGAGCGGTGAAAGGGCTGGCGGAGGTCGCATAGCGCCGCGGAAGAGTTTACGCGTCCTCGACCTTGAGACTGGCGCGAAGCCGGTCCAACTCCGCCGAAAGGCGCTCCATCTCCGCGGCCTCCAGCCCGGTGGCGGCGAGGATGCAGCCGGGCACCGCCGCCGCGCGGGCTTTCAGCGCCGCGCCCTTTGCGCTGAGACGGACGACGACCACGCGCTCATCGGATTTCGCGCGCGCGCGCGCGATCAGCCCCGCCGCCTCCAGCCGTTTCAGGAGCGGAGTGAGAGTATTCGTCTCCAGTTGGAGCGCGCGGCCGATCTCCCCCACTGTCTGGCCGTCCCGGGTCCAGAGCGCCGCCATCGCCAGATATTGCGGATAGGTGAGGCCGAGATCCTCGAGCAGCGGCTGATAGACCCGGTTCAGCGCGTGATGCGCCGCGTAGACGGAGAAACATAGCCGCGCGTAGTCGCCGACCGGCCCCCCCTCGGGTTCGCCCGTCGGTTCCGCCCCGCGCCCGCTCTTCGCAACCATTGTCCACCTCGTTTCGTTATCAGGTCAGTCTATTGACATCGCGGCGCGCCGTCCATAGATATCGCCTACGATTACATCGTGCGCGATATATTAGCGCCTGAGCAAGGAGCAACCCACATGTCGACCAAGGTCCTCTACACCACTTCGTCCCGCGCCAAAGGCGGCCGCGACGGCAGCACCAAATCCCTCGACAGCGCTTTCGAGGCGAAACTCTCCACCCCGAAGGAACTCGGCGGGGCCGGCGGCGACGGCGTGAACCCGGAAATCCTTTTCGCCTCCGGCTACGCCGCCTGTTTCCTCGGCGCGATGAAGGCGGTGTCCAAGGATGTAGGGGTGAAAGTGCCCAACGAGACGACGGTCGAATCGACCGTCGGCATCGGCCCGCGTTCCGAAGGCGGTTTCGGCCTCGAGATCGCGCTGGAGATCAACCTGCCGGGCGTCGACAAGGCCGAGGCCAAGAAGCTGGTGGACAAGGCGCATCAGGTTTGCCCCTACTCCAACGCGACGCGCGGCAATATCGACGTGAAGCTCAGCCTCGCCTGAAACAAGCGAAAGCGCCCGCTCCCTCGCGGGCGCTTTCCTTGACGGAGAGAAACGCCCCGTCAATTCCAATTCAGCTTGGGGCGGCTGCGCTTCGCCTCCAGCCAGAACTTCCCAAATGTGTTGGTCAAGGCGCAATCACCGCTCGCGCCTCAGTTGCGTGAGACCCCGAAGATGTTCACGGCGCTCTCGCTGTCGCTGGCGGCGGGGTCACGCATCGCAAGCGCCGGGCCTGGCCCTTCTTCGCCAGCGCTAGCCCGAAGCTGCTGTCGCGGTCGCGGGGCGCCTGACCCACCGTCGCCACATCCTGGAGACCGGAAACGACAGCTTCCGCTTCGAAGCGGGCGCGGCCGTAGCGGCGCGGAAAATGAGGGAGGAAAATGATGTCTCTACCCAAGCCCCCCCCCCCGGAACTTGACTTCAAGGCGGGGCGGCTCGCGGGGGAAAACCCGGGGCGCTTCTGCACGGAATTCAACACGCTGGCCCCCAGGCGCGCACCAAAAAAACGGGCGACCCGGCGGCCGCCCGTTTCAATATCCGATCGAGCTCAGCTCAGTTCCGTCATGATCTGTTCTTTGGCCTGGACCTCAAGAACCGCGAGCTTGGCGCGCACATCAGCCTCGGTCACCGCCGCGCCCTTGGCGCCGATATCGCCCATGACCTTGCGCATCACGTCCTCGTCGCCCGCTTCCTCAAGATCCGCGACAACGACAGAGCGGGCGTAAGCCTCCGCATCCGCCTCGCCCAGCTTCTCGGCCAGCCAATAGCCGAGCAGTTTGTTACGCCGCGCCGCCACCTTGAAAATCAGTTCGGCGTCATGGGCGAATTTCTTTTCGAAGCCCTTCTTGCGGTCGTCGAAGCTGGTCATGTCCTACCCTCTCGTTAATTGCCACAGACACATAGGTCAGCGCGCGGGCCCTGTGAAGGCGCCGCAGTCCGTTCACCTTGCGAGGACACGCATTTTCGCCCTATAAGCCGCCAGCGGGCGCGGCGTCTTCATCGTCGCGCCCGATTCCCTTTGGCTTCCCGGAAAGGAGCCCCGAATGGCCCGCCGCAGGATGGTCTACGAAGGCAAGGCGAAGATCCTTTACGAAGGACCGGAACCGGGTACCTATATCCAGTACTTCAAGGATGACGCGACGGCCTTCAACGCCGAGAAGCATGACGTGATTGACGGCAAGGGAGTGCTCAACAACCGCATTTCCGAGCATATCATGGGCGCGCTGAACTCGATCGGCGTGCCGACGCATTTCATCCGCCGCATCAACATGCGCGAGCAGCTGATCCGCCAGGTGGAGATCATCCCGATCGAGATCGTGGTGCGGAACATCGCCGCCGGCTCACTCTCCAAGCGGCTCGGCATCGAGGAGGGGGAGCCCCTGCCCCGCCCGATCGTGGAATTCTATTACAAGGACGACGCGCTGGGCGACCCGATGGTCACCGAAGAGCATATCATCGCCTTCAACTGGGCCGGTCAGCAGGATATCGACGACATCATCGCGCTGGCGCTCAGGGTGAATGATTTCCTGACCGGTCTGATGCTCGGCGTCGGAATCAAGCTGGTGGATTTCAAGATCGAGTGCGGCCGCGTCTGGGATGGCGATTTCCAGCGCATCATCATCGCGGACGAGATCAGCCCCGACAGCTGCCGGCTCTGGGATGTGGAGACCGGGCGCAAGCTCGACAAGGATGTCTTCCGCCGCGACCTCGGCAATCTTGCGGACGCTTACACCGAAGTCGCGAAGCGGCTCGGCATCATGCCGCAGAACGGCGCCAAGCCGCGATCAGGACCCAAACTGGTTCACTGAGAGGAACGATGAAAGCGCGCATTCATATCACGCTCAAGTCCGGCGTTCTCGACCCGCAGGGGGAGGCCGTGCGTCATGCGCTCGGCCAACTCGGGTTCGAGGGGGTCAATGGGGTGAGGCAGGGCAAGTTTCTTGAACTCGACCTCGCCGAGACCGACCCTGCGAAGGCGGAAGCCTCGGCCCGCACGATGTGCGAGAAGCTTCTGGCGAACGCCGTGATCGAGAATTTCACCGTCGAGATCGATTAATGCGCGCGGCGCTGCTGACCGCATTTCGACGCCCGCTCGAGATCGAGGAGACGCCCGATCCCGACTGTCCTTCGGACGGCGTGGTGCTTTCGGTGCTGGCCTGCGGCGTCTGCCGCTCTGACTGGCACGCCTGGAGCGGCGCCGACACCGACATCGCCCTGCCGCAGATCCCCGGCCATGAATTCTGCGGGATCGTGGAGGAGACCGGGCCTGAGACGCGGCGCTGGCGCAAGGGCGACCGGGTCATCGCGCCCTTCATCCTCGCCTGCGGCGCCTGCCCGGATTGCGCGGCGGGGAACCAGACGATCTGCGCGACGCAGGTTGTGCCCGGTTTCACCGCCCCCGGCGCCTTCGCGGCGCGCATCGCGGTTCCCCGCGCCGACCACAACCTGGCCGCCCTCCCCGAAGGAATGGAGCCCGCCGTCGCGGCCGGGCTTGGCTGCCGCGTCACCACGGCGTGGCACGGGCTGACCGGGCGCGCAACGCTGAAGGCCGGCGAATGGCTGGCCGTGCACGGCGCGGGCGGGGTCGGCCTCTCCGCCGTCATGCTCGGCCGGGCGCTCGGCGCGCGCGTCGTCGCGGTCGATATCCAGGACGACAAGCTGGAGACGGCGCGTCGCCTCGGCGCCGAAGCGGTTGTAAACGCCAGCCGGACGAACGCCGCCGACGCGATCCGGGAGATCACCGGCGGCGGCGCGCATGTCAGCCTTGAGGCGCTCGGCGTCGAGGCTACGACCGCGGCCTCGCTCCGCTGCCTTCGCAAGCTTGGCCGCCATGTGCAGGTCGGCATGCCCGCCGGCGATCACGCCTCGATGACCCTGCCCTGGGATGTCGTCTATTCCGGCCAGTTGGCGCTTTACGGCACGCGCGGCATGCCAGGCTGGCGATACCCTTCGCTTTTCAGCCTGATGGAAGCTGGCGCGATCGACTTCGCACCGCTCGTGACGCGCCGCATCGCGCTGTCAGGCGCCAGCGCGGAACTCGCCGCCATGGACGGACCGACGCCGCCGGGCGTCGCCGTCATCATCGATTTCACCGCCTGAAGGAGCGCCCGATGAAAACCGCCGTCATCGTCTTTCCCGGCTCGAACTGCGACCGCGACCTGGCGGTCGCCCTTGAGCGCGCAACCGGCCGCGCGCCCGCCATGGTCTGGCACAAGGACGCGGAGCTTCCCTCCGGGCTCGACATGGTCGCGATTCCCGGCGGCTTTTCCTTCGGCGACTATCTGCGCTGCGGGGCGATCGCCGCGCGGTCGCCGATCATGCGCGCCGTCGCCGATTACGCCGCTGGCGGCGGGGTCGTGCTCGGCGTCTGCAACGGCTTTCAGGTGCTGATCGAGGCAGGGCTCCTGCCCGGCGCGCTGATGCGCAACGCCAGCCTCAAATATGTCTGCCGCGACGTTCACCTCCGGGTGGAGACCGCGTCCAGCCCCTTCACGAACTGCTATCAGGCGGGGGAGGTAATCCGCGTGCCGGTCGCCCATCACGACGGCAATTACCTGTCCGACGCGGAAACCCTCGCTCGGCTGGAAGGGGAGGCGCGGGTCGCGTTCCGTTACGCCGACGCTAGCGGCGCGATCACCGCCGCGGCGAACCCCAACGGCGCCTCATCGAATATCGCGGGCGTTCTATCTGCGAACCGCCGCGTCCTCGGCATGATGCCGCATCCGGAACGGCTGAATGACGTCGCCCTCGGCGGAATCGACGGCGCGCGGCTGTTTGAAAGCCTGGCGGGCGCGCTGGTCGAATGAGCGGCGATCAGCGGGCGAAGCGGTTGACCAGCAGCACCCCGACGCAGGCCGAAGCCGAAGCCGCCCAGCCGGCGGGCCCCACGGTCTCCCCGAGCATCACCAGGCCGCCGATAGCGGCGAGCACCGGCACGAGGCAGGTGAACGACGCAGTGCTCGCCAGCCCCAGCGTCCTGACCGCGTAGCCATAGAATCCGACGGAAATGGCGCCCGAAAGCACGCCCTGCACCGTCACCTGGAATGCAAGTTCGCGCGCCGGATACTCGAAAAGCCCTGTGCCCGCGATCATCGCCGCCACGAGCAGAAATGGCGTCGAATAAAGGCAAACGTAAGCCGCCGCCTCGATGCCGGAAAGATTCGTCCGCCGGAACGCAATGGTGAAGGCGGACCAGCCGAAACAGGCGCAAACAAGCCACGGCGCCCCGGCCAGCAGACCGGGATCGCCGCCCGCCACGGCCGGGCCAAGCACCAGAACCACCGCTGCGGCGATGAAGCCGAGACCGAGCAGCCGTCCGAGGCGCATCGTATCGCCCTCGACGACATACCCCCAGAGCGCGACTACCATCGGCAAAAGCCCGGGCACCAGCGGGCCAAAGAGCGAGGCGTCCACCGTCTTCATGCCCTGCGAGATCATCAGCACGAACGGCCCGCCCCAGCCGAGCGTCATGATGATCAGCATCAGCGGGCTTTCGCCCTTCGGAAAAACGCCCTTTCGCAGCCAGTAGGGAGCGAGCAGAATCGCAGGAGCGCCATAGCGCAGGAGCGCGATGTCGAGCGGCGCATGCTTCGTCACCATCGCGTCGCGCACCGCGACGATCCAGCCGGCCCAGATCAGGACCGAAGTCAGAATGGCGAAGTAACCGATTGCGAGGGAGGGCCCCTGCCGTTCCGAATCCTTCACCCCGCGCCCTCCTGCCCCAGCCCGGATCGTCATGCGGCGCGGCGCGGCGCGGCGCAAGGCCGCTTTCGCGGCGCGCGCGAACCGGGTAAGACGCCCGCATCGCCTGCACGAGGGATGAAAAATGATCGCTGAGCCCATTGTCGACGAAGTCCTCGCGGCTTCTCTTGGCCTGAAACCGGATGAATACGCGCGCATTCTCGAAATTTGCGGCCGCACGCCGAGTTTCACTGAACTCGGCATATTCTCCGCGATGTGGAATGAGCACTGCTCCTACAAGTCCTCGAAGAAATGGCTCCGCACCTTGCCCACGACGGGCCCACAGGTGATCTGCGGGCCGGGTGAGAACGCCGGCGTCGTCGATATCGGCGACGGTCAGGCCGTGGTCTTCAAGATGGAGAGCCACAACCACCCCTCCTATATCGAGCCCTATCAGGGCGCGGCGACCGGGGTCGGCGGCATTCTCCGCGATGTCTTCACCATGGGCGCGCGGCCGATCGCCGCCATGAACTCGCTTTCCTTCGGCTCGCCCGATCACCCGAAAACCCGCAGCCTTGTCGCCGGGGTCGTCGCCGGCGTCGGCGGTTACGGCAATTGCTTCGGCGTTCCAACCATCGGGGGGGAGCTGCGGTTCCATCGCGCCTATGACGGCAATTGCCTGGTGAACGCCTTCGCCGCCGGGCTGGCGCAGGCGGACCGCATTTTCTATTCCGCCGCCTCCGGCGTCGGCATGCCGGTCGTCTATCTCGGCGCGAAAACCGGGCGCGACGGCGTCGGCGGCGCCACCATGGCCTCCGCCGAATTCGACGACACGATCGAAGACAAGCGCCCCACAGTGCAGGTTGGCGACCCATTCACCGAAAAGCGCCTCATGGAAGCATGTCTTGAGCTGATGGAGACCGGCGCGGTGATCTCCATCCAGGACATGGGCGCCGCCGGGCTCACCTGCTCGGCGGTGGAGATGGGCGACAAGGGCGGGCTTGGCGTCCGGCTTGATCTCGACCTCGTGCCGGTGCGGGAATCGGGCATGACCGCCTATGAAATGATGCTGTCCGAAAGCCAGGAGCGTATGCTCATGGTGCTTCGCCCCGAAAAGGAAGCGGTGGCGAAAGCGGTTTTCGACAAATGGGATCTCGACTTCGCCATCGTCGGCGAGACCATTGCGGAGGATCGCTTCCTGATCCTGCATGGCGGCGAGGTGAAGGCCGACCTGCCCCTCAAGACCCTCTCCGGCTCGGCGCCGGAATATGACCGGCCCTGGGTCGAGACGCCCGCGCCGAAGCCGCTTGGCGCGATTCCGGCGCTCGATACGGATGAGGCGCTTTCCCGCTTGCTCGGCTCTCTCAATCTCGGCTCCCGACGCTGGGTGTGGGAACAATACGACCACATGGTTATGGCCGACACCGCCGTCCGCCCCGGCGCCGACGCCGCGGTGGTGCGGGTGCATGGGACGGCGAAGGCGCTCGCGTTCACGTCGGATGTGACGCCGCGCTACTGCCGCGCCAATCCGGCGCGCGGAGGCGCGCAGGCGGTGGCGGAAGCTTATCGCAATCTCTCAGCAACTGGCGCGAAACCCTTGGCAGCAACTGATAATCTAAACTTTGGAAACCCTGAAAAGCCGGAGATCATGGGCCAGTTCGTCGGCTGCGTGAAAGGCATCGGTGAAGCCTGCACCGCGCTTTCCATGCCGATCGTCTCCGGCAATGTCTCGCTTTATAATGAGACTGACGGCGCCGCGATCCTGCCGACGCCGACCATCGGCGCGGTCGGCCTGCTCGACAGTCTCGATCAGGTGATCGGCATGGCGCCCGCTTCCGGCGACATGTTGGTGCTGATCGGCGAGACGACTGGCTGGATGGGTCAGTCCGCCTATCTGGCTGAGCTTTTCGGGCGCGAGGAAGGTGACGCCCCCCCGGTCGACCTCGCGGCCGAGCGCCGCGCGGGTGAACTGGTCAGGGCGCTGAAGGCCGCCGGGCTCCTGCACGCCGCGCATGATCTTTCCGATGGCGGCCTCGGGCTTGCGGCGGCGGAGATGGCGCTGGCGGGGAATGTCGGCGTGAAGCTCGCCTCCGATGTCGACATGCCCATGACAGATTGGTTCTTCGGGGAGGATCAGGGGCGCTATCTCCTCTCCTGCCGGCCCGATGACATGGATGGCCTGCTGGCGATGGCGGCAGACGCCAGCGTGCCCGCGCGCCATATCGGGCAGGCCACGGGCGAGCGGATCGTGCTTGGCGACCGCGCCCTGCCGCTCGCGCAAGCCCGCGCGGCGCATGAAGCCGCGCTGCCGAAACTCATGCGAAGCTGATGGCGCCTGCATGGTCGCAGCCTTGCGCGACCGTGGGTTCCGGACTACTTCTTCGATGAAGCCAAGACGAAAGGACGGTCGCGATGGCGATGGAATTGACGGAGATCAAACGGCTGATACGGGAGGCGCTTCCCTCCGCGGCCGTCGAGATCACCGACCTCGCCGGCGACGGCGACCACTACGCCGCGACCGTCTCCGCCGAAGAGTTTCGCGGCAAGAACCGGGTGCAGCAGCATCAAATGGTTTACTCCGCGCTGAAAGGGCGGATGGGGGGGGAGCTTCACGCGCTCGCACTCACCACCCGCGTCCCGGATTGAGGAAAATGAGATGACCGAGACGGCGACCACCACCGCCATCGACGCGATCCGCGCCGATGTTCAGTCCAATGACGTCGTGCTTTTCATGAAAGGCACGAAGACCATGCCCCAATGCGGCTTTTCCAGCCGCATCGCAGCGATTCTGAACTATATGGAAGTACCCTTCAAGGACGTAAACGTCCTCGCCGATCCGGAACTCCGCGACGGAATCAAGACCTTCTCGGACTGGCCGACGATCCCGCAGCTTTACGTGAAGGGCGAATTCGTCGGCGGCTGCGACATCATCACCGAGATGGTGCTCTCGCGTGAGCTGGACGAAACATTCCGCAAGGGCGGCGTAGCTTTCAACGCCGAAGCGGCGGAGAAAATCCGCGAGTCCAACAGCTGATAGATGGCCGCCGGGGCGGTTGACAGCCCTGCCCCTGACGGCTATCTCCCGCCGCAAGGCTACTGGGGAATAGGTTAACGGTAGACCCGCAGACTCTGACTCTGTTAGTCCTGGTTCGAATCCAGGTTCCCCAGCCACCTACTCTGTTGATTTCCATCCGGAACTGAACCGGGTAGGCGTATAATTTTCACTGAGAATTGAGCCATGTGAACCTTCCCCCAAAGCGGTAAGCGACGGGGGTAGCGGATTGATCCACATGGGATTTTTGAACATCGTCCGCCGGATTCATTTGCGGCGGGAGTTGTCGATCCGCGAGATCGCGCAGCTGACGGCAATGTCAGCGGAATTCGGCACCGCCGCAACCGTCATCTTCCGGTTATGAGGCCGCGCCTGGAGGAGCCACAAAAAAGCCGCCCCTCGCAAGGGGCGGCGCACTCTTGTAGTGGTGTTATTCAGGCCACCAGCACGAGCAGGATGATAACCCAGATCGGAACGCCGATCAGCCAAAGCAGTATCGCGGGCATCTGTCTATCTCCCTATGTCCAGCGGCCGAAGCGGTCGAAGACCCGGCCTTCGTCTCGGTGTTGTCCGCCCACGCCAGCCGCCCAGTAGGCTCCGGCGCCCGCGATCAAGAGCGACGCCGCAAGGGCGAAGCCCGAGATGACGGTGTATTTCCGCGCGGCTTCCGCTGCGGCCTCCGCCTCCGCCTCGCTGACGTCCGGCGTTGCGGCGGCGTCCGTCGCAGTGTTGGTCGTTCCGGTCGTGACCTGCTCGACAACCGTCGCCGCTGCGGTGGCCGTGTCTCCCGCGGCCTTCACCGCGGTGTCCGCACTCGAAGCCAGGAGGACGGCGCCGAGCAGAACCGCGACGCCCCACATCGTCAGCCCGTGAATGCCATCGCGAATGCTCACCTCGTCCGCAGTCGACTGGCCGAGACGCCGACGCATCCTGCCAGCGATGTATCCGCCCGCCATGAAGCTTGAGACAGTGGTCCACAGCATCCATGACCCGACCGCGATCAGCGCCGCCATCGCCGACCCTTCGCCCTCGTAGGGGGAAATGAGCGTAAGGCCCAACGCCGCCCCGAAGGTGGTGAACACAAATGCGATCCCCGAAGCGACGACCGCCCCGGCGAGGATCGACGACCAGTCGACATAGCTTCCGTCATGGTTGAAAGTAGGCGCCGACGCTTGGGTGAGCGCTTCAGTTCTTTCTGTCATTTCGTTGTCCTCCCTCTGGGATCAATCGCGCAGGCCCTAATGGAGGCCGAGAAAGGACAGGATCGCCAAGACGACGACCACAAGTCCGACGAGGTAGATGATTCCGTGCATCTCTGTTCTCCGTTTCGGCTGGATCTATTCACGAACGACGCGCACCGCACTCGCAGCGCAATTAAACAACGCCCTGAACAAGATTAGGTTCCCGACGCTGATCCGGCCGTTCGGGATTGGTGTGAAAGCTGGCGAGTTCGTCCCCATCCATCCGGCCGATAGCCGCCCGGGCCGCCTGCGCGCAGATCAGATCAGTTTGTCCCTGGGGATGTTTTTGTTTTCCAGTTGATGATTGATCAATCTGAAGGGCGATCTTCCAATTTCCCCATCGCCCAGCCTACGCTAAATCCGTGGAGTATTGTCGACAACAATATTACAAGAGCGACCAGAGACCAGAGCTGCGCCTCATTCACAAATTCAATATGACTGCCCGCATAGCAAAGATAGTAGATGGATCCCACTCCGCGCACGCCATAAACTGAAATAATTACTTTGTCTTTACGCTGAAGATCAGTATTGATAAGCCCGATCCAGCCTGACAAGGGGCGGATCAATATTATCAGCGTCAAGGCGATCACGACATGCGTCCATTTGAGATCGGCCAGAAGCAGTGGAAGAACGCTCCCCAGGGCGATAAGTAATATTGCGGTAAGCGTGTGTTCGATGGATTCTGAAAAGTCGTGCAGGCTGCGGTGGAAGTGATGATCTTCTTCGACACGCCGTAGCGTCAGCCCCATGATCGCAACGGCGATAAAACCATACCCTTCAGCCAGTTCGGTAGTGCCGTAACAGAGCAGCACGCCCGCGAAAGCGATAACTCCAGACCCTGTTTCGGCGAGGATCGAACCCTTGGGCACCGTGAAGAGAACAATGCCCAGCGCCCTGCCGCCGGCCCAACCCATCACGCCGCCGACGATTATCCGGTAAAGGACATCCTGGGCTAGCCAGTCCAGCGCCCATTCGCCGGGACTCATTCCTTCCGCAGCGACAATCAGCCCGAGATAGACGAACGGAAAGGCGAGCCCATCATTCAGCCCGGCCTCGGTGGTCAGGGTGAAGCGCACCGGATTTTCTGCGCCCTCGTGCGGAGGGCCCACCTGGACGTCGGAGGCCAGCACCGGATCGGTGGGCGCGAGCACAGCGCCCAGCAGGACGGCGCCAGCGGCGGTCAGCCCCGCCAGCCATGCCCCCAGAAGTGACACTGCGAGTATGGTCAGCGGCATCGCGATGACCAACATGCGAGCCGTCGGCGCCCAGCGTCTCCAGGGGCGCAGGCTGTCGATCCGCATGCCCGCCCCGAACAACGCCACGATAATCGTCAGTTCGCTCAGAAGTTCCCAAGGCACAGGCGTCTGGCGTGGGTCCGGCAGCGTCGGCAGACCCGGCGCCAACAGAGCGACGCCAGCGCCAAACAGGATCATCAGCGGCGCGGCGGCCGGCTCACGCTTGAAAACCAGACGAGGCAGCCAGCGGGAAAGGATCACGATCACGCCAACGGCTGCCAGCATGGCATGATAGGGATCAAGCGAAAAAAATTGCTCGTGCTGCGCGTTCACGTCGATCCTTCCTTGCGGACTTAAGCAGATGGATAGGCAGGAACGCAATTTCCACCAATCCGCAAATGCGACGACGAATAAACCGCACTTGTTCGGTGAGCCGCGAACCACTTATCTGGCGTTAGGCTCCGGCTCCATGAGCAGGCGTGAGATGTGATTCAAACCGCCAAATGCCGGGAGTTTGCAATGTCGAACCAACGCTTCTGGCTTTCGGAGGCGCAGTTTGCGCGGCTGCCGCGAGATCGGCGGCGCGAGTTGATACCGGGCGAGCGTTGACCGCCCCAGCAATCACCATGCATGCCTGACGATAACAAAAGAAGAAGTCTCAGGCAAGTTTGCCGATCAAGCACGATGACCGCAGCCCCGCTGGCTCGAATATCCAGGGATTCAAATGGGTATGCCAACCAGGTGAATAGCGGGCGAAAAATTTCAAGCCGAAAGTTTGGCCGTCACACCAGGCGCGCCAGAGATGCTGCGAGTGGTGTTCCGTATTGAAGCGTATATCGAGCAGACTGCGACCGGTCTGATCGTGCAAGCGACGCAGCGCATCAGATGCTGGCGCCCCAGTTCGCCTCCTAGCGCGAGCTGCGTTCACGCACCAAGCTGGCGTACATCGAAACACGGCGCGCCTTCGGGAGGGCTGGCCGGAGGCTCGGCGGTATTGCAACGTGGCCGGCCCGATGCTCACCGCTCTCCCGGTACTTCTGCACATGATGCGGAACGCTCCCCGCGGGCGTGCGCGCGGGACGCTGAGGCAAAGGTGGACCAAGCAGTCTTGTGCGCGTTGCGTCTCAAGGCAATTGGAAATCAGGGCGCCCAAATGGCCGGGTATTCCGGCGCCATTGACTGCATGTTCGACCGGATCGATAACTCTTCGGGTTAGAGGGGCAGCGGGCGCCGCCAGTTCGGTTGAACTGGCCGACAACAGCAAAACAGCGCGGCAAGGGCCGCCAGAAGGCATCGCAAGGCCAGGGTCTGATCTTGCTCCTGTCCGGAGGTGGCGGATATGGTTATCCGAGCACCCGAAGCCAAGACGCCATTCGCGCTGATCCGTAAGGCGACTACATCACCCTGGAACAAGCGCGCGCTGATTATGGCCTGACCAAATGAACAAGGAAAAACCCATGTCCGATCGACCGATTGCCCTGATCACTGGCGGCGCCCGCGGCCTCGGTCGCGCCTGTGCGGAGGCGTTGGGAGTAGATGGGGCGCGCATCATCCTGTGCGATATCGATGCGCCCGCCGTCGCCCAGACCGCCAAAGAACTGGGCGCAGTGGCGGGGCTTGCCGTCGATATGGCCGATCCCGCTCAGATCATCGCCATGTTCGATCAGATCGAGGCGGAGCATGGGCCGGTATCGATCCTGGTCAATAACGCAGGGATAGCCATTCCCGGCGACTTTCTGGAAACCTCGGTCGAGGACTTTCGCAAGGTCATCGACGTCAACCTCACAGGCAGCTTTGTCGCCCTTCAACGTGCGGCCAGGACTATGGTGGCCAAAGGCATTCACGGCAGCATCATCAACATGTCTTCGGTTAATGCAGTCGTCGCGATCCCGTCGATCGCCGCCTATTGCGCCTCAAAAGGCGGCGTCATGCAATTGACCAAGGCGGCGGCGCTGGCGCTGGCGCCGCATAGCATCAGGGTGAACGCCGTCGGCCCAGGGTCCATCGACACCGACATGCTGGCGGGGGTCAACGCCAATCCCGATGCGATGAAAATGGTGATGTCGCGCACGCCGCTCAAACGTATCGGTTCCCCGCGCGAGGTCGGCGATACCGTCGCTTTTCTCGCCAGCAGCAAAGCCAGCTACATCACCGGAGAGACGATTTACGTCGATGGCGGACGGCTTGGCATGAATTACACCTGTTGAGGGCAGCGCTCCGGTGAACTGCCCCCCCATTTTGACCGGACAGCCTGGCATGAGCATGAAAGACGCAAGCCTGCGCCTTGGAGATGCTGGCGCCCAACGACATCCAAACCGAGCCGCACAAGGCCAGAGAGGCAAAAAATGCCGAGCCGATCAACTTAAGGCGACAAACTACGAAACCGCCAAATCTCTTGGCGCTCGAAGCACATTGAGCACGAATTCAGCGCGTTCCGGGGCTCACAAACCCGCCAAACGAAGACGAACCAAGCGTAGAGCATTGTTGCCCCCCCAGAAGGCGCGCGGCGCGCCCGCGTAGCTCGCCACTTTCCGCTAACCCCTTGGGGAAATTGGTGGGTGATGTAGGGTTCGAACCTACGACCCGCTGATTAAGAGTCAGCTGCTCTGCCAACTGAGCTAATCACCCGCCGATGCGCGCCGAATAGCCCGTTGTTTCCGTCGAAGCAAGGGGTGATACGGCCAAATTCGCTTCGGCCGGGCGCCACGCGGTGAATCCTGCGATTCATCCCGATATTGCGAAAGATGAAAGCGCGCTCCGGCGGGGGATCGTACGGCCCGCGCGGGAAGGGAGCGCCGATTTCCGTTCGGCGCGCGCTCAAAGGCGCCAGTCGGGGTGGAACGCATCTTCGCCGCGCGGTTCAGGCTTTACCTTGCGTCTCGCTTTCGGCCCCGCGGGCCTTCAACAGCGACAGAAGCCATGCGGCCGCGGCGAAATCCCGCGCCTTGCGGGCGGCCGTCGCGGCGGCTTCGTCGTCAACGCCCCAAAATTCCTGCTGCCATGTCTCGTCGATCCGGCTGAGCCGCCAGCCTTCCTCCGCCGACAGCCGTCCCGACGAAACCGCCAGCGCGATGATCAGCGATCCCGAGAGAGCGGTGAGATCGTAAAGCGCGGTCAGCGCGAAAGCGTCGAACCCCCGCACGGCCGAGGCGAGGCGCC
>JBBDTD010000315.1:14769-16728 GCA_040904645.1 Paracoccaceae bacterium
GCCCTTCCTCGGGCTGAAGCGCATGCATGACCCCGGTCGCGGCGATGAGCCGCGCGCCATGCGCGTCGTGCGCCCAGGCGAGGAGCGGGTCCCAAGCCTCCACCTGCCGCGCGCGAAGCCCCGCCGGCGCTTCGGCCCGGTAGCAGACGAGGTCGGAGCCGCCATAGGCCGCGACCATCTCCGCGACCGCGTCGTATTCAGGGGTCGTGCGGTCGATGGCGGTGTTGATGGCGCGGGTGATCGGCATGTCCGGCGGCCTGACGAGATCCGTCTGCGCAGCCCATTCCGCCGCCGCCGCTTCCGCCAGCGCGGCGGTCGGTGCGTAGAAGGCCGCCCTGGCGGGGGTGCGGATTGGGCGCCCGTCCAGCGCCACGGTCCAGCCGCCAGGGGCTGGCGCATGCGCCGCCGTCTTGTAGAACCGCTTCATCGCCCGGCTATCGCCGCTCGGCCCGGTGGCGCGCACGCGCCATGTCCTGATCGGAGACGTAGAGCAGCGCGCCGAACTGACGCATCAGCGCATTCTCGTCGTCGTCGCGGGCGCCGTCGGCGAGCACGACCGACCAGAGATCCTCCAGCAGCGCGGCGCGGTCTTCGGGCGCGCTCGCCGCTTTCACCAGCCGGGTGAACTGATGGCTGTCGCTGGCGTCGGCCTCCGCCACCTCCCCGGCCGCGAGGAGCGCGGCGCCGTTCCCGAACCGCGCGTCCAGCGCGGCCTGGATCGCGGCGCGTTCGGCGCCGTCAAAGGCGCCGTCGGCGCGCGCGAGCCTCACCATCAGCGCCGCCAGGCCCAGCGCGGCCGGATCATGGTCCGACGCGGCGGCTTCAGGCGCTTCGAAGAGCGCGGAGATTTTCCGGAAAATACCTGTCATGAGCCGATCCTATCCAATCTCGCCGCCTCTTCAAAGAGCGCGAGATGCCGCGCCGCGACCATGGCGGGGTCCGGCCCATAACCGCCGCCGAGGACGCCGACAATGGGCGCGCCCCGCGCCCGGGCCCAGGACAGCGTGCGCGCATCCCGCCTTCGCAACCCCGCCGCGCTCAGCGCCAGCCGGCCGAGCCGGTCCCCCGCCACCACATCGACGCCAGCGTTGAAAAATATGATATCGGCGCGCTGATCCTCAAGTCGTTCCAGAACCTCGTCCAGCGCCGCGATATAGGCGTCATCCTCCGCGCCGTCGGGCAGCGGCGCGTCGATGTCGGAGCGCGCCTTGCGGGCTGGAAAGTTCTTCGCCGCATGGATCGACACGGTGAAGACCCGCGGGTCGTCAGCGAAGATATGCGCGGTGCCGTCGCCCTGATGCACGTCGAGGTCGAGCACGATCGCGCGCCGGATCACCCCCTCCGCCAGCAACGCCGAGGCGGCGACCGCGACATCGTTGAAAACACAATAGCCGGAGCCATAAGCCCGCGCCGCGTGATGCGATCCGCCGGCGGCGTTCAACGCCAGCCCATGCTCCAGCGCCAGTCGGGCGGCGAGAAGCGTGCCGGCGGAGGAAAGCCGCACTCGCCGCGCCAGTTGCGCCGTGGCCGGCAGGCCGATGCGCCGCACCTCCTCTGGCGCCAGCGACAGCGTGATCACCCGCTCGACATATGCGGAGTCATGCACGAGGCCGATCACCGCCGACGACGCTTCGACCGGCGCAAAGAACGCACCAGGCGGCATCAGCCCGCCATCAGCCAGCAGGCGGCGCAGATAGCCGTATTTCGACATGGGGAAGCTGTGCCCCGCCTTCAGCGGCGTTTCGTAATCGGGGTGGAAAACAATGGGAGGCATGCGCCTAGGGCAAGAGCCGGTCGACGATGGCGAGCGCCCCGGCGCGCGCGGCGGCGAGCTTGCGCTCAAGGTCATCGAAATCCGCCGCGCCGCCGGCGCGCACCAGCGCCGCCTTGAGCCCCTCGCCGGCCGTCTCGGCGCGACGCCGCTGCTGGTCGACGACTGGGGCGTAGACGTCGCGATCG
>JBBDTD010000316.1:0-8334 GCA_040904645.1 Paracoccaceae bacterium
GGCCGCGACCATCTGCATCGCCTTCGTGATCTTCCGGGTCGACCTGACGGACGCGATCCGGTTCTTTAGGACCTTGAGATTCGCCATCGGGCGTTATCCCCCTCCGGTTCCGTTCAAGCGAAGGATTTCGCGAAGTCGTCGAGCACGGCCTTGATCTTCTCTTCGATTTCCCCGGCGATCTTCTGATCCTGATCGCGGATTTCCGTCATCAAGGCGGTCTGATCGGTGCGCAGGGTCTTCAGGAGCTCACGCTCGAAGGCCCCGACACGGTTCACCGGGATCTTGTCGAGATAACCCTTGGTGCCGGCGTAGATCACGATGACCTGCTCGGCGTTGGTCAGCGGCGAATACTGGGGCTGCTTCAGCAACTCCACCAACCGCGAGCCACGCGCCAGAAGCGCCTGGGTCGACGCGTCGAGGTCGGAGCCGAACTGAGCGAAGGCCGCCATCTCGCGATACTGCGCCAGCTCGAGCTTGATCGAACCTGCTACGGATTTCATCGCCTTGGTCTGCGCCGAGGAGCCGACGCGGGAAACCGAAAGACCCACGTTCACAGCCGGCCGGACGCCCTGATAGAAAAGCTCCGTCTCGAGGAAGATCTGACCGTCGGTGATCGAGATCACGTTGGTCGGAATGAACGCGGAAACGTCGCCGCCCTGCGTCTCGATGATCGGCAACGCGGTGATGGAGCCGCCGCCATTCTCGTCGTTCAGCTTCGCCGCGCGCTCCAGAAGACGGGAGTGAAGATAGAACACGTCGCCCGGATAGGCTTCACGCCCCGGCGGACGGCGCAGAAGCAGCGACATCTGGCGATAGGCGACGGCCTGCTTGGAAAGATCATCATAGACGATCAGCGCATGGCGGCCGTTGTCGCGGAAATGCTCCGCCATCGCGCAAGCCGAATAGGGAGCGAGGAACTGAAGCGGCGCCGGCTCGGACGCGGTGGCGGCGACGACGATGGAATAGGCCATCGCGCCGGTTTCTTCGAGCTTCTTCACCAGCTGCGCGACGGTGGAGCGCTTCTGCCCGATCGCGACATACACGCAATAGAGCTTCTTCGACTCATCGTCGCCCGCGGCGTCGTTGACCGACTTCTGGTTCAGGATCGCGTCGAGCGCCACGGCGGTCTTGCCGGTCTGACGGTCGCCGATGATCAGCTCGCGCTGGCCGCGGCCGATCGGGATCAACGCGTCGACGGACTTGAGCCCGGTCGCCATCGGCTCATGGACCGATTTCCGGGGAATGATGCCGGGCGCCTTCACCTCGGCGCGCGAACGCGTGGTGTTGTTGAGCGGGCCCTTGCCGTCGATAGGATTGCCGAGGCCGTCGACAACGCGGCCGAGCAGCTCATCGCCGGTCGGAACGTCGACGATGGCGCCGGTCCGCTTGACGGTGTCGCCCTCCTTGATGGTCCGGTCATCGCCGAAAATCACGATGCCGACATTGTCGGCCTCGAGGTTCAGGGCCATGCCGCGGATGCCGCCGGGGAATTCGACCATCTCGCCGGCCTGGCAATTGTCGAGCCCGTAGACGCGCGCGATGCCGTCACCGACGGAGAGCACCCGGCCGATCTCGGCCACCTGGGCGTCCTGTCCGAAATTCTTGATCTGCTCTTTCAGGATCGCAGAGATCTCAGCAGCCTGGATGCTCATCATCCGACCTCTTTCATAGCGGTTTGCAGGGAGGCGAGCCGGGAGCGGATCGACGTGTCGATCATCTTCGAACCCACCTTGACGACGAGGCCTCCGATGAGGCCCTCGTCCACGGTTACGTCGAGCGCAATTTCAGCGCCCGCGAATTTCTTGATCGTCGCTTCGAGTTCGGCGCGCTGCGCCGCGCTGAGCGGCGCGGCGGAAACGACTTCGGCGGAGACGACGCCGCGTTTCTTCGCCAGAAGTTCGGCGAAGGCGTCGATCACGGCGGGAAGCGCGAAAAGCCGCCGCTTCGCCGCCATCAGGCCGATCAGGGAAGAGACCGGCGCGCCGATCTCCATCTTCTCGCAAATCGCCTTCATCGCCGCGGCCTGATCGTCACGGCTGACGACGGGGCTGCGCAGGAAGGCCAGGAATTCTTCGCTTTCGGCGATCGCCGCTTTCAGCGCCCCGAGATGGCCCTCGACCGTCTCCAGCGCGCCGCTCTCCTCCGCAAGCTCGAAGATCGCGGTCGCATAGCGGCCGGCGATCCCTGCGGTCGAGGCTGACTTGTCGCTCATGCGTCCCTCTCGTCGGCGCCGTTTGCAGGCCGGGTCGATCCCGGCGAACGGCAAAGTTAATCTCTACGAGACGCGACCGCCCCCCGAAGCCGCGCGATGGTTATCATGGGCGCCGCCAAATTTGCAATGCCCGGCGGACCAGAACGGCTGGGGCGAATATTGTTTTTCGCCAGACAGTTACGGAAAAGGGGACGGGTTGACGCAGGCGAAAACGCGGGAATCGTCCTTCATTGGCGGCTCACGCCCTTCGCCGGCCTCAGAGAAAGCTCTGCGGATCGATGTCTATCGCCACCCGAACCGAGGCCGGAATCCGCACCGCGGCCCGCCATTTGCGGAGCGCCGCCTGCAACGCCGCGCCCTTCGGCGCCTTGATCAGCAGCCGCGCCCGCACGCGGCCCCTGATGCGCGCGATGGGCGCGGGGGCCGGCCCGAACAGTTCCGCCCCGATGGCGAGGATCGGCGCATCCGCCCGCGCCAGCGCCGACGCCGCCGCGAAGACCTGCGCCTCGTCGCGCCCGGAGACGATCACCCCGGCCATGCGGCCATAGGGCGGCGCGCCCGCGCGGCGGCGTTCCTCCGCCAATTGCTCAAGCAGCGCTTCCTCATCGCCGGAGATCAGCGCCTGCATCACCGGATGCTCCGGCGCCGCCGTCTGCACCAGCGCGAGGCCCGGCCGTTCCGCCCGCCCGGCGCGGCCCGCCACCTGCCGGATCAGCTGAAACGTCCGCTCCGCCGCCCGAAGATCGCCGCCTTTGAGGCCAAGATCGGCGTCGATCACCCCGACAAGGGTCAGGAGCGGAAAATTATGCCCTTTCGCGACGATCTGGGTGCCGATGATCAGATCCGCGCCGCCGGCGGCGATGCGCGCGATCTCTTCGCGGATCGCGCCCGCGGCGATGTCGGAGGAAAGAATTGCGATCCGCGCTTGCGGGAAAAGCGCCGCCGCCTCCTCCGCCAGCCGCTCGACCCCCGGCCCCGTCGCCGCCAGCCGATCCTCGTTCCCGCAGGAGGGACAAGCGGTGGGCAAGCGTTCCTCCCGCCCGCATTGGTGACAGATCAGGCGGGCGCGGAACCGGTGCTCGACCAGGCGCGCATCGCAGTCGGGGCATTCGAAGACATGCCCGCATCCGCGGCAGAGCGTCATCGGCGCATAGCCGCGCCGGTTGAGAAAGAAGAGCGCCTGCTCGCCCGCCGCGATCCGGCGCGCCGCCGCGCGCGCCAGCATCGGCGCGATCCAGCGGCCGGCGGCCGGCCCGTCGCTCCGGATATCGACCAGTTTCAGCACCGGCAGCTCCGCTGCGCCGAAGCGTTCCGGCAGGTCGATCCGCTCGTATTTTCCGGCCGCCGCGTTCGCCCATGTCTCCAGCGACGGCGTCGCGGAGGCGAGCGCGACCACGGCGCTTGAGAGCGACGCCCGCAGCACCGCCATGTCCCGCGCGTTGTAAAGCGCGCCTTCCTCCTGCTTGTAGGAGCCGTCATGCTCCTCATCGACGACGATCAGCCCAAGATCGGCGAAGGGCAGAAAGAGCGCGGACCGCGCGCCGACGACCAGCCGCGCCTCGCCCGAGCCCGCGCCGACCCAGACCCGGCGGCGCTCCGCCCCGCCGATTTCGGAATGCCATTCCGCGGGGCGCGCGCCAAAGCGCCGCTCCACCCGTTCGATAAAGGCTGCGCTCAGCGCGATTTCGGGCAGAAGGATCAGCGCCTGACGCCCGGCGGCCAGCGTCGCGGCGATCGCTTCAAGATAAACCTCGGTCTTGCCCGATCCCGTGACGCCCTTCAGCAGGAGCGCCCGGAACCGGCCCGACGCGACAGCGGCGCGCATCCGCGCCGCGGCCTCCTCCTGCGCGTCCGAAAGCGTGTCGGGCCCGGCGCCCGCGTCGAGCGGCGCGAAGGGCCGCGCGCCGGGCCGGCTCTCCGCGATCAGGCCGCCAGCCTCCGCCAGCCCCTTCACGACGCTGGACGAGACCGCGGCGAAGGCGGAAATCTCAGCCGCCGACATCGCGGCGCCGGCCTCCTCAAGCGCGCTGAGCGCCCGCCGGCGCGCCGGCGTCAGTTTTTCCGGTGCGATCCCGGCCCGATAGACGGTACGCGCACGCGGCGGCTTGCCAAGGTCGGGCGCCCGCGTCGCCAGCCGCAACATCGCGCCGAGCGGCGTGAGCGTGTAATCGGCCGCGCGCTCAAGGAATTCGCGCATCGGCGCCGGCATCGGCGCAAGATCGAGCCGGCGGATCACGGTTTTCAGCCTGGCCGGGGCCGCGTCGCCCGCGCCGGCGCCCCAGACGACGCCGATCACCCGGTTCGGCCCGACCTCGACCTCGACGAAATCACCGGGCGCCAGCCGCTGCTCAGGCCCGACACGATAGTCATAGGCCCGCGCGATCGGCAGCGGCGTGAGCACCGCGACCAGGGCGCCTTCTTCGAAGCTCGCCGCGCTCACGCCGTTTCCCGTGGCGGCGCGCGGCGCCTTGCTCTATGATTCGCGCTCAGAGGCGGACCCGCAGAAAGCCGGATGCGAAGGCGCGGGCCAGGAGCGGAAGGACAACATATGAAATTCTTCGTGGACACGGCGGAGATCGACGAGATTCGTGAACTCGCCGAGACCGGGATGGTCGACGGCGTCACCACGAACCCCTCGCTGATCCTGAAATCGGGGCGCGACATCCTTGAGGTGACGAAAGAGATCTGCGAGCTGATCGACGGGCCGGTCAGCGCCGAGGTCGCCGCGACCGAGGCGGGGGCGATGATCGCGGAGGGCCGGAAACTGGCGGCGATCGCGCCCAATATCGCGGTGAAGGTCCCGCTGACATGGGACGGTCTGAAAGCCTGCAAGACGCTTTCGGGCGAAGGCAAGATGGTCAACGTCACGCTATGCTTCTCCGCCAATCAGGCGCTGCTGGCCGCGAAGGCGGGGGCGACCTTCATTTCGCCCTTCATCGGGCGGCTCGACGATATCTCCCTCGACGGCATGGAGCTGATCCAGGAGATTCGTCAAATCTACGACAACTTCCACTTCTCCACCGAGATCCTCGCCGCGTCCATCCGCAACGTGAACCATGTGAAGGCCGCCGCCCTGATCGGCGCCGACGTGATCACCGCCCCGCCGGGCGTGATCAAGTCGCTCGCCTCGCACCCGTTGACTGACAAGGGGCTGGAAACCTTCCTCAAGGACTGGGCCAAGACGGGCCAGAACATCCTTGGCTGAGGCGCAGAAAACCGCCCCGCGCGAACTCCGGGACGAGATCCTCGCCGATCCGGCCGTGGTGCTGGAGGATCGCGTCGTCATGCAGGCGCTGATCGACGCGAACGCCACGCCCAGCGGCCGCAAGGTCGTCGATCTGCGCGGCGCGCTGGTCACGCGGCTGGAGGCGCGGCTCGACAAGCTGGAGGTCACGCACCGCTCGGTCATCGCCGCCGCCTATGAGAACCTCGCCGGCGCGACGCAGATCCAGAAAGCCGTGCTGCTGCTGCTCGATCAGACGCGCTTCGTCGATTTCCTGCGCGCGCTGACGCTGGAGACGCCCGACATGGTGGCGGTCGACTGCGCCCGGCTCTGCATTGAAACCGATGAAGCCCAGCCCGGCCCGGCCTCCGGGTTGGACGCGGAGCTGGGAGAGATGCTGGTGATCCTGCCGCCGGGCGGGGTTGCGGCCTATTTCGCGCTTGGCGAGCCGCGGGTCGCCGACCGGCGCATCAGCCTGCGCCCCGTGGCCCCGGAGGCCGAGGCGGTGTTCGGCGACGCGGCGGCCGGTGTGAAATCCGAAGCGCTCGTCCGGCTCGATCTCGGCGACGGGCGGTGCGGGCTTCTGGTTTTCGGCGCGGAGGACCCCCTCCGCTTCGGCCCCGATCATGGCGTCGATCTTCTGACCTTTTTCGGCGGCGTCGTGGAGCGGACGCTCCGCCGCTGGCTCTCTCCGGAAAGCTGAGGGCGGCGCGCCCATGGCCCAGGCTCCGGACGCGGCGGCTGACCTTCTGGCGCGGTTCCTCGCCGCGCTCCGGGGCGCGCGCGGCGCGTCGAAACACACGCTCGAAGCCTATCAGCGCGATATCGCCGGCTTTCTCGGGTTTCTGGCGGAGCATCAGGGCGCCCCGGCGACGCTGAACAGCCTCGCCGCCATCACCCCGCGCGAGATGCGCTCCTGGCAGGCGCGGCTACATGCCTCCGGGCTTTCGCCGCGCTCCAGCGCCCGCTCGCTTTCCGCCGTCAAATCCTTCTTTCGCTGGCTTGGCGAGGCCGAGGGGATGGAGCCGGCCGCGCCGCTCGCGGCGCGCGCGCCGAAAACCCAGCGCCGCCTGCCCCGCCCTGTCGCGATCGACGCGGCCCGCGCGCTGATCGGGCGCGCCGCCATCGACCATCCCGAACCCTGGATCGCGGCGCGCGACGCCGCGGTGCTGACCCTGCTCTGGGGCTCCGGCCTGCGCATATCGGAGGCGCTGGGCCTGAATCGCGCCGACGCGCCGCTGCCGGAGGCGCTCAGGATTACCGGCAAGGGCGGCAAGATCCGCATCGCGCCGGTGCTGCCCGCCGCCCGCGCCGCGGTGGATGAATACCTGCGGCTCTGCCCCTATGCGCCCGGCCCGGAGGGGCCGCTTTTTCTCGGGGCGCGCGGCAAGCGGCTGAACGCCGGCCTGATCCAGCGCGCCATGGCGCAGGCCCGCGCCGCGCTCGGCCTGCCCGCCACCGCAACGCCGCACGCCCTTCGCCATTCCTTCGCTACGCATCTTCTGGAGGCGGGCGGCGATCTTCGCTCCATTCAGGCGCTGCTCGGCCATTCGTCGCTTTCGACGACGCAAGTCTACACCGCCGTCGATCAGGCGAAACTGATGGAGGTCTATGACGCCGCCCATCCGCGCAGCGGCGCATGAGCGCGCCGCCCGATGAGACCGACCGCAAGCTGATCTCGGCGCTGCGCGCGGATGGCCGCGCCTCCATCGCCTCGCTCGCCGCCAGGCTCGGCCTGGCGCGCGGCACGATCCGCACGCGGATCGAGTCGCTGCGCGCACGCGGCGTGATCCGCCGTTTCACGGTCGAGCTGGGCGCGGAGCATGAACCTGACGCCGTGCGCGCGATCATGACGATCGAGCTGACCGGCTCGATGTCGCGTTCGGTGATCCGCGCGCTGGAGGCGATGCCGGAGATCACCTCGCTCCACACCACGAACGGGGCCTGGGATCTGGTGGCGGAGATCCGCGTCGCCTCCCTGCCGGAATTCGACATGGTGCTGCGCCGGGTGCGCGCGTCGCCAGGCGTCTCCAACAGCCAGACCAGCCTGCTGCTCGACAAGGTTCGCGGCTAGGACCAGCCATTTCGGCCAGTTCATGTTTCGATCCGGTCAAACAAACGCCCGAACCGGCCACTTCAACGGATATCCGTTGACCGCGATGGCGGCTATCTTCTCCTGAAGCTGAAGGAGAGACAGATGACGGATATCGCCCTGATCGGCGCGCCAACCCGCGCCGGCGCCGCGCAGTCCGGCTGCCAGATGGGGCCGGAGGCGTTTCGTGTCGCCGGGCTGGCCGAGACGCTCGCCGCGCTCGGGCACGTGGTCGCGGACCGGGGCGATATCCGCCCCGCCCCGGCGCCCGAAGCCGCGCACCCGAACCCGGTGGTCAAGAATCTGGGGGAGATCATCGCCTGGACCGACGCGATCCAGACAGCCGGCCGAAGCGAAACGGGCTTTCCGATCTTCCTCGGCGGCGACCACAGCCTCGCGGCCGGGTCCGTGCCCGCGATGGCGGCGCGCGCGGCGGCGGAGAAACGCCCGCTTTTCGTCCTCTGGCTCGACGCGCATCCGGACCTGCACACCCCCGCGACGACGACCAGCGGCAATCTTCACGGCGCGCCCACCGCCTATTTCACCGGCGCGGAGGGCTTTGAAGGCTGGCCGCCGCTTTCCGCGCTCGTCGCCCCGGAAAACATGCTGATGATGGGCCTGCGCTCCGTCGATCCGGCGGAGAACGCGCGCATCGCCGCCGGGGGGTTTGAAGTGCGCGACATGCGCGCCATCGACGAGCATGGCGTGGCGGCGCCGCTGAGGGCCTTTCTCGCCCGCGTCGCGGCCGCCAACGGGCGGCTTCATGTCAGCCTCGACGTGGATTTACTCGCCCCGACCAAAGCCCCC
>JBBDTD010000316.1:8344-11628 GCA_040904645.1 Paracoccaceae bacterium
GTGCTCGTGGGGATGCCCGGCCGCGTCGACGTCGACCTCACACCGCTCTGGCAGCGGGAGCTCCAGCTCGTCGGCGCCTACGCCTACGGCACCGAGGACGCCGACGGCCCCGGTGCCGGGCGGCGCGACTTTCCGCGAGGCGCACCTGATCATGGAGATGCTGCATGACAGCGGGCTCGCCTCCTCGCTGGACCTTGTGGAGCTGAACCCTTTTCTTGACGAGCGCGGGCGCACCGCGAAGCTGATGGTCGACCTCGCCGCCTCGCTGATGGGCCGCAAGGTGCTCGATCGCATGACCCGGAGCTATTGATGACCCAGCCCCTGAAACCCGTTCCCTCGCGCCTCGCGATGGTGCCGTTCGTCTCCGTCGCGGACATGATGAAGATCGTGAACGATGTCGGCCCGGCGGAAATGATGACCGAACTCGCCGGCTATATCGAAGCCGATTTCCGCCGTTGGGAAAGCTTTGACAAGACTCCCCGCGTCGCCGCGCATTCGTCGGAAGGCGTGATCGAACTGATGCCGACCTCGGACGGGGAGAATTACGGCTTCAAATACGTCAACGGCCACCCGAACAACATGCGATCAGGCTACCAGACAGTCACCGCCTTCGGCGTGCTTTCGAATGTGGACAACGGCTATCCGGTGCTGCTGACGGAAATGACCATCCTCACCGCGCTCCGCACCGCCGCGACCTCGGCGATGGCGGCGAAGCACCTCGCGCCGAAAGACGCGAAGGTCATGGCGATGATCGGCAACGGCGCGCAGTGCGAGTTTCAGGCCATCGCCTTTCAGGCGATGCTCGGGATCGAGGAGGTCAGACTTTTCGACGTGGAGCCGGGCGCGACCGCGAAAACCGCCCGCAATCTCGGGCCAAGCGGTCTGCGCGTCGTATCCTGCGGCTCGAAGGAAGAGGCCGTGGCGGGGGCGGAGATCATCACCACCTGCACCGCCGACAAGCAGCTCGCAACCATCCTGACCGACAACATGATCGGCGCCGGCGTCCACATCAACGCCATCGGCGGCGACTGTCCCGGCAAGACCGAATTGCACCGCGACATCCTGCTGCGTTCCGACATCTTCGTCGAATACCCGCCCCAGACCCGCATCGAGGGAGAAATTCAACAACTCGATCCCGACCACGCCGTCACCGAGCTTTGGCGTGTCATCGCAGGGCTTGAAACGGGGCGGAAAAGCGACAGCCAGATCACGCTCTTCGACAGTGTCGGCTTCGCCATCGAGGATTTCTCGGCGCTGCGCTACATCCGCGACCAGCTGCCGCGCACCGGCCATTTCATGGAGCTGGACATGCTGGCCGACCCGGACGATCCGCGCGATCTTTTCGGGATGGTCAGGCGGGCGAAATAGGCGCCGAGGGCCGCCGCGGCCTATCGCCCTTCCAGCCGGTCGGTCAGGCACGCGTCGATCAAACCGTAATCCGGCGACCAGAGCCCGCGGCAATGATCATAGGCCTCGATCAGGCGCGCGCCCTCCTCCGGCCTGCCCCTGACCACCGCCAGCCGGCGCGCGATGGCGCGCGCGCCCTCGATCTGGCGCTCGACACAGGCGTCCTGGCGCGACTTGTCGTCGCCATCGGTCATGCGGCAGAATACATGCGCCGCGCTTTCTTCCGCCGCCACGGCCGGCAGCGCCGCGAGCAGACAAAGCGCGAGCAGCCATCTTGCCTCAGGTCGCCGCACGCTCCACCGCCGCTCCGCCTCTTTACCTCGGGGGACGAGTCTGTCATGCCCCGCTCATCTTGTCACGGGGGGCCCTTGCGCCCCATCCCCGGTGGAAAGGCTTCAAAACCCTGATGATCGCGCACCCTGTACCGCATTATCTTGTTGAACGATTCAACGCTTGGCGCTCGGTCAAGTTCACCGATTCCAAGGCGTGGTACGCGCGCCTGATGTCGGAAGGGCAGCACCCGCGCGCGATGTTGATTTCCTGCTGCGACAGCCGGCTCGACACGGTTTCGATGTTCGGAGCGGAGCCGGGCGACCTGTTTGTCGTGCGCAACGTCGCCAATCTGGTGCCGCCTTACGCGCCCAATCAGGATCATCATGGCACGTCCGCAGCGGTCGAATACGCCGTCGCGGTGCTGAAGGTCGCGCATATCGTCATCGTAGGCCATTCCAATTGCGGCGGGGTTCAGGCCTGCCACGACATGTGCTCAGGCGCCGCGCCGGAGCTTGAGAAAGCGTCGAGCTTCATCGGCCGCTGGATGGACATCCTTCGCCCCGGCTATGAAACCGTCAGCGCGAATTTCAAGGACCGGGATGAAGCGCTCCGCGAGTTGGGGCATGAAGCGGTGCGGACTTCGCTGCGCAATCTCCTCGCCTTCCCGTTCGTGGAGGAGGCGGTCGAGGCTGGCATGCTGACCCTGCACGGCGCGTGGATAGACATCGCCGACGGGCATATGTACGGCATCCAGACTTCGGATGGCGCGTTCACCCGCCTCTGATCTTCTCCGCAAGGGCGGCGCGATCCTGTCCACGCTGGATATTGCCCCGCGCCGTCGTCCGCCTTATATCACGTCTTGAGAGATCGGCGCGGGCGAGTCCCTCGCCAACCCGGTCAGGTCCGGAAGGAAGCAGCCGCAACGAGTTTCGCTCGGGTCGCGTTCGGTCTCTCACCCTTCCCTTTTCAAATGATTACCTTTCGCCCCGGGCGGAGTAGGCTGGCGCTCTTTCGGGATCCAGATGACCGCAGGCGGCCGATCAACACAGCCGAAGGCCTGGCGACGCAGGATAGCCGCGGCGGCGCTCGCCGGGGTGATCGCGGCCGGCCTTCTCGCCGCGATCTGGCTGGCGGGAAACGGCTTCGACAGCGCCGCGCTGGAGCGCTTGCGGACCGAGGACGCGGCGATCGCCGCCGCCATCGTTGTTCTCCTGATGGCGCTTCACGCATTCATCCCGTTCCCGGCTGAACTCCTCGCGCTTGGCGCCGGCGCGCTTTTCGGGGCGCTGGCCGGCGCGGCGCTGATATGGCTCGGCGCGATGATCGGCGCCGCGCTTTCGTTTTATCTGGCCCGGCGGCTCGGACGGCCTTTTGTCGAATCGATGCTGCCGGAGCGACAGTTGAAAAAGCTCGACCGCTGGAAAGGCGAGGATCTCGTCTGGGCGCTCCTGCTGAGCCGTTTCATTCCGGCGCTCGCATTCACCCTGATCAATTACGCGGCGGGGCTGACGCCGGTGTCGTGGCGGGCTTTTCTCTGGACCACGGGTGTCGGCATCCTGCCCCTGACGCTGCTGATGACATGGATGGGGGCGGAGATGCGCGGG
>JBBDTD010000316.1:11638-16725 GCA_040904645.1 Paracoccaceae bacterium
GGGCCGCCGTGGCCCGCGCTCGCCATTGTTTCCGCCACCGCGGTCGCGGCGGCGTTGATTTGTCGTTTTGCGCTTCGGCGCGTTACTCGATCACCTCGGTGATCAGCGGCTTGCCGGCGATATGCGCCTTGATATTGTCGACGACGAGTTGCCCCATCGCCGCCCGCGTGCGCCGGGTGGCGCTGCCCTGATGCGGCGAGAGGACGGTGTTCGCCATGGTGAACAATTCCCTGGCTGGCCGCGGTTCATCCTCGAACACATCAAGCGCGGCGCCGCCCAGCTGGCCGGAGGCCAGCGCTTTCACCAGCGCCGCTTCGTCCACCACCGCGCCGCGCGCGACATTGACCAGCGCGCCTTCCGGCCCCAGCGCCTCCATCACCCTGGCGTCGACAAGGCCGGTTGTTTCAGCCGTGCCGGGGGTGATGACGATCAGCCAGTCCACCGCCCTGGCCATCTCGGTCAGATCGCCGAAATAGGTGTAGGGCTGGCCCGCCTGCTCGGAGCGGCCGTGATAGACCACCTCCATCTTCATCGCGACCAGCCGGCGCGCGATTTCCTTGCCGATGCGGCCGAGGCCGAGAATCCCGGCCTTCGCGCCGGTCAGTTCCGCCGTCAGGCCGAAGCCGCCATCAGCCCATTTGCCGGCGCGCACGAAGGCGTCCGCCTCGGGGATGCGCCGGCACAGGGAAACCATCAGCCCGACGGTGATCTCCGCCATCGCGTCGTTCAGCACTTCGGGCGTGTTGGAGACCTTCGCGCCATGGGCGTTGGCCGCCGGCACGTCGATATTGTCATAGCCGACGCCATACGAGGAAATCAGCTTCAGGTTCGGCAGCCGCGACATCAGCGCCGGCGGGCAACCGTGATGGCCGTCGGTGGCGACGACTTCGATCTTCTCGCCATGCGTGGCGATATAGGCGTCCTTGTCCGAAGCCTCCCAAAGGCGGTGGACGGTTCCAAGCGTGTCGATCTGCTCCATGCAAACCGGGTGCATCGGGCCGATCATCATAATCTCAGTCATGTAAGCTCCTTCGAGGCGATATCTATCATTCGGATAAGGGGAAGTCGGATGTCGAGCGTCATGTGCGGCTCGTCGCGCTCTGGCGGCTCCAGGGTCGCGAACTGGCTGTCGAGCAGCGTCGTGGGCATGAAATGCCCCTCACGCAGGCCCATCCGGCTGGCGATTTCGGCTTTGGGTCCGGTCAGGTGGACGAAGAAGATCGGCTCCCCCGCGCCTGACGCCAGCCGCTCGCGGTAGACGCGGCGGAGCGCGGAACAGGCGATAACCGCGCGACCCGCACGCGGGGCGGCGGCGCCGACAGCATCGAGCCAGGGCCAGCGGTCATCGTCGGTCAGCGGGGTTCCCGCGCTCATCCTGGCGATGTTCGTCGCGGGGTGAAGCCGGTCAGCCTCAAGGAATTCCGCGCCGAGCGCTTCGGCCAGCGCCTCGCCCACGGTCGTCTTGCCGCAGCCCGCGACGCCCATCACGCAGATCAGGCGCGCGCGCTCAGCCACCGGTCAACGCCTTCAGCTTCGGCAGCGCCGCCGCCGGGTCGAGGTCGATCCCCGTATAGGCCTTGAAGGAGCCGAGCATCATGTGCCGGAAAAGATCGTGCCCCGTGATCGAGGTCAACCCGGCCGCCGCGGCGTCACAGGCGAAACGCGTCGGCGCAGGGCCGTAGACGGCATCAAGCATCCAACCCTGCGGGCCGAGCGCCGCTGCTTCAAACGCGCTGCCGGGATGCGCCGCCATGCCAAGCGGCGTGGCGTTCACCAGCCCGTCAGCCGCGGCGATCAGCGCCGGCGCTTCTTCAACCGAAACCGCGCGAACGACCCCGCCCGCCTCCACCGCCAGCGCCTCAGCCGCGCCGGGCGTCAGGTCCCAGACCGCGATTTCGGTTGCGCCCGCTTCCGAAAGCGCCGCGCCGATGGCGCGCGCGGCGCCGCCCGCGCCCGCCATCCCGACGCGGCCCGGGCGCTCGGCGCCCATGATCTCCGCCCAGGCGCCGCGAAGCCCGGTGTAATCGGTGTTGGTCGCGGCGACGCCATCGTCAAAGAGAAGCGTATTCGCCGCGCGAAGCCGCTCGGGCAGGCCAAATCTGCGATCGGCCATGGCCATCGCCTGCCGCTTGAACGGGTGCGTCACCGTCAGCCCGGTCCAGCCGCTCCGGATCAGGCTGCGCACGCGTTCCTCGAACGGAAACTCATGATCGTCGCCGGTGTCGATCTTCCGGAACGCGACCGCGACGCCCTGTTCCGCGCCGAGCATCGCCAGCGCGTCGCCAAAGCGGGAATTCGCGATATGCGCGCCGATCAACCCGCAGGTGATCCGCTTCACATCACCGCTCCGATCTGCCACGGCACGAATTCATGATCGCCAAGCCCCTGCGCCTCGGATTTGGTCATCTCGCCGGAGGCGACGCGCAGCAGCATCTCGTATATTTCCCGCCCGACCTCCTCCACCGTCGCGCCATCGGAGGTGATGCGCCCGGCGTTCACGTCCATATCCTCGACCATCCGGCCATACATTTCGCTGTTGGTCGCGATCTTCACCGAGGGCGAAGGCTTTGCGCCGAAGGCCGAGCCGCGCCCGGTGGTGAAGGTCACCAGGTTGCAGCCCGAAGCGATCTGCCCGGTGACGGAGGCGGGATCGTATCCGGGGCTGTCCATGAAGGTAAAACCCTTCGCCGTCACCGGTTCCGCGTATTTGTAGACGCCGTTGAGCGGCGTGGTCCCGCCCTTCGCCGCCGCGCCGAGCGATTTTTCAAGGATGGTGGTCAGCCCGCCCTTCTTGTTGCCGGGCGAAGGGTTGTTGTCCATCGATCCCTTGTTGCGGGCGGTGTAATCCTCCCACCAGCCGATCAGGCCGACCAGTTTGTCGCCGATCTTCCGATCCGCCGCGCGGCGGGTCAAAAGATGCTCCGCGCCGTAAATCTCCGGCGTCTCCGCCAGAACGCCGGTGCCGCCCTGCGCCGTCAGAAGATCGCAGGCATAGCCGAGCGCCGGATTCGCGGTGACCCCCGACCAGGCGTCGGAGCCGCCGCACTGAAGCGCGACCATCAGCTCGGACGCCGGACATTCCTCGCGCACCGCTTCATTGGCGATCGGCAGCATGGCGCGCACTTTCTCGACGCCAAGCTCGATGGTGCGCCGGAGGCCCGCGACATCCTGAATGTTCATGGTGTGGAAAAGCGGGCCCTTCTCCAGCCCATACGCCTCCAGCAGCCAATCGATCTGGTTCATCTCGCAGCCGAGCCCGACCATCAGCACCCCGGCGTGGTTCGGATGGCGCGCATAACCCCACATCACCCTTTGCAGGGCCTCGAACCCCTCGCCATCGCCGGCCATGCCGCAGCCGGTGCCATGGACGAAGGCGACGACGCCGTCGACATTGGGATATTTCGCCATTTCCTCCGGCCCGAAGGCCGCCGCGATCTTGCGCGCCGCCGTGGCGGAGCAGTTCACCGAGGTGATGACGGCGATGTAGTTCCGCGTGCCTGCACGGCCGCTCTTGCGCCGAAAGCCCATGAAGGTGTCGATTTTCGTCGCCGGGGCGACGGGGCGCAAATCGGTGGAGAATTCATACTCCACATCCGTCGCCCGAAACTCCACATTGTGGGTGTGGACATGCGCGCCGGCGGCGATGTCTTCGGCGGCGTAGCCGATTACCTGCGCGTATTTCCTGACCACCCCGCCCTTCGGGATCGGGGCGGTCGCGATCTTGTGACCGCGCGGGATCAGCGCCGTCGCCGCCACGCCCTCCGCCATCGCGCCAACCTCAAGCGGGCGGATTGCGGTGACGACATTGTCGGCGGCGTCGAGACGAACGGTTTCAGCCATGATCTTCCTCAGGCGCAGGCGGGCGCGTCAGCGTCCCAGCGGTGGATCGGGATATGCGCGCGCGCGGCGAGGCGGGCGCGGGCATCCTCCCACATCCTGCGCCAGTCGTGAGAGTCGCGCAACTCGGCCGAGGGGTTCGCCCGGCTCCGGGCGATGAAATCGGGGAAATGCGCCCGCCCGGTCGGCTGCCCGGTGACGTTGTAGCGAATGTCGAAAGACCAGCGGAACCCGTCGGTCCGGTTGATGAGCGAGGCGTGCGCCGTGCCGGGGAGGAAGATCACCACCCCGCCGGAGCGCACTGGCAGCGGCACGGCTTTGCTCTTGTCCAACGCGGTGTCCGGAATGGCGAGCTGGATGCCCGCCGGGCAATGCGTCTTCAGTTCCTCGCGATGAGTGCGCGGAATCACCTGCAGGCAGCCGTTTTCCTTCGTCGCGTCGGAAATCGCGATCCAGACCGTCACCATCTCGGTCTCGTCGGCCTCCGCATGGGTCACGCCCCGGTCCTGATGCCAGTCGGTGAAGGTGACATGCGGGCGAGCCTCGTCGGTTTTCAGCAGCGCGGCCGGCGGTTTGATCCGCACATGCTGGATCGGATTCGAGGCGATCTCCGGCCCGATCAGCTTCTCCACTACGTCGAGGATCGCGTCATGGCGCATCAGCGAAAAGATCGCCGGGCCGAAATGCATCGGCGTGTCCTCATGGATCTCGCCGCCCGGCAGGGAGATGTCCATCGGCTGAAACCAGTCGAGCCCCGCGATATAGGCGGCGCGGAGCCGCCCTTCGAAATCGAGCGCCATAACGGCGGGGTCGAGCCGCCCTTCGGCCGCCCAGCCGGCGCACAGCCCATCGAGCAGCGCGGCGTATTCCGCCTTCACCGCGTCGATGGCCGCCGCCGGGAACACGCCCTCAAGCACCAGGTATCCGTCCTGATCGAGCTGCGTCTTCAGATCGCTCATCTGTAGTGCTCCATCCATCCGAGCCCCTCATCCGTCGTTCCCTTCGGGCGGTATTCTGCGCCGATAAAGCCCTTCCAACCCATCTCCGCGAAGGCCGGCAGCAGGCGGTCATAGGCGAGTTCGCCCTCGTCCGGCTCCGCGCGCGTCGGCACGGCGGCGATCTGCACATGGCCGATCAGCGGTTGCAGCGCCTCGAACCGGCGCAGGAGGTCGCCCTGCATGATCTGAAGGTGGTAGCAGTCGAACATGATGCGAATGTTCGTAGCGCCGGTGCGAACGATGATCTCCGCC
>JBBDTD010000317.1:0-2734 GCA_040904645.1 Paracoccaceae bacterium
GCCGGGCCTGAGCCCGGCGGCGCGCAATCAGAGCGAGTTGAAACCTTTGGTGAAGCCCGAGAGTGAAATCGTCACCTCGGCCTTTTCGCCGTTCACCGCCATGATGGCGAACTGCGCGTTGGAGCCCTTCTTCATCTGATCGACGAAGTTATCCGCCACCGGCTCGCTGGCGATGCAGGCGCGCGGGTCGCAGATCTGAAAGAGCGCGCGGCCGACTTCAGCGCCATCGATCTTCACTTCGACGCCGGCCGGCAGCAAGACGCCCAGCGGCGCGTCGATCTGCATGACGGCCGCGATCGGCTCGCCCTTCGGGCCCTTGGCGCCGTCGGTCTTGCGAAACGCGATGCGCAGAACCGGCTGGCCATCGGCGCGGTTGCCGATCTGGGTGATGATGCAAGCTTCCGCGTTCTTCGCATCGCACCGCACTTCCCATGAGCCATGCGTCGCTTTCAGCGTGGAGCCGCCCTGCTGGGCCTGATCCTGCGCAAGAAGCCCAATCGGCGCGAGCGCGAACGCGGCGGCGAAGAGGGCGGCGATCGGTTTTATTGGCACAATAAGCGTTCCCTTTGTCAGTTTTCGCGCATGCGGCGCGCGATTCCGTGCACAAGAGTGATGGGCGGGACGTCAGCGGAAATCAAGGTGAGGAAGTCACAACTCCGCGCAAATGGTCCGGAAAAGTAAGAAAAGGCGCCCTTACGAGCGCCCTTCCTGCGAGACTGTTGTCTCTACTCTCTCCCTGTCGAACCGGCCATGGCAAGTTCTGAACTGAGGCTATGCGGAGTCTGAACGGCGGTCAACGGCAAATGATATGAAAATGACGGAAATGAGGCGGGCCCGCGCAAGCCCCGCTCCGGGGTTTTATGCGCCCCGAATCCAAGCCCGGAGCGCCCCCGAAAGACCGCGAAGCCGCGCTTGATCGGGGGCGAAAAAAGACCGCGCCGGGGCGCGGTCAGTTCGACAGGGAGGAGTGTGGGCGGTGAGCCGCCGAGCGTTTCTCAAACAATTCGCGCCCACAACGCTACCTTTGCACGAAAAGGTTAAATAGAGATGTGCATATTGGCGCATCACCCGCTCAGGTTGCGGGCGCGAAGAGGGGACGAAGATGGTGGAATCTGACCGGATTTTCATTGGCGGCGGCGGCGGAGGTTACGCGGAGCCGCAAACGCTGCTGTTGAAATACGCGAACCGCCACGGGTTGATCGCCGGCGCGACCGGCACCGGCAAGACTGTGACCTTGCAAATCCTCGCGGAAAGCTTCTCCGCCGCCGGCGTTCCAGTCTTTCTCGCGGATGTTAAAGGCGACCTCTCCGGCCTCTGTGAAGCTGGCTCGCCGGATCAGAAGCTCCACGACGCCTTCGTGAAACGGGCGGAGCTGATCGACTTTGACGATTACGGCTATGACGCGTTTCCGGTCGTCTTCTGGGACATTTTCGGAGAGGCAGGCCACCCTGTCCGCGCGACGGTGACGGAGATGGGCCCGCTCCTCCTCGCCCGTCTCCTGCAACTGACCGAGGCGCAGGAAGGCGTGCTGAACATCGTCTTTCGCATCGCGGATGAAGAGGGGCTGTTGCTGATCGACTTGAAGGACCTTCAGTCGATGCTGGTCAATATCGGCGAGCGGGCGAAGGCGTTGTCGCTTCGCTACGGCAATATCGCCACCGCCACCGTCGGCGCGATCCAGCGCCGGCTTCTGGTCCTCGACAACGAGGGCGGAACCGCGTTTTTTGGCGAACCCGCGCTCCGGCTTCAGGACATGATTGCGCTGTCGCAGGACGGGCGCGGGCAGATCAACCTTCTGGCCGCAGACAAGCTGATGCGCGCGCCGCGGCTCTACGCCACGTTTCTGCTCTGGCTGCTGTCGGAACTTTTCGAGGAGCTGCCGGAGGTCGGCGATTCCGACAAGCCGAAATTCGTCTTCTTCTTCGACGAGGCGCATCTTCTCTTCGACGGCGCGCCGAAGGCGTTGGTCGACAAGGTCGAACAAGTGGCGCGGCTGATCCGGTCGAAGGGGGTGGGCGTCTATTTCGTCACCCAGAATCCGGCTGACGTGCCGGACGACATTCTGGGCCAGCTCGGCAACAGGGTGCAGCACGCGCTCCGCGCCTACACGCCGCGCGACCGCAAGGCGCTGAAAGCGGCGGCGGAGACTTTCCGCCCCAACCCGGCGTTCGACACCGAATCGGCGATCATGGAGGTAGGCACCGGTGAGGCGCTGGTCTCCACCCTTGGCGCCAAAGGCGCGCCTTCTGTCGTGGCGCGGACGATGATCCGCCCGCCATCTTCCCGCCTCGGCCCGGCGAGCATGGAGGCGAAGGAGCGCGCCCGCGCTGCGTCGCCGGTGGCCGGAGTTTATGAAGCGGCGGTGGACCGCGAAAGCGCCTTTGAGATGCTGAAAGCGGCGGCGGAGGCAGCGGCCCGTGGCGCCGAATCCGAAACGCTGGACGAAGAGCCGGACGGGCGGGCGCGGCGGCGCTCCGGATCAGGCGCCGAATATCGCGGCGATGACGAAGCGCCGCGCTGGCGGGAGGAGAGCGAATACCGCTCCGCCCGTCGCTACCAGCCTCCGAAATCGTCGAAATCCAGCTCCCGTTCATCCGGCCGGTCATCGCGCTCGGACAGCGTCAGCGAAGCGTTGATCAAGCAGGTGGTGCGGACGGCCAGCAGCCAGATCACGCGCCGCCTGGTGCGCGGCGTCCTCGGCGGGCTTTTCAAGGGTAGATAAAGCAGCGGGGGG
>JBBDTD010000318.1:0-2726 GCA_040904645.1 Paracoccaceae bacterium
GGAGGGGCTCGACCAGCTTCATGTTCATGCGCTCCGGCAGGCCGCCGACATTATGGTGCGACTTGATGGTGACGCTCGGCCCGCCCGCGAAGGAGACGCTTTCGATCACGTCGGGATAAAGCGTGCCTTGCGCGAGGAAATCGGCACCGCCGACCTTTTTCGCCTCGGCCTCGAACACCTCGATGAAAATCCGGCCGATGGTCTTGCGTTTTGTTTCGGGATCGTCAACCCCCTCAAGCTCGCCGAGGAACAGATCGGAGGCGTCGCAGTGGATCAGCGGAATGTTGTAGTGATCACGGAACAGGCTGACCACCTGCTCCGATTCGCCCGCCCGCATCAGCCCGGTATCAACATAGACGCAGGTCAGCTGATCGCCGATCGCCTCATGGATGAGGACGGCAACGACAGAGCTGTCGACACCGCCCGACAGGCCGCAGATGACTTTCCCGTCGCCGACCCGGGCGCGGATGGCCGCAATCGCCTGTTCCTTGAACGCGGCCATGGTCCAGTCGCCGGGCAGGCCGCAGATTTTATGCACGAAATTGGCGAGAAGCGCAGCTCCGCGCGGGGTGTGCATGACTTCCGGATGGAACTGCACGCCGTAGAAATGCCGCGCCTCATCAGCGATGGCGGCGAAGGGCGCGCCATTCGAGGTGGCGACGACGGCAAACCCCTCAGGGATCGCGACCACATGATCGCCATGGCTCATCCACACCTGATCGTGGCTGCCCGGCTCCCACACGCCATCGAACAGGTTGCAACTGGCAACAACATTGATCTCGGCGCGGCCGAACTCGCGATGGTCCGGCGCCTCGACCTTGCCGCCCAGCTGGTTGACCATCGTCTGCTGACCATAGCAGATGCCGAGGACGGGAATGCCGAGATCGAAAATCGCGTCCGGCGCGCGCGGGGTCGCCTCGCCGATGACCGAGGCCGGACCGCCCGAGAGAATAATCCCCGCCGGATCAAAATCCGCGAGCCGTTCGGCCGCCGTGTTGAAAGGGATGATTTCGCTGTAAACCCCCGCCTCCCGCACGCGTCGCGCGATCAGCTGGGTGACCTGACTGCCAAAGTCAATGATCAGGATACTGTTCTTCATAGACGGGGTTTAGACAAACTCACCCGGCCTGTCCAGCCTGTTTGTGTGCGGGCCGGAAAAATCAGCAAAAAAGCGGCAAAGCCTCAGCTTTGCTTGGCCTTATAGTCCTCAACCGCGCGTTTCAGCAGGGTATATTCGGGGCAACCGAAGAAGCAGATGGCGTCCAGCTTGACGAGATGTTCCTCCGCCCGGGCGAGATTCCCGGTCTGCAGATAGGCTTCGCCGATATATTCATTGGCGCCCTTATGCTCCGGGTCAACGGCGAGGGCCTGATTGTAATAGTCAAAGGCCGCGTCATAGTTCTTCATCTGCCGGTTGGCGAAGCCGAGATAGTTGAGCGCATCGGCGTTTTTCGGCTCTGCCTCCGTCACCTTCTGAAAGGCGGCGATGGCCGCGTCCCAGTCTTCAAGATCAATCGCTGCCTTGCCCGCGGCGAAATCCGGATTGGCCGGGGTTGCCGTCGTCTCCGACGATCCGCTGCCCATGGCAACGACGATCTGCGCGGCGAGAAGCTGCGCGGCGAAAACGCCAAGGGTGGCCTTGAGTATCATCCTGAGTTTCATCTGTCCCAACCTTTCCCTGGAGCGGGCCCGGCCCGCCAAAAATGCCCTCAAGCGGTGATTATACAACAATTATTATGTCAGCACCATGTCACGAGGTGGTGAAGCGGTCGCCTTTTCCGCATATGAGATGTCAGCCGCGCCGCTGCAACAGGGCGGTGAAAAATCCGTCGCTGCCATGATCCGCCGGGGTGAGGGCGAGAAAATCGTTCTCCCATGATCCACCAAGCCCGGCCGCGGCCCAGACATCGGCGACGGGCAAAATCCCGAAATCCGCATGGGAGTGCAGAAACGCCTGCACCTGCGCCTCATTCTCCCCCGGCAGGATCGAACAGGTGGCGTAGATCAGCACCCCGCCCGGCGCCACCAGAGGCGCGGCGCGTTCGAGGATATCCCGCTGCGTTTCGATCAGGGCGGCGAGGCGATCTTCGGTAAACTTCCATTTCTGGTCCGGCTGTCGCCGCCAGGTGCCGGAGCCCGAACAGGGCGCATCGACAAAGACCCGGTCCATGGCGCCCAGCAGCGGCGCGAATATCTCGTCGTCCGTCGCATCGCCCGCAATCGCCAGCGGCTCGATCAGGCTGACGCCCGCCCGCGTTGCCCGGCCCTTGATATCGCGCATCCGCCGCGCGTCGGTGTCGAAGGCGTGGATTTTCCCGTCCTGCGCCATCGTCGCGGCCAGGGCGAGGGATTTGCCGCCGCCCCCGGCGCAGTAATCAACCACCGTCATGCCGGGTCCGGCCTGCGCCAGCCGGGCGGCGATCTGCGCGGCCTCATCCTGCGGTTCGATCAGCCCGCCATCGACAAACGGATGCCGGCTGAGATTGACGCGCGTCGCAAGGGTGATGCCGTCGGGGGAGAGAGAGGTTGCGTCCGCCGCCACCCCCTCCGCCCGCAGCTGTTGCAATATATCGTCCCGCGTCGCCGTCAGGGCATTGACGCGGAAAGTGACCGGCGCGCTGTTCGCATAGGCGGCCATAACCGCCCCTGCCCGCGCGCCATAGGCATCGGTGAGGGCGGCAAACAGCCAGTCCGGGAAATTGCTGCGGGCCGACGCGGGAAGCGCC
>JBBDTD010000319.1:0-2693 GCA_040904645.1 Paracoccaceae bacterium
AAACCGAGGAGCCGTTCCTCCATCAGGCGCGCGAAAAGATCGCTTACGAAATCCGGATCGCGCAGCGGCGGCCGCGTGCTTTTCGAAACGCCGATCTTGCGGCGGAGAGTTTCGTGCGTGACAGCGCCCATATCGTTTCGCTCCGTATTAACCGCCCTGGACCTTCGCCTCGGATGTATCGGATGCGGTCTTGCGAAACCTTTAAGTGGATGGCGCAACGCTTTGTTAGCCGCCCGCGCGCGATAAGGGCCGCCCAAGCAAGAGGCAGGATCATGGCGAGCGGAGCAAACGGCGTGCGGCCGATCATCAAACGCAAGAAGATTGTGATGGCCGAAGGCCATCACGGCGGCGCCTGGAAGGTCGCCTACGCCGATTTCGTCACCGCGATGATGGCGTTCTTCCTGCTGATGTGGCTGCTGAACGCCACCACGGAGAGCCAGCGCAAAGGCATCGCGGATTATTTCGCGGCCACGATCCCCATCTCCCCAATCTCCGGCGGCGGCGACGGGGTGCTCGAGGGAGATTCCATGTTTCCCGATGACACCCTGGCGAAGGACGGCATTGGCGGCGCCAAGGGGCGCATCGATATCAACGAGGGCGAGGCGGACAAGGCGGGCGGCGCCCCTTCCGTCGACGAGACGCCGCTGGCGGAGCTTGAGTCCCTCTTGCTCGGCAAGTCGGGGGAGAGCGAGATCGCGGATGATCTGCTCAGCCACATCGTCACCCGCGTGACGGATGAGGGGCTGGTGATCGACATTTTCGCAAAGGAAGGGCGGCCGCTTTTCGAAAACGGCTCCGATCGCCCGACGCCGAAGATGCAGGCGATTCTCAAGATGATCGGCGAGGTGATCGGCCTGGTGTCGAATCCGATCGCCATCAGCGGCCATACGGACGCTGCGCCCTTCACCGCCGCCCAGGCTGGCGCGGCGGAGGACACGAACGACAATTGGCGGCTTTCTTCGGCCCGGGCCGATTCGGCGCGCCGGAAGCTTGAGGAAAGCGCGGTCGATCCCGCGAGATTCCTCCGTGTCGTCGGAGAATCCGACCGGAGCCTCGCGCTGCCCAACGCTCCGCTCGACCCGCGCAACCGGCGCGTCGCCGTGACATTGCTGCGTTCGGACCGGTGAGCTTTCATCGCCGCCGCTTTGGCTAAAATCACACATAACGCTTTACCAAGACGCAATTATTCCGGGTGAAGCTGTGATCGGAGCCAGCATGGCCCACGGTGGCGGACGCTGAATGCGGCCGGGCCGAAACAGGACGCGCCGCCCTGGCGCCCTATCGAAGAAGGAACGGCGATGACGCTTTCATCCTCCCTGAATGCCGGCGTGGCGGGGTTGACCGTCAACTCGAGCAAACTTGGCACGATTTCCGACAATATCGCGAACTCCCAGACCTCCGGATACAAGCGCGCCGACACGCAGTTCTCGTCGCTCGTCGTCTCCGAATCGGGCGGCGGACGTTATGCGGCGGGCGGCGTCCGGTCTGTCTCCTATCGGCAGGTGGACGCCCGGGGCGGGCTGATCACCACTGAAAGCCCGACGGATATCGCCATCGGCGGGCGTGGGTTGATCCCGGTCACGCCGATCTCCGCGATCAACGAAACGGGCGGAACGAACCAGGTGCAGTTTGTATCCACCGGCTCGTTCCTGCCGGATGAGAACGGCATCCTGCGCACCGCTTCCGGCCTGGTGCTGTTGGGCTGGCCAGCGGATCGTGACGGCACGATCCCGGCCTTCGCCCGCGACACCACCGACGCGTTGCAGCCCGTGCAGGTCAACAATGGCGCCCTTCTCGGCGCGCCGACCACGGAGATCGGGCTGGGCGTCAACCTGCCCGCGGCGGAAACACGGGCGGGGGCGAGCGGCGATTCGATCCCGCTCTCGATCGAATATTTCGACAACCTGAGCGCCTCCCAGTCGCTCAACCTCAGTTTCACGCCGACCGTGCCGGCGACCGGCGCCTCCAACCAGTGGGCGGTGGAGATCAACGATTCGCAGACCGACCCGGCGTCGAACCCGGTGGCGAGTTTTGTCATCGATTTCGACACCACCTTCGCGGCCGGCGGCTCCATCGCTTCGGTCAGCGGCGCGGCAGGCGGCGCCTATGACGCCGGAACCGGGGTTTTCACCTTCAACACCGGCGGCGGGCCGATCAGCCTCGACATCGGGACACCGGGCGACAATGCCGGGCTGACACAGCTCGCGACCGGCTTCGGGCCGACGGGCGTCACCAAGAACGGCTCTCCCGTCGGCTCGCTGACCAGCATCGACATCGACGAGAACGGTTTCGTGCAGGGCGTGTTCGAGGGCGGATTCGTGCGCACGCTCTACCAGATTCCGATCGCGGATTTCCCGAACCTGAACGGCATGCGCGCCGCTGACGGCCAGGCGTTCACCGCCTCTCCGACAAGCGGATCGATGTTCCTCTGGGATGCGGGATCCGGGCCGACGGGCGGGGTCGTAAGCTTCGCGCAGGAAGGGTCCACCGCCGATATCGCGGCTGAACTGACTTCGCTCATCACTACGCAGCGCGCCTATTCCTCCAACGCCACGGTGATCCGCACCGTGGACGAAATGTTGCAGGAAACCACCAACATCAAGCGCTGACCGCCCTGACGGCGGCGCGCAAATAGCGGGAAGGACGAAACGATGACCCTTTCTCTGGCTCTGAACGCCGCCGTCAGCGGTCTG
>JBBDTD010000320.1:0-16312 GCA_040904645.1 Paracoccaceae bacterium
CATCGCCGCGCCAAGCACGCCGAGCGCATAGGTCGCCGCGCGCAGCATCGCCGCATGGCCGTAGCGAAAGACCAACCTGGCGTTAACGAAATTGCCGATCAGCGCCGCGGCGGAAATCGAGGCGAAGAGCGCCGCGAACCTGGCCGGGCTCAGCCCGAAATACTCGATGAATATGAAAGGCGAAGACGCCAGCATCCCGAAGAACATCAACGCGAAAAAGAAGGTGGAGGCGAAATAGCGCCGCGCCATCGCGAGGCCCATGATCTCGCCATATCCCCGGATCACCGCGCGGGGGGAGTAGGGGCGGCGGCGCTCCGGCGGCAATGTCTCGGGCAGAAGCTGCATCAGCAGGCAAGCGGCGATGCTGATCGCCACCAAAGCGCCGAATATTCCACGCCAGCCGAACCCGGCCAGCAGCCAAGCGCCCATCAGCGGCGCCGCGACGGGCCCGATCGTGAAAATCGTCATCATCAGCGATGTCGCCCGGCTCAGCGCATCGCCCTTGTAGACGTCGGAGAGCATGGCGCGGGTGGAGGTCATCGCGGTGCCTGCCGCCACCGCCTGAACGATGCGGAACCCGATCAGCGCCTCCGCCGACCCCGCCGCCATGCAGCCAAGGCTGGCGGCGGCGTAGATGATGAGAAAGAGGCTCTGGGCGCGTTTGCGGCCCCATGAATCGGAAAGCGGCCCGAGAAAAAGCGGGCCGAGCGCCACGCCGATCAGATAGGCGGTGATGGTCATCTGCATCATCGCCGGGCTGGCGGAAAGCGCGCCCGCCATCTGCGGCATCGCGGGCAGGTACATGTCGATCGAGAACGGCCCGAGCGCGCTGACTGTCGCAAGGATCACGATGAAGCGAAGGGAGCCAGCGTTCATGTGCGATCCTGCGCGAGTGGCGGCGGCGGCGCGACAGCTAAGCCGGACATCGCCCGCGTTGGTCCCGCCACGGCAATCTAGACTGGCGGCGGGGCGAAGAAAACCCCGTGGTCAGTGCGTATCGTGCGGCGCGATGGACAAGCCGGCGCGGTCAAGGATGCTGACGGCGTCAGGCCGCCTTTCCGGTACTTTTGAACGCCCACGCCGCGGCCCTTGCAGATTTTCGCGGTGAGGCGTCATGCGGCGTGTCGTTGTTCCCGCTTCTGGTGGTCAGGGCGGGGCGCAGGCCTTCGCGGGACTGAAAGCTCTGGCCTGCTTTGCGTGGGGCGACGTGCCAAATCTGCTTGCCGCCAAAAGTGAGATACGGTTTGCTTGAGGCGTTGCACTTCACGCTGGAATCCACCTATGCTGTGACGGCCCAGACCGATGAGGCGGTGTTCGACAGGCCCAGCAGGCCGCCCATCGGTGTTGCGCTGGCGAGGGGCGTCGATGATCGAAGCGTCGGTCGTCCGCCCTCCCGTCGCGAGGTAGCCGCGTTCCTTCAGATGGGCGTCGAGCCGGGCGAACAGCGCCTCCACCGCCCCGGATAGCCGTTCAAGCGGATAGCCGGTCGTTGACAGCGCCGCATACCGCTCATCGAGATCAAACAATCCAGCAGAACGGGCCATGCAGAACCTCGAATTCAAACTCTCACGAGTGAATCAGGCCAGACAGGAAAATGCGGGGTTTTTAGAAGTGTCCGGGCGTTGTGATAGAGCCACGCCAATGGCGGCTCTGGGCCGCCCTTGCGATGCTGGGTAATCCAGCGGGCGGGCCAGCCATTCGGGCCAGCCCCCTCTCACCGTTTCAACGGCGCCCTTCGGTACCCGGCCGCCTCCGCGATATGCGGCCGGCCGCCCCTTTCCGCCCCGTCCAGATCGGCGATGGTCCGGGCGAGCCGCATGACGCGGTGATAGCCCCGGCCCGTCAGCCGCAGTTTTTCGGCCGCCAGGTCGAGAAGCGCGCGCCCCTCCTCGTCGGGCGCGGCGCATTCTTCCAGCGTTTCGCCGGATAGCTCGGCGTTGGTGCGGTGCTTCAGGCCCCGCGCCTCGAACCGGCCGCGCTGGCGCGCCCGGGCCTCGGCGACCCTGGCGGCGACGAGGGCGGAGGGCTCGCCTTTCGGGGCGTTGGAAAGCTCGCGCGGGGCTATGGCGGGCAGTTCGATCTGCACGTCGATCCGGTCGATCAGCGGGCCGGAAATCCGCGCCTGATAATCCAGCCCGCAGATCGGCGCGCGCGAGCAGGCGCGCGCCGGGTCAGCCATGGCGCCGCAGCGGCAGGGGTTCATGGCGGCGATAAGCTGGAACCGCGCCGGGTAGCGGACATGGGCGTTGGCGCGGGCGATGAACGTCTCTCCCGTCTCCAGCGGCTGGCGCAAGCTTTCGAGCACCGGGCGCGCGAATTCCGGCAACTCGTCGAGGAAGAGAACGCCATTATGCGCGAGGCTGATCTGCCCCGGCGCCGCGCTGCGCCCACCGCCGACCATCGCCGCCATCGAGGCGCCGTAATGCGGGTCGAGAAACGGCCGGCGGCGCGGAATGCGCCCATCGCGGATCAGCCCGGCGATGGAGTGGATCATCGAAACCTCCAGCGCCTCGGTCGGGTCCATCGGCGGCAGGATTCCGGGCAGCCGCTCCGCCAGCATCGACTTGCCCGCGCCGGGCGGGCCGATCATCAGCATGTTATGACCGCCCGCCGCCGCCACTTCGAGCGCGCGGCGGGCGTTTTCCTGCCCCCGGACATCCGCCATGTCCTTGAGGAGCCCATCGTCGACAGCGCCGATCGGCGTTGGCGGCGCCAGCGGCTGGCGTCCTGAAAAATGGTTGATCAGCGCGACCAGCGTCGGCGGCGCAAGCACCCTGACCGCGCCGACGATGGCGGCTTCGGGTCCGCAGGCGGCGGGGCAGATGAAGTCCCGGTCCGCCTCCGCGGCCGCCAGCGCTGCGGGCAGCGCGCCTGAGACCGCGCCGATGCGCCCATCGAGCGAAAGCTCGCCCATCGCGGTGTGACGCGCGATCTCCTCCGCCGGCACGACCTCCAGCGCGGCGAGAAGAGCGAGCGCGATCGGCAGGTCGTAATGCGCGCCCTCTTTTGGCAGATCGGCGGGGGCGAGGTTGATGGTGATCCGCCGCGGTGGCAGCGCGAGGCCGATGGAGTTAAGCGCCGCGCGCACCCGCTCGCGCGATTCCGCCACCGCCTTGTCGGGCAGGCCGACCAGCGTGAAGGCCGGCAAGCCTGAGGAGAGGTGGCATTGCACCTCCACTTCCCGCGCCTCCATGCCTTGAAAGGCCGGCATTAGGTAGCAAACGCACCAAGCGAAACATACCCTTATCCGACTAGCTCCACTACACTTTCAGCATGGAATACGAACACGCCATCAGCGGCCTGCTACACAAGCGCGACGAGATCGCCAAGCGCATCGACGCGCTCCGGGTGGAGGGCGCCCGCCTCACCAATGACATGCGGGCCATAGAGCGCGCGCTTCACGCCTTCGGGGTGCAGGGCATCCCACAGCCGCCCAGAGCCTACCAATACACGTTCGAGCGCCATGAACTGCGGCGGTTCATCCTGGCGCACTTCCGCCAGCACGGAACCGCCACGACGCGCGCCATCACGGAATCCATCTTCGCCGCCAAGGGCCTCGATCCCGACGACAGAAAGCATCGGAAGGACGTGCAAAGCACCATCACGCGGGCGCTGATCCATATGGCAGATCGCGGGCTGGTGGAGCGGACAGGAAGCCCGAGGGGGTATGTGTGGCGGCTGGTCGGATAGGAGATATCTCTAGGTTTAATCAATTTTCACGTTTCTGGGGATTCCCGTTTCCAAGCCTATGTTCTACAGATGAGTGAAAAGATTCTCTCCGCAGTGGCACATTGACAAGATGGGAGTGGCTGTCAGATGGAAGATGTAAGAACGGACCCTAGGCTGCTTGAGGCGCTGCAAAGCGCCTCAAAGGCACGGCTCACCTCAGAAGAAAGGTTTCGTCAGCGCGTCTCGTTTATCATGGGCTCGCTGGGGGATGACAGCACAATAACACGGGAGCGCGTGAAGGCAGTTCTCGAAGAAAAAGAAATAAAGAATAAGCATTAGGCCGTGATACTTCATGACCTGACCGGCAGCGAAGAACATGCGGCGTATCAAGCCCTTGAAATTGAGAATGGCGCACGTCACTATAGCTTTCTGGAATCAATTGTGGCTGCTTCCCTAGCCGTGGAGCGGCCATTCCTTTCTCAAAGTATTATAAAAGCCCTAAACTACCATGCGATAGCGTGTTTACATTCATCCCCTGGAGAATATAGACCGTGCTTAGTTGCAGTTGGCGATTATATTCCACCGCCAGATTATAAAGTCCAATCTCTAATGGACGATTTCGTTAATATTGTTAACAGACAATGGGACAAGGCTGACCCAGTTGTCCTTTGTGTATTTGTTCTCTGGAGATTGAACCACATCCATCCCTTCATCAACGGAAACGGAAGGACAGCAAGGGCGGCAAGCTATTATGTTCTTTGTATAAAGCTCGGCGGCTGGCTTCGGGGGGACGTTATCTTGCCGGAATTACTCAGGGGTGAAAGGCCCAAATACATAGAGGCATTAAAGGCGGCAGATGAATCTCTTAAATCGGGATCGCTTAACTTGTCTGAGTTGCATGCCTTGGTCGTCAGTCTACTGGATAGACAGCTTTACCAATCTACGCCGCCCGACGCTGCCAATAACCCTTCCAAGCCCGGCTGACAGGCGAGTTGAGCGCCGCCGTGCCAACCAGCCGCAGCGCAGCGCCGTTGTCCGTGCGCCGGTTATCCTCGCGCCATGCGGCCTCGTTCGCATACTGGTGGAGATACTGCGGCGAGACGTGATGATGCTGACCGTCCACCATCCGGCGGAGGCGGGAGAAGTAGCTTTCCGCCTGATTGGTGCAAGCACCGGCTTCGCTGTAGGCGACGGAGTGGTTGATCCGGTGCGCGGAATATTGCGCTTCCAGAATATCCCAATGCGGGGCTTCGTCGGCGTGAAGCTCCGTCCCGAGCGCGACACGCTCGCGGACGATCTTGACGCCTTCGCTCTCATCCTTGCGGACGAACGGAAGGACGCGCCCGCCGCGCTCGCGGATGGCGACGACAACGCGCCGATCCGGGTCTTTGTTCTCCGAGCGCCGCCGGTCCTTCCGATCCTCTTTCCGGTTCTCGGGGCGGACGTGACCGCCGAAGTAGGCGCCATCGACCTCCACCACGCCGGAGAGCGTAACAGCGCTGTTACCGTTGCCCATAGCCTCGCGAAGCTTGTGAGCCAGGACGAAAGCCGTCTTGTGCTGGCAGCCGATATCGCGGGAGAGCTGCAAGGCGCTGATGCCCTTTACCGCGTTCACGAAGATGCAGATCGCGGCGAGGAGATCGACAAAGGCCATCTTGCGGGAGGCGAAGATCGTCCCGCTGGTGACGCTGAATTGCTTGTGGCAGGCGGCGCACTTCCACTTGCGGCGGGTGGTGATCGCATAGGTCTCGACGCAGCCGCAGGCCGGGCAGAACGCCTCGCCGCCGTTCTCGGCAAACCGGATCGCCCTGAACGTCTCGAAGGCCGCTTCGTCGGACATGCGGTAAACGTCCCGCAGTTTGAGCGTCCGGGCGGCGGCGGAGAGGAGGAAGTGCTGGGCCATTGTCATTGCATCCGATGATATTACACATCGTATATGGCGGTTGATATATCCGACTTCAAGGGCTTATATCATCATAAGCGATGATATTTTGGAGCGAGCGATGGCGCAGCGCAAACTAGAGCCGGTGACGGTCGAGTATGAGGCGAAGGTCAAGAACCTCTTGAAAGCAGAGCTCAAGCGCCGCGGGCTTACCTACGCAGGGCTGGCGGAGTGCCTTTCGCGCATCGGCATTCAAGAAAACGAGCGCAACCTGAACAACAAGATCAGTAGGGGTGGATTTTCCGCCGCGTTCATGATTCAGTGTTTGGAGTCAATAGGTTGCTCGGAGCTAAGGCTGTAGAGAGGGTCGCGCGAGCCATGAAACAGCAGGTCAGAAAGTGGACTCCGTGGATTGCCCCTGGCATTGGGACCGCAGCCGTTTTTGCTGTCCTGACCATTGTGCAAGAGTTCACGTTTTGGGGGGCCATCTTCCTTGCGGCGACCATTTTTTTTGCCGGAATGGCGCTACTGAGGTCCTTCTAGGTCGAGACGAACCTGCCTCGGCGGCGGGATTATCTCGATGACTCGGGTAATTATCCTATCTACAGGCATCCATACAGTGCCATCGAATTTCTCAGTGATTTCGACTTCAACAAGCATACGAATCCCCTGAGCCATTGGGACGTTCAGCTCACCTGCAGCAAGAGCGTCAAGGAATACCTGATCTCGGATCGAGGCCCCGAAGGTTCCATGCCTTGAAAGGAAACCCCATCGCCGTGATGTATCATTAGCCAAAATTGGTCGGATCAGTGTCAGTTCGGCTTGCTCGCGAGTCGTTCGCTCGCTTTTAGGTTCTTCCTCAACGACCTCGGCGACTGATGGGAACTCGTCTCTGGGGATGACGATTGATGGGCGATTTGTCAGGCTGGCGGTCGCGCCAGCGCCGCGCACATTCTCATCTACCTTAAGTGCCTCGTAGACCTTTGTTGCTTCCTTGCGTCCCACACCAGCACGCAGCTTGTTCACCACGGTTTCGGCTATCTCATTTCGCTCAGTGTCAGAAAGTTTCTGAACTTCTTCCGGAGCGTCTGGGCCGGACAAGTACTCCATAATCTCACCGACACCCCAAGCTACTGTCTCTTTAGCAATGAAAATAAGGGAGGCGAGGATAGCGCCTTGCACTACTCCTCGGGCATGGGCGCTGTCTGGAAGCTTGATGATGCTCCGGATGCGCTGGCTACCAGGAATGGCGCTCTCTAACTCAACGCGCCATTCGCTTAGTGGGTCAACGTGATGGTTGATAGATTTGATGAGTGATGCCCAAGCGAGAGACGCAGTTGCCGCCGCCTCTAAGCTTATCCTCGATCCTTGATCCAAATCGACATAGAGCGTCAGTGCCGTTTCCGTCATAAATTGCCCCCAATCTCTAGCGAGCATATTGCTCAACCGCAGGGGAGGACGGAAGCATTAAAAATGTTTTGGTGCGTTTGCTACCTAATGCCGTGAAAGGCGACGGTATAGGCCAGCGCCGCCATGTTCAGGCCGCGCCCGGCATATCGGCTGCGCCCTGCGGCGCACCCGCGCCGTGAAGAATGTGCTGCATGAGACCCCCACCGGTTCTGGCCGAGAATGCGGCGGGCCGGTCGCGCCTGTCCAGCATTTCATGGGATTGGAAACAATCCAGATTCGGCCTCGGGCTTTTCATCGGGGTTGTGGTGTTTCCGCCCGCAACCGGGTTCTGTTAGATGAACGCGATCACAGGAGGAGCGTTCATGGCCGTCACCCCTTTCGACAGCGCGATCTGGCGCGGGCTTTACGGCGACGCGGAGCTTCAGGCGCTTTTCACCGACAGCGCGGAGATCAGGGCGATGCTGCTGGTCGAGGGGGCGCTGGCGCGGGTTCAGGCGCGGCGCGGAATGATCCCCGAAGACGCGGCGGCGGCCATCTCTCGCGGGGCTGAGACGGCGCTGCTCGACCCCGCCGCGCTTGGGCCGGGAACCGCGATGGCGGGCGTTTCGGTCCCCGGGTTGGTCGAGGCGTTTCGCGCCGCGCTGCCGCCAGCGGCCGGCGCGCATGTCCATCATGGCGCGACCAGTCAGGACATTCTCGACACCGGGCTCGTGCTGCGCCTTCGCCGCGCGCTCGACCTCATTGACGGGCGGCTCGCCGCGCTTGTCGCCACGCTGGGTGACAAGGCGTCGGCGGAGGCCGATACGCCGATGGCGGCGCGCACCCGCAGCCAGATCGCGACGCCGACGACGCTCGGCGCGAAGATCGCGGTTTGGCGGGCGCCGCTGGCGCGCAGCCGCGATCGGCTGGCGGAACTCAGGCCCCGGCTCCTGCGCGTCTCGCTCGCCGGGGCGTCGGGCACATTGGCGGCGATGGGGCCGCATGGACCTGGCGTGGCGGCGGACCTGGCGGTTGAACTCGGCCTTGCCCATGATCCGGTTCCCTGGCACGCGGCGCGGGACGCAGTGGCGGAATTGGGCGGGGCGTTGACGCTGATCACCGGCGCGCTCGGCAAGTTCGGCCTCGATCTCATGCTCCTGATGCAGTCCGAGGTCGCCGAGGTCGCGGCGGGCGTCGGCGGCTCATCCTCCACCATGCCGCAAAAGGCAAATCCGGTTGGCCCGGAGGCGCTGGTGGCGCTGGCCCGCGCCAATTCCGGGATCGTCGGGCGTCTTTATGAAGCACAGCTTCACGCGCAGGAGCGCGAAGGCGCGGCTTGGGCGCTCGAATGGCTGACCCTGCCGCAGATGGTGATCGCCGCCGGCGCCGCGCTTCGCCATGCGCAGGTTCTGGCGGAGACGCTGGAGGCCCGCCCCGAAGCCATGGCGCGAACCATGGCGGAGACGCGTGGCCTGTTGACGGCGGAGGCCGCGACCTTTGCGCTGGCCGCCCACATGCCGCGCCCGGAGGCGCAGGCGCTGGTGAAGAAAGCCTGCGCGCGGGCGCTGGCCGAGAGGCGCCGCCTGGCGGAGGTGCTGGCGGAGACGACAGACGCCCCCGTCGACTGGAAGGCGGTGTTGGCGCCCGAGGCCTATCTCGGCGCCGCGCCGCAAATCGCGCGCGGCGAATAGCTTCAGCTCATCGCGGCCTTCAGCACCCGGCGCGCGTTGCCGCCGGCGATCAGCGCCAGTTTTTCGGCCGGAAAGCAGGGCTGGCCCGCGCCGTCCTCCGCCGCCGCCAACGCCGCGACGACATGGCTGACGCCGGTGACGTCGAAGGCGGTGGTGACAGCGCCGTCGAAATCCGACCCGAAGGCGAGGTGCTCGTAAGGGTCGTAATGGCCGAAACGGCCGTGCATCTCCTCCGAGAAATCCTCGGCCGAAAGAATCGCCAGCGCGGCGCGGAAGCTTTCCACGATGCGGGACATCTTGTCCGCGAACGGGTCCGCGTCCTTCCAGCCCATCGCGCCGCGCCAGAACCCGATGCCGACCAACCCGCCGGTTGAAGCGACGGAGCGGAGATCCGCGACCGAGAGATTGCGCGAGATCGGGTTCACCGCCTTGATGCCGCAATGGGAGACGATGATCGGCCGCGCCCCTTCCTCGCGCGTAAGGGCGATGCCGCAAGCCTCACGGATCAGCGCGGGGGAGGCGTGGGCGAGGTCGAGCACTATCCGCCGTTTGAGGCAGGTCTTCACGAAGCGCCGGCCGGCGGCGGTCAGCCCGACGCGCCCGTCCGAATCCTCATTCGATCCGCCGAGCCCGTTGGAGAAGCGGTGCGTCGGCGCCATCATCCGGTATCCGGCGGCGTGAAGCTGATCGACGGACGCCTCTATCTTTTCGCGCGACGCGTCGGCGCGGACCCAATGCACGCCTTCGAGCGCCAGCATGACGCCGATTTCCGGGCGCCCGGCGGCGCGTGCGCCGATCCGGTCGAAATCCTCCGGCTCCAGCATGGGAATGGCGCGGAACGGGGCGAGCCGGTCCTGGCTCGCCTCGATCATGTCATGAAAGCGCCGCGCGATGCGGAGCGCGCGGCGGCGCTTCAAACCATGCTCGCGCCCGCGGGTGAAAAGCTCGGTCGGAAAGAGCGCATGGCTCTGATCGAAGCCGCGCGCGTTGACGACGAGGCGCGCGTCTTCCTTTCGGAAGGGCAGCGGGGTCCAGGTCGGCGCGGCGAAAACCTGCAGCCCGAGGCCGGACGCGGTGAGGCGAGGCCCGTCCAGATGCCCGCCGGAGCGCGGCGCGAGAGGCTCGATCCCCCAGAGCAGCGTGTCGGCGTGAAGGTCGGTCAGGAACATGCCCTTCGCCGCTTCGTGGAAGGGCAGATCGCGCCGATCGGTTCTGTTGGAGACACGCTCCGCCATCCGGGCGATCAAACCAGGAAGACCACGCGGCAGTGGGCGGGCGTCGATTGGGGTCATTCCGATTGGTGCTCAGTCCGGTCGTTTCATCTCGAAGACATCTGTAATCGAGGCGTAGTCAAGATAGCCCATTCGCGCCAGCGGGTGATAGAGGCGCGGATCGACAAAACCATCCCTTAGAATGCTTTCATCGATATGAACGCCGAGCACCTGCCCGAAAACGGTGGTGTTTTCGCCGGGCCCGACATTCGGCAACTCCACCAGCCGCACCAGCCGGCATTCGAACGTCGCTGGGCATTCGGCGATGCGCGGCGCGCTGATCGTGCGGCAGGGCGCTTCGGTCAGCTCGGCGGCGGCGAATTCGTTTTCGCCGGATTCAAAATGCCCCGCGGTGACGTTCATCGCGTCTTTCAGCGCGCTCGGCACGATGTTGACTGCGAATTCCTTGGTGGCGCGGATGTTGGCGAGCGAATCCTTCCGCTCCCCCGCCAGATGACCCAGCTTGGCGCCGGTGAACGCGACGGAGATGATCGGCGGGTCATAGGCGGCGCCGCTGAAGAAACTGAATGGCGCCAGATTCGCCTCGCCATCCTCGCCGCGGGTGGAGACCCAGGCGATGGGGCGCGGCGTAATCAGCGCGTTGAACGGATTTCGTGGCAGGCCGTGATCTTCCTTGCCTGGTCTGTAGAACATGGCGCCCCTCGCTCGCCCGCGCTGGACGCGGCCTTCGCGCCCATGCTACCGCCCGATCAGGCGGGCGCAAGGGGCGGGGCGAGCAATCTCGTGGCGGGCTGGCGCGTCAGCCCCGAATCGGACGGAGTGTGGGGCGTCATGTTCACCTTGAGCCAGGAAAGCGGCGCCGATTCCGACGAAGTCGAGTGGCTTTTCGATCTCGCCTTCGCGCCGGGCCGGCGCGCGCTTTCCTCCTACAAGCTGCGCGACGGCGTGCTGACCGTCTCCGAACTGTCGTTGGTGGCGCGGGATGAATTCGGCGCGCTCGGCGGCGCGATTCGCTACTGGCCGGTCACGATCGGCGCCGCCGGGACCCCGGCGCTGCTGCTCGGCCCGGTCGCGGTTCACCCCACGCGACAGGGGGAGGGGCTGGGCGCGCTGCTGCTGCACGAGACGCTGGCCAAGGCCCGCGACCTCGGCTGGGCGCGGGTCGTGCTGGTCGGGGACGAGCCGTATTACCGGCGTTTCGGTTTCGATCGGGAGGCGGCGCGCGGCTTGAGCTTCCCGCCGCCCACCAACCCGGACCGTCTGCTGGCGCGGGCGCTGGTCGACAACGCGTTCGACGGCGTGGAGGGCGAAGTCGGCCGCTGGCGTTAGCGCCGCCGCCCGCGCGGCGCATGTGAGGTTCAGCGCCAGTTGGCCGCCGTGACATCTTGACGTGGTCAAGCCGTCGCCACACGGTGGCGCCGACCCGAAGATGGAGCCCGAATATGGCGATGCGCCTCAGTCCCCGCGAAATGCTTGAGAAACTGGTCTCCTTCCCCACCGTTTCGAGGGATTCGAACCTGCCGCTGATCGATTTCGCGGAGGAGTATCTCGGCTCTCATGGCGTCTCGTGCCGGCGCGTCTATGACGAAACCGGCGCCAAGGCGAACCTTTACGCGCTGGTCGGGCCCGAGACGCCGGGCGGCGTCATCCTTTCCGGCCACACCGATGTTGTGCCGGTCGATGGGCAGGATTGGGTCACCGACCCGTTCACGGTGACGGAGCGCGACGGCAAGCTTTTCGGGCGCGGCACCTGCGATATGAAAGGCTTTGACGCGCTCGCCCTCGCGCTGGTTCCCGACATGCTCGCGGCGGGGCTGAAGCGCCCGGTGCAGATCGCGCTTTCCTATGACGAGGAAGTCGGCTGCCGCGGCGCGCCGAGCATGATCGCCGAAATGCGTGAGACCATGCCGCCGGCCTCGGCGGTGATCGTGGGCGAGCCTTCGATGATGCAGGTGGTGACGCAGCACAAGGGCTCGGTCGGGCTCACCACCCGCGTCCGCGGGTTCGAAGTGCATTCCAGCCTGATGCACACCGGCGTGTCGGCGGTTATGACCGCGGCCCGGCTGGTGAACTGGATACGCGAGCGGACCGAAGAAAACCGCGCCAACGCCGATCTGGCGTCGCCCTTCGTGCCGCCTTTCACCACGCTCCATGTCGGCGTGATCAAGGGCGGGACGGCGCATAACATCACCGCCAAGGATTGCGAGTTCGTCTCTGATTTCCGCGTTTGCCCGCCGGAAACGCCGACCGGCTGGCTTGAGCGCTATGAGGCCTTCGTCGCTGAGGTCGAGGCCGATATGCGCAAGATCCGCCCCGAAGCCGGCATCGACGTGACGCTGCGGGTGATGAACCCGCCCTGCATGCGCGAGGAGGGCGGCGCGGCGGAGGAGTTGGCGCGCGCGCTGACCGGCGACAATGGCGAGCATGTCGTCTCGTACGGCACCGAGGCTGGGCAGTTCCAGGAGGGCGGCTATTCGACCTGCATCTGCGGGCCGGGCTCGATCGAACAGGCGCATCAGCCGAACGAGTATATTTCGGTCGCGCAATTCGAGGCCGGCGAGGCGTTCATGCGCCGGCTGATCGAACGGCTCGCCGCCTGATGCCGGCGCTGAACAGCATCGCCACGCTCCAGGACGAAATGGTGGAGTGGCGGCAGGATTTTCACCGTCATCCCGAACTTTCATTCGATGTCCAGCGGACGGCGAAACTGGTCGCGGAGCGGCTTCGCGCGTTCGGCTGCGACGAGGTGGTCGAAGGTATCGGCCGCACCGGCGTGGTCGGGCTCATCAAGGGGCGGGCCGGCGGCTCGGACCGGGTTGTCGGCTTGCGATCCGACATGGACGCGCTGCCGATCCCGGAGGCGACCGGCGCCGCGTACGCCTCCACCATAGAAGGCAAGATGCACGCCTGCGGCCATGACGGGCATATGGCGATGCTGCTTGGCGCCGCGAAACACCTCGCGGGCACGCGGAATTTCGACGGCGCCGTCGCGGTGATCTTTCAGCCTGCGGAAGAAGACGGCGGCGGCGGGCGCGAAATGGTCGAAGACGGGCTGATGGAGCGGTTCGGGATCGATGAAGTTTATGGCATGCACAACATGCCCGGCCTCGCCACCGGCGAATTCGCCATCCGCTCCGGCCCCGCGCTCGCCGCCGTGGACGATTTCACGATCACCATTTTCGGCAAGGGCGGCCACGCCGCGAAGCCGCATTTCTGCATCGATCCGACCCTCGCCGCCTGCCAATTCGTGCGTGCGGCGCAATCGGTCGTCTCGCGTGGGCTGGATCCGGTGGAGATGATGGTGGTCACCGTCTGCTCGTTGACAACGCCCGAGAGTTACAACGTGATCCCGCCCAGCGCGCGGATGACCGGCACCGTGCGTTGCTATTCCGGGGAGAACCGCGGCATGGCGCGCGCGCGGCTGGACGCGCTGGCTGAGGGCTGCGCCGCCGCTTCGGGCGGCCGCGCAGTCGTGGAATGGGCGCCGGGCTATCCGCCGACGGTGAACGACGCCAGGGCGGCCGCCTTCGCCGCCGATGTGGCGGAGGAGATCGCCGGCGCCTGCGATCGCACGACGCCGCCGATTCTGGGCGCGGAGGATTTCGCCTATATGCTTGAGGCGCGGCCCGGCGCGATGATCATGATCGGGAACGGCGCTTCAGCCCAGTGCCATCATCCCGCCTATGATTTTGCAGACGAGATCATGCCGACCGGCGCCTCCTGGTGGGTGCGGCTGGCGGAGCGCGCGCTGCCGCTCAAAGACAACTGAAAGGAAAGACCTATGCCCACGATCAACAGGTTCGCGGATCTTCATGACGAGATCACCGCCTGGCGGCGCGATTTTCACGAGAATCCCGAGCTTCTCTTCGACGTTCACCGCACGGCGGGGATCGTGGCGGAGAAGCTTCGCGAGTTTGGTTGCGACGAAGTGGTCGAAGGCATCGGCAAAACCGGCGTGGTCGGGCTGATCCGGGGCAAGGGCGCGTCGGACAAGGTCATCGGCCTTCGGGCGGATATGGACGCGCTTCCGATCGACGAGGCGACGGGCGCCGCCCACGCCTCGAAAATCCCGGGCAAGATGCACGCCTGCGGGCATGACGGGCACACCGCGATGCTGCTCGGCGCGGCCAAATACCTGGCGGAAACGCGGAATTTCGACGGCGCCGTCGCGGTGATCTTTCAGCCGGCGGAGGAGGGCGGCGGCGGCGGCCGCGAAATGGTCAACGAAGGCATGATGGAGCGGTTCGGCGTTCAGGAAGTTTACGGCATGCACAACATGCCCGGCACCCCGCTTGGCCATTTCGCCATCCGTACCGGCCCGCTGATGGCAGCGGCCGATCTTTTTGAGATCGACGTGATCGGCAAGGGCGGTCACGCCGCAATGCCCCACAGGGCGATCGACACCACGCTGGTCGCGGCCGATATCGTGGTCGCGCTGCAATCCATCGCATCGCGCAATCTCGATCCTGTTGAGACGCTGGTGATCTCCGTCACTTCGTTCCAGACCGAGACGACGGCCTATAACGTCATTCCCGCCGCTGTGAAGCTGAAAGGCACCGTGCGCACCTACAAGACCGAAGTGCAGGACATGGCGGAACGACGCATGGGAGAGATCGCGGAGAACATCGCCAAGGCTTACGGCGCTACGGCGACGCTGAATTTCATGCGTAACTATCCGGCGACGGTCAACGCCGAGGAACAGACGAAGAAAGCCGCCGATATCGCGGCGCGCATCGTCGGCGAAGACAAGGTCAACCGCGACACGCCGCCGGTGATGGGCGCGGAGGATTTCAGTTTCATGCTGAACGCCCGCCCCGGCGCGTTCATCTTCATCGGCAATGGCGCCACCGCCAATGTCCATCACCCGGAATATGATTTCGACGATGCGGTGATTCCGGTCGGCTGTTCCTATTGGGCGAAGCTGGTCGAGGAGCTGATGCCGGCGGCCTGAGGCCGGCGCCTCATCCTGCGCAAGCTCCTGGCCCGGGAGCCAGGCAGGACAGATCCCGCTCCCGCGCCTTTCGGGGCCCCCCGCAGCGGGGGGGCGATCTTGCGCGCCGGGAACTCGCGGCTCCCTCAAGTGGCGGCGGCGCCGAACGGCGGTTGTCTTGCGCCCCGAACCGGCGCTAAGTCTGCCTCCGCAACAAGGGGTCCTGCATGCCGATAAGCGCGCCGCGCGGTGTCATCGCGCCGAATTTCACGCCTTTCAACGACGATATGACGATCGCGACCGATCTCTATATCGGCCACGCGCTGCAACTGCTGGACGAGGGCTGCGTCGCGCTCGCGCCGTTCGGCACCACTGGCGAAGCGACTTCAGTGGGGGTTGATGAGCGCATCTCGACCCTTGCGGCGCTGATCGCGGCGGGCGCGGACCCGGCGCGGCTGATTCCTGGAACCGGGCTGACCAGCATCGCCGATACGGCGCGGCTGACGCGCGCCTGCCTCGACATGGGGTGCGCCGGGGTGATGACCTTGCCGCCCTTCTACTACAAGAACGTGCCGGAAGACGGGCTTTACGCCTATTACGCGCGGTTGATAGAGGAAGTCGCGCATCCTTCATTCAACCTCTATCTCTATCACATTCCTCAGGTTTCGGGCGTCGGACTTCCGGTGGGGCTTGTCGCCAGACTCTTCGCGGATTTTGAGGAAGTGGTTGGAATCAAGGATAGCTCAGGCGATTGGGCCAATACGGCCGCGCTTCTGGGCGTCGACGGGCTTGTCGTATATCCGAGCGCCGAAAGCGTGCTCGACAAGGCGCTGCCGCTCGGCGCGCCGGGCTGCATCACAGCGACGGCCAATCTCAACGCTGCCGCCATCGCTGCGCTGATCGCGGCCTATGACGAAGATCCCGCCAAGGCGGCGGCGATGCAGGGCCCGGTCGCCGCCTTCCGCGCCAGCGTCGCGGCGCACCCGCTGATCGAAGCGCAGAAACAGGTCAAGGCCGGCATCAGCGGAGAGCCGCGCTGGGCCAATGTGCGCCCGCCGCTCATGTCCTATGACCCCGCCAAGGGCGCTGCGCTGGCGCGGGATCTGGGCCTCGCGCCATGAGCCTGCGATGAGCTTGGGCTGATGAGCGAATGGGATGTCGTCATCCTCGGCGCCGGCGCCGCGGGGATGTTCGCGGCGGCTGAGGCGGCGCGGCGGGGGCGGCGGGTTCTGCTGCTGGAGCACTGCGAAAAACCCGGCGAGAAGATCCGCATATCCGGCGGCGGGCGGTGTAATTTCACCAATCTGCACGCGCGCCCCGAAGCGTTTCTTTCCGAAAACCCGCGCTTCTGCGTCTCCGCCCTGTCGCGCTACACCCAGCATGATTTCATCGCCCAGGTGGAGGCGCACGGGATAGGCTGGCATGAAAAGACTCTTGGCCAGCTTTTCTGCGATCAACGCTCGGGCGCGATCGTGGAGATGCTGCTGACCGAGTTGAGGGATTCCGGCGCGGTCTTGCG
>JBBDTD010000321.1:0-2646 GCA_040904645.1 Paracoccaceae bacterium
TCGCCGCCGCCGGCCGCCGCAAGCGCCGCCGACAAGTTGAAATGCTGGCGTATGGCGCGCCGCCCCCGCAGCGTCAGCCCCTGGCACGCGGAAGGGGCGGTCGCCCGCCCCGAAATATCGCCGAAGATCGTCTCCAGCGCCGATTGAGATCCGCAATGGGCGGCCAGCGCCAGAAGAGCGGCCCGCAAGTCGCTGCGCGCGGCTTTCTTCGTCGTGTGGCCAGCCTCGGCGACGCGGCGCACTGTCAGTTGAACCCATGGCGCGACCGACCCTTCGACAGGCAGCCGCCCCGCCGCCGCCGCCTCTGCGAGCGCGACGAAATGGCGTCGGGCCGCTTCGCCGCCGCCAAGTCCGGCCGCCTCCCTCGCGCCATTCACGGCGCGTGAGAAAATCGATTGCTCCCCGAGCCCGCCAGTGTCGAAGGTGACTGAAAGCCGGCCGCTGCGGGTTTCAAGCCTCCGCAGGCTTGAAAGCAGCATCGTCCCGATATCCTCGACCGTCAGCGCATCGAGCAGCGACCGCGCGACTGCGAGGGTCGCATGCGGCGGCAGATCCACGCGACCGATCCGCACCGCCCGGACATCCAGCCCGCCCTCAGACGGGGCGGTCTCGGCGTCGATATTCAGCCAGCCGAGCCAGCCCGCGCCCGGAATCTGAAGCGAGAGCGCGATTCGGGCGCCGGTTTCGTCGATAGTCGCGCGCCCGCGCAAAGGTTTCATAATCCGCGCGGCGGCGTTGATAAGCCCGTCAATCTCCGCTTCCGTCGCGGACAGCGTGGCGTCGCCATCGGTTTCGTTGGCGGTCGACCGGATGCGGTGGACCAACCCATGTGTACGCACGGCGTCATCGGGGCGCAGCGCCGCTGTTTCCGGCAACGTCGGTTCGCTCTCGAAAGCGGCGAACGCAAGCGCCATTGGCGCCAGAGCGAAGACAAGCAAAAGAATGATCAGGAGCTTACGCATCTGCAATTCCAAAGGCCATGTGACTGCGTCTCCGCCACTCCATAGCGCGCCGGGCCGCCTTCATATAGGTAGCGCATCGACGCGGTCCCAACGCCTTGACGGCGGCGGACGGATCATGGATAAGCGGCGCTCTTCCGGGGCGCGTTCACGTCGCCGGGGGTCTTTCAATGACGCCCCGACCGGGGCGCGCTGTCCGAGGCGGGCCAAAACGACCCGAAAGCGCGGGAAACCGCCGCCGCAGGACGCGGAAGCGAGAAAAGGAATGCGCGAGATGTTCGCGGTGATCAAGACGGGCGGCAAGCAGTACAAGGTTGTCGCCAATGACGTTCTGCTGGTGGAGAAACTCGTCGCCGAAGCCGGCGAGACGATCCGCTTCGACGAGGTGCTGATGCTCGGCGGCGAAGACGGCGTGACCGTCGGCGCGCCCCGCGTCGTTGGCGCCGGGGTCGAGGCCACGGTGATGGAGCAGACCCGCGGCCCCAAGACCATTTCCTTCAAGCGCCGCCGCCGGAAGGCGAGCTCGAAGCGCCGGAAGGGGCATCGGCAGGATCTGACGCTGGTGCGCATCACCGCGATCCACGCAGCGTAATCCAAGGAGAGAGCGACATGGCGCATAAAAAAGCAGGCGGTTCATCCCGCAACGGCCGCGACAGCGCAGGCCGCCGCCTCGGCGTGAAGAAATTCGGCGGCGAAGCCGTCATCCCGGGCAACATCATCATACGTCAGCGCGGCACCAAGTGGTGGCCGGGCGCGAATGTCGGCCTCGGCAAGGATCACACGATCTTCGCCACCGCCGAAGGCGCGGTGAAGTTCCACAAGGGGATCAAGGGCCGCACCTTCGTTTCCATCGTCCCGGCGAACGATCCGGTGGCGACCGCCGCCGAGTAACGCTGGCTGCGAACATATAATTTCGCGAAAGGGCCGGCGCTTCGTCGGCCCTTTTTCGTTTCGGGGGACTTTAGCGATGAGCCTGCGCGATCAGATCGAGACGGAAAGGCTGACATTGCGCCGCCCGCGCCTGTCGGATTCCGGGCCGATGTCGCTCTACGCCGGCGACAGGCGCGTGGCCGAGATGCTTGAGCATGTCCCGCATCCCTATCCACCGGGGGCGGCCGAGGCGTTCATCGCCCGCGCAGATCGTTCGGCCGAGCATGTCTGGGTCATGGACGCCGCGAAAATCGACGGGCCCGAGTTCATTGGCGTCATCAGCGTGAAACCGAAGGACGAGGAAGGGCGGCTCGGCTACTGGGTCGGCCCGCCGTTCTGGGGGACTGGCTATGCGTCGGAAGCGGCGCTTGCGATCGTCGCCGCGGCGACGGCGGCCGGCTTAACACGGCTCGAGGCCCGTATCGTGGTTGAAAACGAACCCTCCGCCCATGTGCTCGTCAACGCGGGTTTCAGGGAAGCCGGGCGGGGCGACTTCTATTCCGTGGCGCGCGGCGCCATGACCGCGCATCGCCTCTTCGCGCTCGATCTCGGGGGCCGCGCATGAAATTCCTCGATCTCGCCAAGGTCTTTGTGCGCGCCGGCGCCGGCGGCAACGGCTCGTCCAGTTTCCGGCGTGAAAAATCCGTCGAATATGGCGGCCCGGACGGCGGCGACGGCGGCCGGGGCGGCGACGTGATCGTCGAAGCGGCGGATGGTCTGAACACCCTGATCGACTTTCGCTATCAACAGCATTTCA
>JBBDTD010000322.1:0-16177 GCA_040904645.1 Paracoccaceae bacterium
CAGGCGGAGGCCGCGATCGAGCGCGCGAGGGAAGCCGCCGCGCGAATCCGCGAAGAAGCCGAATGCGCCCCCGCCGCGCTCCTGACCCGCGTCGGCGGCGAAGAGGCGCTGGGAGATCCGGAGGCGCTGGAGATCGAAATCGCGCGGCTCCGGCGCCAGCGTGACAGCCTCGGCGCGGTGAACCTCCGTGCGGAAGAGGATGCGAGCGAAGCGCAGGCGGAACGCGACGCGCTGGCGGCGGAGAAGGCCGATCTCGAGGCGGCGATCGCCAAACTCCGCCAGGCGATCGGAGAGCTGAACGGCGAGGGGCGCCAGCGGCTTCTCGCGGCGTTCGAAGAAGTGAACGAAAGTTTCGCCGCGCTCTTCAAGCACCTTTTCGGCGGCGGCGATGCGAATCTGGTGCTGGTCGAGAGCGACGATCCGCTGGACGCCGGGCTTGAGATCATGTGCATGCCGCCGGGCAAGAAACTTTCCACCCTGTCGCTGCTTTCGGGCGGGGAGCAGACGCTGACCGCTCTCTCGCTGATCTTCGCGGTGTTTCTCGCCAATCCGGCGCCGATCTGCGTGCTGGATGAGGTGGACGCGCCGCTGGACGATTCCAATGTCGGGCGGTTCTGCGATCTTCTCGATGAGATGACCCGGCGAACCGAGACGCGCTTCCTGATCATCACCCATCACGCGGTGACCATGAGCCGGATGGACCGCCTTTTCGGCGTCACCATGGCCGAACAAGGGGTGAGCCAGTTGGTCTCCGTCGATTTGAAACGGGCGGAGGCGATGGTCGCGGGCTGAGCGCGGCTGAAACGTGCGGATCGCCGCCACCTTGTCGCGCCGCGCTTTCCGATAGCGGGCCTGAGTGGGTGAAAAAGCAAGCGGCGAAGCTCAGTGCAGCGCTGCTTCTTCGAACCCTTGTCCGACCCGAAGCGACTCGTGAACAGGGTGAGCGCCGCTCACGCCGCGAGCCGGGCCTTGAGGAAGCGCGCCGCCGCCGCCCGCGCCTCACGCGCGATGGCGAGGTCGAACATGTCGAAGGCGTGGGCGCCGCCGGGATAGAGATTGAGCTCCGCCTTTGCGCCCGCCGCCAGCCAGCGCGCCGCCATGAAGAGCGTATCGTCAAGGAGCGGGTCGTTCGTGCCGCACTGGAAAAGCGCCGGCGGCATGCCGGAAAGATCAGCGCGGATCGGAGAGGCGGCGGCGTCAGCCGCGAGGCTCCCATCGCCCGCGATCAGGTTCTTCACGAACCACGCGATTGTCGGGGTGGACAGGATCAACTGGCGTGCGCCCCAATTCGCCATCGAGGGCGTCATCGCCAGATCGAAAACGCCGTAATGCATCAACGCCGCATGGATGCGCCCGCCAAGGCCGCGCGCTTTCAGCCGCCCGAGCGTGACCGCCGCGAGATGGGCGCCCGCGCTTTCACCGCCGATGGCGATCCGGTCGGTCCCGAAAAGCCGCGCCGCGTTCTCGAGCACCCAGAGCGCGCCGGCCTCGGCGTCGTCAGCCGGGGCCGGCCACGGGTTTTCCGGCGCCAGACGATAGGGGATGGAGACGACCGCGACGCCGGCCTCACGCGCGAGATACTGGCACCAGAGGTCGGCCTGATCGGCGGCGCCGATGGTCCAGCCGCCGCCATGAATATGGATGAATACGCCGGCCGCCTCGCCCGGCGCGGGGGTGACGCGCACGCGGCCAGGATGCGTCGGCGCTTCGCGCCATTCGGAGCCGGGCGCCGGACCGCCATGCGGGAAGATGCTGCGCCCCTCCGCCCGCGCCGCGCGGGAGGCCGCGGGCGCGACTTCATGGGTCTTGGGCGCCGCCGCCAGCGTCGCCTCGAGCTGGCGGTTGAAGGCGGCGGTCTCCGCGGTGACGGCGGCGGAGTCGAAGGCGGCGGGATCAATGGTCAACATACGCCGCAGAGTAGCGCGCGCGCGCGGGCGCGCCAGCGCTTTTTCGCCCCGATCGCCCGATCACGCCACCGCGAGGCTCAGACCCCGAGCAGAAGCCGTGCGCGCGATGGCGGAACCCGGCTGACCTCAAGCCCGGTGAAGACATGGATCGTGTCGAGATCGTCATCCACGACGGCGTGATCCGAAACCCAGCCGCCCATCGTCAGATAGGCGCGCAACAACGGGGGCATTTTCATCGCCGCCGCCTTGAGATCGGGCCGCCGCCGGCGAAGGAGCCGCGCGAAGGGGAAGACCCGCGCCGCTTTCACGCGCGGCAACCAACGTTTGGGCGCGAGGTGCCTGGCCTTGAGCAAGGCGAAGGCGTCCATATAAACCTCGGCCGCCGTGCCTTCGAAGCTGGAGCAGCCGAACAGCATTTCGACCCCGCGCGCCTTTACAAACCCCGCCATCGCCGCCCAGGCGACGCGGATCACGTTCGGATCGGCGCGAAATTCGGGATGCACGCAGAACCGCCCCATCTCCATCATCGGCGCCTTGAAGGCGTGAAGACGCCCGAGATCGTAAAATTGCGCTGAATAGCTGCGCCCGATCTCTGCCCCGGAGCCGAGCGCCATCATGCGAAAACAGCAGACGAGCCGGCCGGTCCTGCGTTCCTCTACCAGCATGTGCTCGCAATCGTTATCGAGGTGGTCGGAGTCCAGCCCTTCCGCCCTTGGGCCGCTGATCGCTGCGCCGCGCGCGGCGATGAAGGAAAGATGGCGGAGCCGCTGCGCCGCCTCCAGATCGGCGGGCGAGCCCGCCAGTCGCGCCACATAGGCGCCGCGTAGAAAAGTAACCATCGCTCCCGCGCTCCCGCATGCTGGGCGTTTCACGTCCGCGCCCGACGCTATATATAGGAGACGAACACAGAAATATGTCACTACGCAGGAGCATCGCCAAAATGGACAAGATCGTGAAGTCGGATTCGGAGTGGCGGGCGCAGCTCAGCCCCGAAGCTTACAAGGTCGCGCGCCGCCACGGCACCGAACGCGCGGGCTCAAATGACAGCTTCCCCAGGAAGAACGGCACATTCCGCTGCGTCTGCTGCGACGCGCCGCTTTTCGACGCCGCCGCGAAGTTCGAAAGCGGCACCGGCTGGCCGAGTTTTTACCAGCCCGTCGCGCCGGAGGCGGTCGAGGAGAAAGAGGACCGGGGCCTGTTCATGCGCCGGACGGAAGTGCTCTGCGCGCGGTGCGACGCGCATCTCGGCCATGTGTTCCCCGACGGCCCGGACCCGACGGGGCTGCGCTACTGCATGAACGGCGTCACGATGACCTTCGAGCCGGAGGAATAAGAGGCTCAGGCGCGGGCGGTGACGATCCAGCCGGCCGCGCTCGCCTCGACCCGTCCGGCGCGTTCGCGCTTCGCCAAAGCCTCCCGCACCAGAGGCTCCACCCTGCTTTTTAGCGATGCGGGCAGATCGCGGAGACGGCTGGCGAGCGGGCCGGTCTCCATCGCGAACCGGGTCGCGGCGTCGAGGGGCGCGCCCTCCATCCCGGCGCCGAGGGCGACACTGTGGTCGACCGGTCGCCAGGAAACGTCGCGCCAGCCGGCGGCGGCGAGAATCGGCGCGAAGCTTTCCTCGGGCTCGGACCAGCCGAAGGGGCCGGGCGCGCGGCGGTCGGCCGGCGGGGCCGGCGGCAATAGCGACTTTGCCGCGCCAAGCGCCAGCGTCGCCCATTCGTTTTCCTTCGGGGTGCGCCAGCAGGCGATGGCGAGCGGCGCGCCGGGCGCCATCGCGCGCCGCAGATGCGTATAGGCGGGTATGGGAGCGGCGAAGAACATCGCCCCGAACTGCGAGAAAAGCGCCTCCATCGGGTGGCTGAATCGCGCCTCCGCCGCGTCGGCGCAGAGAAAACCGACGCGCCGCGCAGGGCCGGTCTCCGCCGCCCGGCGCCGGGCGGCGAGCGCGATGAGGTCGGGCGAGACGTCGACGCCGATGACCGAGGCCGCGCCGCGATGCGCCAGCGCGAAGCTGCTCGCGCCGCCGCCACAGCCGAGGTCTAGCGAATGGCGCCCTTCGATAGGGCCGAGCGCCTCCATCGCCTCGTCGCCGAACGGGCTGAGCATCCGTTCCATGATCGCGGCCAGCGACGCCCATTTGGCGCCGAGCGCCCCCTGCCAGTCGGTTTTCTCAGCCATTCACGCCTCCATTGCCTTCGGGCTCTTTTATCCGATAGGGCTGGACAATGCCTCACAGTCATTTCCGCGCCGCGCATTCCTGGGTCTTCGACCTCGACAATACGCTCTATTCGCCGTCCGCTCGCCTCTTCGACCAGATCGAGGCGCGGATGACCAGCTATGTCATGCGCCTCGTCGGGGTGGACGCGGCGGAGGCGAGCCGGCTCCGCAAGGAATACTGGCGCAGTTACGGCACCACGCTCGCCGGCCTCATGCGGGTTCACGGCGCCGACCCCGCGCCCTATCTCGACGACGTTCATGAGATCGACCTTTCCGCGCTCTCGCCCGACCCGGCCCTTGCGGCGGCGATCGCGGCGTTGCCGGGGCGCAAGATCGTCTACACCAACGGCTCGCGCGGCCATGCCGACCGGGTGATGGCGGCGCGCGGGCTGGCGGAAGTGTTCGACGCCAGATATGGCGTGGAGGATGCGGGCTTCGCACCGAAGCCCGAGCGCGGCGCGTTCCAGGCCGTATTCGCTCTCGACCGGCTGGAACCCAACGGGGCCGCGATGGTGGAGGACGACCTTCGCAACCTCGCCGCGCCGCGCGCCATGGGGATGAAGACGCTCTGGGTGACGGAAAGTCTCGAGCCGGGCGAACATGCCGACGCCGCGACCGACGATCTGACAGGCTTTCTGTCTCTGGTGAGAAAGGCATGAAGATGATCCGGCTTTTCGGGCTGAAAACCTGCGACACCTGCCGCAAGGCGCTGAAGGAGATCGCCGCGGCCGGCGGGCGGGCGGAGTTTCATGATATCCGCGCGGAACTGGACGCCGCGCGCCTCGACGGCTGGCTTTCGCGCGTGGGCGTGGAGGCGCTGGTGAACCGGCGTTCGACCACATGGCGCGGACTTTCGGAGGCGGAGCGCGCGGCGGCTGACGGTGCCGGGGCGGCGGCGCTATTGCTGGCGAATCCCGCGCTCATCAAGCGCCCGGTCATCGAGGCGGAGGCCGGGCTTTTCGTCGGCTGGGACGATGCGGCGCGGGCCGCCCTGCTCTGATGCGATTGCGCGGGGCCGGGCGCGCGCTATCCTGACGCGATGAAGACCGAGACCGAAATCCTGATCGTCGGTGGCGGCGTCGCCGGCCTATCCGCCGCGGCGGCTTTCGCCGCTGCGGGGCGCCGTGTGATCTGCGTTGACCGCGCGTCGGCGGAGGCGGGGTTGAACGACAGCCGCACGACCGCGTTCCTCAGGCCAGCAGTCGATCTGCTGACCGAAGCGGGCGTGTGGCCGCGCGTCGCGTCGGAGGTCGCTTCCCTCGACATCATGCGCCTGATCGACGCCGGCGGGCGTGAGAACAAGGCCCGCGAAATCGGCGATTTCAACGCCGCCGAAATCGGCGCGCCACCCTTCGGCTGGAATATCCCGAACGCCGCGATGCGCCGTGCGCTGGGCGAATCTCTGGCGGAAACGCCGGGCGCGCGGCTGACGCACGAAGCCGCGCTTGAGACGCTGACTCTGCGCCGCGACGCCGCCATCGCCCGGCTCTCGACCGGCGAGACGGTTCGCGCGTCGCTGGTGATCGGCGCCGACGGGCGCGAAAGCCGGGTGCGGGCGCTGGCCGGGATCAGCGCGCGGCGCTGGAGCTATGGCCAGAAGGCGCTGGTTTTCACGGTCAGCCATGATGAGCCGCACGCTAATGTCTCCACGGAAATCCACCGCACCGGGGGGCCGTTCACGCTGGTGCCGATGCCGGACGGCCCGGACGGCCCGCGCTCTTCCGTAGTCTGGATGGAACGCGCGGCGGAGGCGGAGCGGCTCCTGTCCTTGCCCGAGGACGCCTTTACCGAAGCGCTGAACGCGCGCGCGCTCGGCGTTCTGGGGCCGCTGACCCTGGCTTCGCGCCGCGCGGCCTGGCCGATCATCGGGCTTCTTGCGGCGCGGCTGACCGCCCAGCGCGCCGCGCTGGTGGCTGAGGCGGCGCATGTCGTGCCGCCGATCGGCGCGCAGGGACTCAACATGTCGCTCGGCGATATCGCCGCGCTCAAGGCGGCGCTGGGGGAAGGGGAGGCCGGCGCGCCGGGCGCCCTCGCCGCCTATCAGCGCCGCTGGCCGGAACTCGCCGCGCGCGTCGCCGGCGTCGATGCGCTGAACCGCGCCGCGATGGCCGGGGCGCAGCCTTTTCGCGACCTGCGCCGGCTAGGGCTGGCGGGGCTGATACGGGCGCGCCCGGCCCGTCATCTGGCGATGCGGCTTGGGCTTGGGGTGGGGGAGGCGCGGGCCGACGAACGGAAGGAAGACAGGGGCGAAACGCCGCGCCTGCGCCCCCGTTGACAGCAGCGGGGGGAGGGCGTTCTCTCCCCTCATGACCCATGATCATCGCTCCGTCACCCGCCGCTCCACCGCGCCAGCCTCCGTTTCCCGGCCGGTTTCCTCGCCCATTCACACCTCGGTGGTTTACCGTTCAACCGATGCGGATGAGCTCGACTCGCAATACGAAGGGCGGCTGAAGGGCTACACCTATTCGCGCGAAGGGCACCCGAACGCGACCATCGTCGCGGAGAAGATCGACTGGCTCGAAGGCGTGAAGCCGGAATGGGGCGGCGGCGTGGTGCTCGGCTCGGGGATGGCGGCGGTCTCCACCACGTTGCTGGGCGTTTTGCGCGCCGGTGACCATATCGTTGCAGGCAATCAGCTTTATGGCCGTTCGCTGCGGCTGATGACCGACGATCTCCTGCGCATGGGGTTCGATGTGACCCTGGCCGATCCGACCGACGCGGCGGCGGTGCGCGCCGCGATCCGCCCGGAAACGAGGCTGATCCTGGTCGAGACGGTCTCCAACCCGACTTTGCGCGTCGCGGACATGAAGGGCATCGCGGCGGCGGCCAAGGATGCGGGCGTGCTGCTGGCTGTGGACAATACTTTCACCACGCCGCGCGGCTGGCGGCCCTTCGAGCATGGCGCGGATATCGTCATCCACTCGCTGACCAAACTCCTCGCCGGGCATTCCGATTCGATGCTCGGCTATGTCGCGGCCCGCACGCCCGCGCTCAACAAGGCGCTCTACGATGCGGCGGTCACCTGGGGCTTCGCGCCCTCGCCCTTCGATTGCTGGCTGGCGGAGCGCGGGCTCGCGACCTTCGCGCTGCGTTATGACCGGGCCGAGGCGACGGCGGCGCGGCTGGCGGATGCGCTGGCGGGGCTCGCAGGCGTGAAGTCCGTGCTCTATCCGGGCCGGGCCGACCACCCGGATCACAATCGCGCCGGCGATCTCTTGCAGGGCCGTTTCGGCAACATGGTCAGCTTCACGCTCGATGGCGGGCGGGAGACCGTGAACCGCTTCCTGCGCGCGGCGGAGCATATTCCCTTTGCGCCGACCCTCGGCGATGTCGGCACCACGCTTTCGCACCCCGCGTCGTCCTCGCATCGCGGCCTCAGCCCTGAGCGCCGCGCCGCGCTCGGCATCGAGGAAGGTTTCATCCGCACGTCGGTCGGAATCGAGGAGCCGGACCAGTTGGTCGGAGAGATCGTCGCGGCTGTCGGGGCGTCGCGCGGGTAGTGACCGCGCGCGCCATTTCCATCAACCGCCCCGCCGCCTCCAGCGTCTCCGGCGCCCGTTCCGCGCGGGCCACGAACTCCGCGAGGGGGAAATCAGCGGCCATTTGCGCGGCGCCCGGCGGTTCGCTCGTTCATCGGGCATGCTCGCGCTCGCGCCAAATCGGTCACAGTCCAGCCTGAAGAGGACGCGCGTGTCGCGCTTCGGAACCGGCCGGGTTTCGCCCCTCTCGCACCGACGCTGAAACATGGTAATCTCATCGCACGATACGGGAGCTGAACATGAATGTGGAAAATGCGCCGCTGATCTTGCGTCAGGACACCGGCGGGGTGGCGACGATCACGCTGAACCGGCCCGGAGCGCGTAACGCGCTTTCGCGCCCGCTGATGGCTGCGCTGACGGCGATGCTGGACGAAATCGATGCGGATCAGGGCGTCCGCGCAGTCATCATCGCCGGCGCGGGGCCGGGGTTCTGCGCGGGGCACGACCTTCGTGAGGTGCGCGCCCACCCGAACGCGGAGGCCTACGCCGCGCTCTTCGCGGATTGCACGCGCCTGATGTTGCGCATCCAGTCGATCCGCCAGCCGGTGATCGCGCGCGTTCATGGCGTGGCGTCCGCCGCAGGGTGCCAGCTGGTCGCGACCTGCGATCTGGCGGTCGCCGATCCCGGCGCCCGCTTCGCGACGCCGGGGGTCAATATCGGGCTCTTCTGCTCCACGCCGATGGTGGCGCTCAGCCGCGCGGTGGGTCGCAAGACCGCCATGCGCATGCTGCTGACCGGCGACATGCTGGACGCGCAGCCGGCGCTGGCCGCCGGGTTGCTCAGCCATGTCGCCGCGCCCGGCGCGCTTGAGACGGAGACCGCGGCGCTTGCGGCGGCGATCTCGGCGAAATCGCCGTTGACGGTCGCCATCGGCAAGCGCGCCTTTTATGCGCAGGCGGAGATGGGGACCGCCGACGCCTACGCCCATGCCAGCGAAGTGATGACCCGGAACATGATGGCGCGTGACGCGGAGGAGGGCATCGACGCCTTCATCGAAAAGCGCGATCCGGTGTGGGAGGGGCGCTGAGCCCGCAATTGACGAAACTCGACGCCGTTAAGCTCGCCTTAGGCGAGAGCGCGGATGGTTGATCGCATGACCAAGCGATTCCAGAGATCAGCGCGATGAGAGACATGCCCGACCCCGGTTTCCCACCCGACGAAGCCGGCCGGGATAGTCTGATCGGCGCATCTCCGGCGATGCGGGTCCTGCGCAAGCGCCTCGCGCGCCTCGCGCGGTCCAGCGCGACGGTGTTCATTACCGGCGAAAGCGGCGCCGGCAAGGAACTCTGCGCGGCGGCGGTCCACGCTGCGTCAGACCGGGCGGACGGCCCGTTCATCGCCATCAATTGCGGCGCGATCCCGGCCGAGTTGATCGAGGCTGAGCTATTCGGCCATCGGCGCGGCGCGTTCACCGGCGCCGTGGCGGACCGCGCCGGGGCGGCAGTGGCGGCGGATGGCGGCACGCTCTTTCTGGACGAGATATGCGAGCTGCCGCTGGCGCATCAGACCCGGCTGCTGCGATTCCTTGAAACCGGCGCCGTCACCCCTGTCGGCGACGCCGCGCCGCGCCCGGTTGATGTGCGGATCATCGCGGCGACGAACCGCGATCCGGCGGCGGAGGCGGCGGCCGGGCGGCTGCGCCCGGATCTTTTCTACCGGCTCCATGTTTTGCCCGTGCACGCGCCTCCGCTGCGCGAACGTGGGCGCGACGCGCTCGAAATCGCGGGTGCGCTGCTGGCGCGCTTCGCCGCCGAGGAAGGCAAGCGATTCTCCGGCTTCACCCGTGATGCGGCGGCGGCGCTGATGGCTGCGCCCTGGCCCGGAAATGTGCGCCAACTACGAAACGTGATTCGCCAGGCGGTGGTGATGGGCGATGGCGGCCGGGTCGATGCGGCGTTGCTGGGGCTCGGGACGGCGCCCGCGCGGGAGGGCGGGCGCGAAGCGGCGGCGGCCGCGCTTCTCGGCCAGCCGCTGGCGGCGATCGAGCGGCTGGTGATCGCCGCCGCGATCCAGCGTTACGGCAGCGCGCCGAAGGCGGCGCGGTCGCTCGGCGTCTCACCATCGACGATCTATCGCAAGCAGTTGGCTTGGGGCGAGGCTGGCTGACGGCGGCGCCCGCTCCGGGCGCGGCTCAGGCTTTCGCCGCGCCGATCCATTCCGGGCGGCCGAGCCCCTTTATCTCCATCGGGCGGCAGGCCGGCGTCGCCAGCGCCACGACCGGCCCATCCGCCGCCGCTTCGCGCAGCGCCTCCAACGCCGCGCCGTGGCGCGGGCAGGCGGAAAGCGGAATGCGCCGCGCATCGCGCCGCGCGAGGTCGAGGAGCCGCGTGTCCGCGCCCTCGGCGTGAAGGATCGTCGCCGCGCCCTGCATCCGCTCCACCGCGCGCAGCGCGGTGAGGTCAGGTGCGGCGGGCGCCTCCACCATCGTCAGGGTCGGGGCGCCAGATTCCGGCGCGCCGCCGGCCAGAATGGCCTCCGCGATAAGCCGCGCGGCGCCTTCCTCATCCCCTGCCAGCCAGCATCGCCAGGGCGCGTCGGTCAGCGCCCAGCGCCAGAAATCGAGCCGCGCGGCCGCCGGCAGATCGCGCGCGCCCGCCTGATGCCCGCGCGCCATTTCGACAAAGGCGCCGAGTTCCGGCGGCAGCATCGCCTCCACCCTCGATTTGATCGTGCGGGCCAGCACCGGCGCCGCGCCCTCCGTCCCGATGGCGACGACCACCGGGTCGCGGTCGACGAGGGCGGGGGTGATCATGTCGCAGCGCTCCGGCCGGTCGACGACGTTGACCAGCGCGCCCGCCGCCCGCGCCGCCGCCTCGACCTCAAGGTCCAGCGCGTCGTCGCCGGTGCAGATGAATACATAGCGCGCCTCGCGGATCGCCGCCTGGTCCAGCGCCGCCGCGACATGGCGCGCTTTCGACGCGCCAACCAGCGCGCCGAGTTCGGGGATGAGCGCGGGCGCCATCAGGCTCAGCCGCGCCTCGGTCCGGATCAGCAGCCGCGCCTTCTGCGCCGCCTGCTCGCCGCCGCCCGCGATCAGCACGGCGCGCCCGGCCATGTCGAGGAACATCGGAAAATAGCGCATGCGAGGCCTCCTTCGCGGGAAGGCTACCTTGTAATGATTTCCGGTCCCATCGCCAGCGTCGGCAGGAAGGTGGAGAGGATCGGCACATAGGTGACGAGAATCAGGAAAACGAAGAGAATCCCGAGCCAGGGCAGCGCCGCCCGCACCACCGCCATCATCGGCATGCCCGCGACGCCCGAAGTGACGAAGAGGTTGAGGCCGACCGGCGGTGTGATCATGCCGATCTCCATGTTCACCACCATGATGATGCCGAGATGGATCGGGTCGATCCCGAGGCTGATCGCGATCGGAAAGACCAGCGGCGCGACGATCACGAGCAGGCCCGAAGGCTCCATGAACTGCCCGCCGATCAGCAGGATCACATTGACGACGATCAGGAAGGTGACCGGCCCGAACCCCGCCGCGAGCATGGATCTGGCGATGGATTGCGGGATCTGCTCATCGGTCAGCACATGCTTGAGGATCAGCGCGTTGGCGATGACGAACATCAGCATCACCGTCAGCTTGCCTGCGTCCAGCAGCGTCGCCTTGGTGTCGGGATGAAAGAACGCGGTGATGAGCGCCTGCGGCTTGCGAAGCAGGCTGTGATTGCCCGCCTCGCCCTTCAGCGGGCCCATGTCGCGATAGATGAAATTGGCGATGAGGAAGGCGTAGATCGCCGCGACGGCGGCTGCTTCGGTCGGCGTGAAGATGCCGCCATAGATGCCGCCGAGGATGATGACGATCAGGAAAAGCCCCCAGCCGGCTTCGCGGGCGGAGGCGAAAAACTCCGTCCAGCCGAGCCAGTCGCCCGCCGGCAGGTTCCGGAAACGGGCGGCGACGTAGATGCCGATCATCAGCATCAGACCGGCGATGATCCCCGGAATGACCCCGGCGAGGAACATCCGCCCGACCGACACGTCCACCGAAGCCGCATAGACCACCATGACGATGGAGGGCGGGATCAGGATTCCCAGCGTACCGGCGTTGCAGATCACCCCGGCGGCGAATTCGCGGCTGTATCCGGCCTGACGCATGCCGCCGATGGCGATCCCGCCGATAGCGACCACCGTGGCGGGGGAGGAGCCGGACAGCGCGGCGAACATCATGCACGCGAAAACGGCGGCGATGGCCAGCCCACCCCGGAAATGCCCGACGCAGGCGATGGAGAAGCGGATGATGCGCTGCGCGACGCCGCCTGTGGACATGAAGCTGGAGGCGAGGACGAAGAACGGGATGGCCAGCAACGTGTAATGCCCGGCCATCGCCTGATAGAGCGACTGCGCGATGGAGGCGAGCGAGGTGTCGGAAAGCACCAGCAGGAAGATCATCGAGGAGAGGCCGAGCGCGATGGCGATCGGCACGCCGATCAGCAGCAGCACGATGACCATGGCGAAAAGGGCGACGACATCCATCGTTCAGTTCCGCACTTCGCCGCCGTCGTCATTCTCATAACTGACGATCAGCCTTGTCCGCTCTCCCGTGACGAGCATGCATGTCGTCTGGACCAGGCGAAAGAGCAGCAACCCGACGCCGAGCGGCATGATCGCATAAGGGATGACGCGGGGCAGTTTCTCGAACGGCTCGCCGTGGTTGATCAGGTCCGCCAGCCAGCCGAGGAAGGCCGGCATCGGCACCTGATCGGTGACATAGAAAGCGCGGTCGCGGGTTTGCTCGTCCAGCCCGGTCGGAAACCAGCGCCCGGTGGTCTGCTCCAGCCCGGCGAAGGGCGCCCAGTAATCCCACGCGCCCTTCATCAGCAGCGCGGCGTAAGCGAGGCAGCAGAGCGCCGCGAGGATCGTCGTCAGGCGTTTGGCCCGCGACGGCAGCGCATTGACCAGCGCGTCGACGCCAAGATGCGCCGTGACCTTCACCGCGTAGCTCATGCCGAAGAGCACCAGCCACGCAAAGAGGATCAGCGTGACCTCAAGCCCCCAGATCAGCGAGGCGTTGAAGCCGTAGCGCATCACCACATTGATGAAGGTCACCAGGGTCATCAGCCCGAGCAGGACGGCGATGACCGTCTCCTCGATGGTATTAACGACATGGCCTAGCCGGCTTGTCGGCGCATAGTGCGATGTGCCGCTCATATGCTGCTTTGCCCCTGAAAGGCGGCCCGGGAAAAGCCGGAGCCGCCGGTCGAGTTAAGGTCGAAAAGCTTAGTTCGCGTCGTTGAACTTCTGCGCGGCGGCGATGTTGTCGGCGCCGATTCCTTCTTCGAACTTGCCCCAGGCGGGATTCATCGCGTCGACCCAGGCCTGGCGCTGTTCGGGCGTCAGCTCGCGGATCTCCGAGCCGGCGTCGAGGATCGCCTGGCGGGCCAGCGCGTCGACCTCGCCCACCGCGGCGTTCCGCTCATCGGTCACTTCGGTCAGGATCGTGGCGATCTGGTCGCGGATATCGGCGTCGAGCCCCTCCCACCAGTCGACGCTGGTGACCACGAGGTAGTCGAGCGCGCCGTGGTTGGTTTCGGTCGCGCCGTCCTGCACCTCGAAGAACTTCTGGCCGTAAATATTGGCCCAGGTGTTCTCCTGTCCGTCGACGACGCCGGTCTGAAGCGCGCCGTAAACCTCGGAGAAGGCCATCGGCTGCGGCGAGGCGCCCAGCGCCTCCATCTGCGCGACGATCACGTCCGACGGCTGAACGCGGAACTTCAGCCCCTTGGCGTCCCCGGGGTTGATCAGCGGCTTGTTGGCCGAGATTTGCTTCATGCCGTTATGCCAGAATTCAAGCCCGAGCAGCCCGCGCCGCACCATGGATTCCTTCATCGCCGCGCCGGTTTCGGATTGCTGGAACGCGTCCACCGCCGCGATGTTCTTGAACATGAACGGCAGGTCGAAGATCTGGAACTGCTTGGTGAAAGCCTCGAACTTGGAGAGCGAAGGCGCGGCCATCTGCACGTCGCCGTTCAGCATCGCCTCCAGCACCTGATCGTCGTTATAGAGTGAAGTGTTGGGGTAGACGATCACGCAGGCCTTGCCGTTCATCTCCTCGTTGACGCGCTTTTCAAAGAGCGAGGCGGCGAGGCCCTTCGGGTGCTTGTCGGCATTGGTGACATGGCTGAACTTGATCTGGATCTCGCCATCGTCGCAGGCGTCCTGCGCCAGCGCCGCTCCGGCGGAAAGGCTGATCGCGGCCGCGGCCGCGAGGCTGAAGAGGTGTTTCATGATGCGTCTCCCTTGGCGTGTAGAACGGTGGTCTTCATCGCTTGCCGCCCACTATCGCGAAGGATCGGCCGCAGGCAAGCGAATCCGCGCGGCCGGGAAAGCCGCGCCGGCTCAGCGCCGTCCGTAATAGAGCCCGACGACATGCTCCGCTTCCGCGAAAAACAGCCAGCGGGAGGCGAGCGCGCCGCCGAGATGCAGGAGCAGAGCGAGCGAAAGCCCGAGCGGCCCGAACAAGGCGGGAAGCCCGTATCCAGCCGGATCGCGCGCAACGATGAAGAGGAAGAGCGGCGCGAAAAGCCCGAAGACCACCGCGATCAGCGCCAGTTTCTCCGCGTGTTTGCGCCCGACGGTGAACACCATCTCCTTCAACAGGTAATTCGGCTGGCTGTGCGGCGGCTCCAGAAGCCGGACCCGCCCCAGCGCGCCAAGGCCGGTCGCGCTTTCGGGGCTGGAGCCGGCGCTCTTGAGCGTGATTCCCGCCGCCGCCCGGCGATAGGCGTAGCTCATCGCCGATGCGGCCAGCAGCGCGACGCCCGTGCCGATAGGCGCCGTTCGCCCGGCCAGCGTGTCCGCCAGCGCCACGGCGATAACGCCGCCGCCCAGCGCGGAGCCAAGGAACATCGCCGGCGTGAAAGGCGTGGACCAGCGCGGCACGGTCTTGAGCTGCCCGTAGATCATCGCGGTGCAAAAGACGGCGAGCAGGGCCAGCGCGGAGGAGATCAGCCCGAGCGGGCGTGAAGGCGCCCCCGTCCACGCCCAGAGCGCGGCGTATAGAAAGAATACCGACATCAGTGCGACGGAGACCACGCCCTCGCGGCTCAGCCAGCTGCTCCGCCACTGTGTGAAAGCCAGCAAAAAGCGCTGCGGATTGCCGAGATGGAAGGTCGAGGCCAGAAGACCGAGACCCGCCAGCGCCAGCGCGACGAGGCAGGTGATCGGCCCCGCCACGGGCCCGGCGGGGCCGAAACCGAAGCCGATCAGGGCCATCATGCCGAAGCCAAGCCCTGAAGCGACCGTGAAAAGTATGACTGAAGGTGCGGGATGCATCAGATACGCTCCAGCGCGCGATCAAGCCAGCCGAGGAAGCCCCTGGTTTCAGGCTGCGCCAGCGCGGCGAGGCTGAATGGCTCGTCCAGCTTGTCCTCTATCCTGTCGGCTTTCGGCCGGGGCGGCAGGTATTTGTTGACCGGTTTCGTCCCAAGCTCGGGCATCAGGTCGAAGCCGCCGCGATCCGCCACCAGTATGGAGACATCGCTGTTCTCATCGCCAAGGTCGCCGAAATGCCGCGCGCCGGCCGGGCAGGTCCGCACGCAAGAAGGAATGCGGTCAACCTCGGGGATGTTCTCATTGTAGATCCGGTCGACGCAGAGCGTGCATTTCTTCATCACGCCCGCGGTCACATCCATTTCGCGCGCGCCGTAAGGGCAAGCCCAGGCGCAGAGCCCGCAGCCGATGCAGGCGTCCTCGTTTACAAGGACGATGCCGTCTTCCTGTCGTTTGTAGCTCGCCCCGGTGGGGCAAACCGTGACGCAGGGCGCGTCCTCGCAATGGAGGCAGGATTTGGGGAAGTGGACGACCTGCGCCGGGCCGGTTTCATCCTTGGCTTCGAACATGTGGACGCGGTTGAGGAACGCGCCATCCGTTCCGGCGCCATAGGCGTTCCGGTCGGAGAGCGGCGCGCCGTAACCCCCGGTGTTCCATTCCTTGCAGGAAATCACGCAGGCGTGACAGCCGACGCAGGTGTCGAGATCGATGACGAGGCCTAGCTTGCGATCAGTGCTGGCGGGCGACATGGTCATTGGGGGCTGTTTTCCATCCTCTTGTCAGCGTCCGCGACGGTGGGACGCTTGCGTTTCGCGGTATCAACCGGCGGCTCCGGCGCATCGAGGCGGAAAATGGCGTCGCCTATCCCCCGGATGCTGGATAGGTCGTGCTCCGGCGCTTCCGAGGGCAGCAGCACCGCGACATCTTCAACGCCGAGGTCGCGAAGCTGGAAAGGCGCGCCGCCGCCATATTCGAGATGACCGCGCCCGATGATCCCGACCACGAGCGGGGCTTCCGGCGCTTCGAGCGCGGTGACGATATTGCAGGCGAATGCGCGGTCCCAGCATTGCTGGGCGCGTATGAACCGGTCCCAGGACGGGTCCATGGCGTCGGTCGCGCGCCCGGCCGGCCCGGCGCCGACCAGATCGAAGAGATAGCGCCTGTATTCTGGCGAGGCCGGCGCGGCGGGTGTCAGCCCGTCGCGGTCCTCCACCGGGATCGCGTCCCAGCCTTCCTTG
>JBBDTD010000323.1:0-999 GCA_040904645.1 Paracoccaceae bacterium
CTCGGGCCATCCGCACGTCGGCGCTGGACGGCGCCAGCGCCAGCGCCTTGTCGAGATCGCGCGCCGCCTCCAGCCGCTGGCCCAGCGCTTCGCGCGCGTTGGCGCGGCCAATATACAGCTCCACCCGCTCAAGGCCCAGCGCGGCGGCCGCGTTGAACGCCTCCAGCGCTTCGGAAGACCGGCCAAGACCAAGGAGCGCGTCGCCCAGATTGAGCCCTGCCGCGAACTTCTGCTGCTCCCGCAGGCCGCCTTGCGAAAGAGCCCGGCGGCAATGCAGGACGACCTCCGCCGCCGGCGCGGAGAGCGCGCCGCAACGCGCGAGAGACCCATCCTGCGCTTCCGCCGGCTCGAAGACGAGAACCGAGCCCAGAAGCGCCGTCAGCGCGGAAAGTAAAACAGCTTTCATGACGTCACCATAGGTGCAAGCGAGCCGGGCGCCAATCGCTTCGCTGCTGGCGCGGCGCCCCTGCCCGAATTCCGCCATCACCTGCCATTAGGCAATGGTTGCGCGATGCGCGGGCGTCCCGCATCATTAAGCGCCCGATGGGCGAAAAGGACCAGACCGAGGGGTGGACTCAAATACCCTTTGCCAAACAGGGAGTGATAATATGGTCGGTGAAAGCGACAAGTTTGAAGTTTACCAGGATAAGCGCGGAGAGTGGCGCTGGCGGCGCAAAGCCTCCAACGGGCAGATCGTCGGCGCTTCGTCCGAAGGGTATGATAAAAAATCTGATTGCGAAGCCAATATGAACCGCGGGCCGAATCCCAAAGACAAATGGGAGATTTACGAAGACAAGCGAAGTGAGTGGCGCTGGCGGCGCAAGGCCTCCAACGGCCAGATCATCGGCGCCGCTTCCGAAGGCTACAAGAAGAAGTCCGATTGCGAAGCCAACGCCGCGCGACAAGGCTGGTCGGCCTGACCCTCTCTTGGCAGACGTCTGCGTGGCCGGCCGCTATTGCAGCGCGACCTGAACGATATCAATCCCGTCACCCTGCGCA
>JBBDTD010000323.1:1009-2786 GCA_040904645.1 Paracoccaceae bacterium
GGCCGCTTTTGGAGCGGCCGGCCGTTGATGGTGGCGCCGTCGCGCGTCAGAACGATATCCGCCAGCAGATGATCGGGCCCATCCCCCTTCCGTCCGAACGTGGCGGCCTGCGTACGATAGAGCGCGGCCGTCTCCAGCGGAATCAGCCCCGCCGCCGCCACCTTGTCGATCAGCGCGAGGAGACCGCGGATATCGAGCGCCACTTCGCCCAAGGGCTGCGCGGCGTCCCCGGCGATGTCGAGTGCGCCAGTCGCCTCCGCGATCACGCCAAGCCCGCTCAGGCGGGCCTTGCGAATCTCCAGCGTCTCGACGTCGATCGGCGGCTGGCCGAAGCTTTCGGCGCCAAGATCGGCGATCACCCGCATGTCGCCGCCAAACTCGACCGCAAGCTCGAACGGCGTGCGCTCAAAGGCGCCGCTCGGGTCGGCCATCGACCAAAGCGTATCGTCCAGCGTCATCCCGGCAAGGCCGAGACGGAACGCATATGGCCCCGGATCCAGCGAACGGCGGAGCGGCAGCTCCATCTCGACCGACAGTTTCTCGGCCGCGCCGCCGCCAAGCGAGGCCGGCGGTGTGACAGACTGCACGCCATAGACGACGCCGGACGTTTCGGTGGCGTAGCGCGCGCGGCCCTCCCGGATCACGATCGCCGTGTCGCTGGTGTCGACGGTCATCTCCATGGCGAAGGGCGCCTGGCTCGGCCCGCCGCTGGAGCTGCCTGTCGCCTTGTAGGCGCCGGTTCGTATCCGGAGATCGAAAGCGCCTTCCGCGCCCAGAAAATCCGTGACGTTGTCGGAGTCGAGCGCGGCGCCCTCGAACACGACCGCCAGATCGCGGATCAGCGACACCGATTTGGTCTCGCTCACCTGATCGAGGCTGAACTGGTAAGCGACCTCCATCTCGTCAGCATCCATCTTGCCCGACCCGGCGCCGACGCCGAGCGCGGCGTCGACAGCCAGCCCGGTCAGGCGCAGATGCGCCCCGTTGATTGGCGCGCCGCCGCCGACCTGTGTCGCCTCAAGGCTTTTTGCGCGCAGGAGGAGCGCGTCGCCTTCGGCGGCGCCGTAAAGCGTAAGCTCGACCCCATCGCCGACGATGTCGAACGCGATGGGCGCGCCGTCCGCAGCAGCGCCGAACGCCGCGGGCTCAACCTCCAGCCTGCTCCGCGCCGCCGGCCTGATCACCAATGCGCCGGCTTCCACCAATGCGGCCGCGGCGGTTATCGTCGGTGAGGTCCAGCGCCAGCGGTCGGCGGAATCGGTGACGGTCACCGCCTGATAAGATATGTCGTAAGAGAAGGGGAATCCGGTGATTTCTCTCTCACTGTATGAGAAAAAGACGCTGCCGGCGCGAAGCCGCTCCACCATCAGATCGGCTTCGGGCACGACATAAAGCGTGCGGCCAGCGAACCATCCCGCGGTCCACAGCAGCGCCGCCCCGGCGGCGACGCCCGCGATCAGAATGGGTCTTCGCATTGCGTCCCGCTCCCGTCTTTTGGTCGGCGGCACCATCCCCGGTCCGGTCCCGCCGGTCAATGCGACCAGAGGTCAGCCCAGATCGGCGATGCCGAGGGTGCGGGCGGGGCGCGCCATTCGATAGCGCGTGACCCAGATCAGCCGCTCCTCCGCGCGCGTGACCGCGACATAGGCGAGGCGGCGCCACAGCGGCGCCCCGGCCTCGATGCGCCCTGCGCCGGCGGCGGCGTAGAGATCCGGCGCGAAAACCTGAACCGAAGGCCATTGCGAGCCCTGCGCCTTGTGGATGGTCGCGGCGGGGG
>JBBDTD010000323.1:2796-16132 GCA_040904645.1 Paracoccaceae bacterium
CCCCCCCGACGACATGAAGCCGCACGAAGCCGACCCGCGTGTGCGGGCCGACATAGATCGCCTGCGCGCCCTTGATCAGCCCGCGTGCCTCCAGGTCGATGCGTTTCTTGCGATGCTTGAGCGGCAGTTCGATCCCGTCGCAGATCAGCGGCTCACCCGGAAGCAGGGATTCTTCCGGGGCGCCGTGCGCGGTGCGGAACGCCTGTATCAGGCGCAAGCGCGTCGCGTTGCGCCAAACCAGAATCGGCGCGCGCGCCATCAGGTCAGGATCCGCGCGCGGCGCGATGACCACGCGTTCGTCGCGCGCCGCCGCGCGTTCGACCTCGCGCTCGAATTCCTCGAACTCGATCCCGTCGCGCAGGCTGTGCGCGAGGTCGAGGATCGGGTTGTCCGCGCTCTGCCGATGGATGCGGCTCAGATAGGGTTTGGCTTCCTCGGGAAGCTTCTCGAACACCATCGAGCCTGACTGGCCGACCGGCGCCAACTGGGCCGGATCGCCGAAAAGTACGAGGGTGGAGAAAATCTCCTTCAGGTCCTCGAACTGCTTTTCGTCCAGCATCGACGCTTCATCGACCAGGGCCACGTCCAACGGCTCATCCCGCCGGGTCCAGCCCTTGATGAAGTCGGAGCCTGACAGCCCGGCGGTCGCCAGCGCGCCGGGGACCGAGCCATGCGCAGCGTAGGACACGCGTATCCGCTCCAGCATCATGTCGTCGAGGCCTTCGATCTCAGGGCGCGGCGCGTCCTTTTCAGTCAGCCATCGGGCGATCTTCTCGAATTCGGGATCGTAGACCGGGATATAGAGAATCCGGTGCAGGGTGGTCGCCGGCACGCCGCGCGAACGCAAGACCGATGCGGCCTTGTTGGTGGGCGCCAGCACCGCGAAGCTGCGTTTGCCGCGGGTGCGTCGCGGCTCATAATCTCCGCCGACCGGCTCCAGCCCAGCGGCGTCGAGGGCTTCGGCGATATTGACCAGAAGCGCCGTCTTGCCGGAGCCCGCCTTGCCGAGAACGGCGAGGGCGGGCGCAGGGCCCTCTCTCGGGGCGGGGCCGTGGCCGCCGCCCTCAAGGTCGATACCGGCGGCGAGAAGCCGCGCCAGGATCGCCTCGCGCGCCCGGGTCTGATCCTCGGAAAATTCCATCGCCGCCTTCTTGTCCTGCGTTTTCACCGATCGAGGGCGGACCATCGCACCGAAGACGAAAAGACGAAAGAGCGGTGCGGGTCGCCGTTCCTTTCGCCGCCCCGGCATCCTATCTTTAGCGAACGCCACAGGAAAAGGGACCCCGACGCCATGCTTTATCGCCCTGTCGCCGCCGCAGCCCTCGCCGCCGCGTTGCTGAGCGGTTGCATCGAGCCAACGCCCTATCAGCACGCGACGCCCGATGAGGCGCGCGCCGAAGGTTTCGCGGACGTGGAGATTGAGCCGGGCCGCTGGCGCGTCACCTTTTCCGGAAACTCCGCGACCAGCCGAGAGATGGTGGAGACGGCGCTTCTTTACCGCGCGGCGGAGATCACGCTGGCGAACGGCGCCGACTGGTTCCGCATCGTTGACGATGAGACCGAAGCGGAGGTGCGGCAGGTCGCGGTCGTCTCTGGCTTCCGGCCTTACCCTTACGGTTATTTCGGCTCGCGCGGTTATGGTCGCTACGGCATTGGCGGATTTGGCGGGATCGGCGCATTCAACACCGTCGATGCGCGTGAAATCAGAAGCTATCAGGCCATCGCCGAGATCATCTTGCTGCGGGGGACGAAGCCGGCCGAGGAGCCGGCCGCCTATGACGCGCGCGGCGTGATCTCAAGCATCGGCCCCACGTTGAAACGGCCGGAAGCCGGCTGACGGCGCCTCTTGAACCCGGCCCCTTGACCCCGCCGTCCGCCGCGCCCAAAACAATTTGCGATGGCGGCGTATATCCTCAGAAGGCTCTTGCTGATCATCCCGACGTTGTTCGGGATCATGGCGATCAATTTCGCCATCATCCAGTTCGCGCCCGGCGGACCGGTGGAGCAGGTTATCGCCGAGCTTACGCAGGGGACAGGCGGCGCGACGGAGCGCTTCGCGGGCGGCGGCGGCGACACTGGCGCGGCGGCCTCGGACAGCCAGTATCGGGGCGCACAGGGTCTTGACCCGGAATTCATCAAGGAGCTGGAGCGCCAGTTCGGCTTCGACAAGCCGCCCCTGGAACGGTTCGCCAACATGGTCTGGAACTACATGCGTTTCGATTTCGGGGAGAGCTATTTCCGCTCCGTCTCCGTCATCGATCTGATCCTTGAGAAAATGCCGGTCTCCATCTCGCTCGGAATCTGGACGACGCTCCTGTCCTATCTGGTCTCGATCCCTCTCGGGATCAGAAAAGCGGTGCGGGACGGTTCGCGTTTCGATGTCTGGACTTCGGGCGTCATCATCATCGGCTATGCGATACCGGGTTTTCTCTTTGCGATCATGCTGCTGATCTTCTTCGCCGGCGGCAGCTACTGGCAATGGTTTCCGCTCCGGGGCCTGCATTCTAACGGCGCGGAGGATCTGTCCACCATCGGCTACGCGCTGGATTACATGCATCACATCGCGCTTCCCGTGTTCGCCATGGCGATTTCAGGATTTGCGACGCTGACGCTGCTGACCAAGAATTCCTTTCTCGATGAGATAGGCAAACAATATGTCGTGACCGCCCGCGCGAAGGGGCTGCCGGAACGGCGGGTGCTTTACGGGCACGTGTTCCGCAATGCGATGCTGATCGTCGTCGCCGGGTTTCCGGCCGCGTTCGTTTCGATCTTCTTCACCGGCTCGCTGCTCATCGAGACCATCTTCTCGCTCGATGGGCTTGGGCTTCTCGGCTATGAAAGCATCATCAAGCGCGACTATCCGGTGGTGTTCGGGACGCTCTATCTCTTTGGGCTGATCGGGCTTTTGATGCATCTCATCACCGATCTGGTCTACGTCCAGATCGACCCGCGTATCGATTTCGAGGGGCGCTGAGTGTTTCGTCTCTCTCCGATCGGCCGCCGCCGCTGGCGGAACTTCAAGGCGAACCGGCGCGGCTGGTGGTCGCTCTGGATCTTCCTCGCGCTGTTCCTCGTTTCCCTCTTCGCGGAGGTGGTCGCGAACGACAAGCCTCTGGTGCTTTCCTTCAAGGGGGAGCTGTATTTCCCGCTCGTGACCTTCTATCCCGAGACGCATTTCGGCGGCGATTTCGCCACCGAGCCGGATTACACCGATCCCTTCGTGCAGGATCTCATCCGCGGCAATGGCGATGAGGAGATAGCCGAGGGCGAGACGCCGGGCTGGATGCTCTGGCCGCTGATCCCCTTCAGCTACGACACGCCCAATTACGACGTTCAGACAGCGCCGGGGCCGCCGACTTCGCAGAACTGGCTCGGCACTGACGACCAGACCCGCGATGTCACGGCGCGGGTGATCTACGGATTTCGCATCTCGGTGCTTTTCGGGTTTTCGGTCACGGTACTCGCCTCCCTGATCGGCGTCCTCGCCGGGGCGACTCAGGGTTTTTTCGGCGGCTGGGTCGATCTCTTCTTCCAGCGGATCGTGGAGATCTGGGGCAATATCCCGACTCTTTACGTGCTGATCATCGTATCGGCGATCATCACCCCGAATTTCTGGATCCTGATGATCCTGCTGACAATGTTTTCGTGGACCTCGCTGGTCGGCGTGGTGCGGGCGGAGTTTCTGCGGGCGCGGAACTTTGAATATGTGCGCGCGGCCCGCGCGCTCGGCGTCTCCGACTGGCCGATCATGTTTCGCCACCTCCTTCCGAACGCGATGGTCGCGACGCTGACGATCATGCCCTTCCTGCTGGCGGGGTCGGTCTCCATCCTCGCCTCGCTCGATTTTCTCGGGCTGGGCCTGCCTGCTTCCTACCCGTCGCTTGGCGATCTGGCTTTGCAGGGCAAGAACAACCTTCAGGCGCCCTGGCTCGGGATTACCGCTTTCCTGACTTTCGCAATCATGCTGTCCCTCCTCGTTTTCATTTTCGAAGCGGTGCGTGACGCGTTCGATCCGCGAAAGACCTTCGCGTGAGCGTGCTTTCGATCCGCGATCTGAATGTCGGGTTCCGCTCCGAAGGGCGGATCTCGCCCGCTGTGCGCGGCGTCAGCTTCGAGATCGCGAAGGGGGAGACGCTGGCGCTGGTCGGAGAAAGCGGCTCCGGCAAATCCGTCACCGCGCTGGCGACTGTGGGCCTCCTGCCGGGTTCGGCGGTGATCGAAGGCTCGGTCGCCTATGATGGCGAGGAGTTGACCGGCGCGAGCGAAGCCCGGCTTCGGGCCGTGCGCGGCAACGATATAAGCTTCATCTTTCAGGAACCGATGACATCGCTGAACCCGCTCCACGACATCGAGCGGCAGATCGGCGAGAGTCTGGCGCTGCATCAGGGGTTGACCGGCGCGCCCGCGCGGCCGCGCGTCCTCGATCTTCTGGACAAGGTCGGCGTTCGCGACGCCGAGAGCCGTCTTTCCGCATATCCGCATGAGCTTTCCGGCGGGCAGCGCCAGCGCGTGATGATCGCCATGGCGCTGGCCAACAAGCCGGAGCTTCTGATCGCGGACGAGCCGACCACCGCGCTGGATGTGACGATTCAGGCGCAGATCCTCGATCTCCTGAAACAGCTGCAGCGTGATGAGGGGCTTTCGATGCTCTTCATCACCCATGACCTCAACATCGTGCGCCGCATTGCGGATCGCGTCGCGGTCATGAAGCAGGGCGAGATCGTGGAGACCGGGCCGACCAAGGCTGTTTTCGCCGCGCCAAAGCACGGATACACCAGAAAACTCCTCGCCTCGGAGCCGACCGGGCGCCCCGACCCTGTGGCGGAGGATGCGCCGGTCGTTTCCGAGGCCAACGACCTCAAGGTCTGGTTCCCGATCCGGCGCGGGTTCATGCGCAGCACGGTCGGCCATGTGAAAGCCGTGACCGGCGCCAATGTGCGCGTGCGCGCCGGAGAGACGCTGGGCGTCGTAGGCGAAAGCGGTTCCGGCAAGACCACGATCGCGCTGGCGATGATGCGGTTGATCCCGTCGGAAGGGCGCATCGCCTTCCTCGGCCAGGGCGTCCATCAGCTCAAGCGCCGTGCGCTGCGCCCTCTGCGCCGCCAGATGCAGATCGTCTTTCAGGATCCCTATGGCTCTCTCTCGCCGCGCATGTCCTGCTTTGAGATCATCGCCGAGGGGTTGGGGGTTCACCGGATCGGCGGCGACCGTACGAAGCGCGAACTGGTGACGGACGCGCTCCGCGAAGTCGGCCTGCCCGATGACGCGATGGACCGTTACCCGCACGAATTCTCAGGTGGCCAACGCCAGCGCATCGCCATCGCGCGCGCCATGATCCTGAAGCCGAAACTGGTGGTTCTGGATGAGCCGACTTCCGCGCTCGACATGACGGTGCAGACTCAGATCATCGAGCTTCTTCGCGGGTTGCAGCGGAAATACGGGCTGGCCTATATCTTCATCAGTCACGATCTGAAAGTCATTCAGGCGGTCAGCCACCGGATCCTGGTGATGAAGGCGGGCGAGGTCGTCGAACAGGGTGACGCGGCGGATGTCATAGAGGCGCCCGCCAATGACTACACCAAGGCGCTGATGGCGGCAGCCTTCGCCCGCTAGACTTTGAGCGAACTTGTCTTCCTCAGGCGCCAGGCGCCTGGATCAATGTCAGCCGCCGGTGAGCGGCCAATCGGGAAGGAAACACCACGATGAGCGACACGCACAAAGGCGCCTGCTTCTGCGGCGCGGTCGAAATCAGCGTTTCGGGAGAGCCCGCGGCGATGGGCTACTGCCACTGCGAATCCTGCCGGTCCTGGTCCGCCGGTCCTGTGAACGCCTTTTCGCTCTGGTCGCCCGCATCGGTGAAGGTGACAAAGGGCGAGGAAAACATCCTCACCTACAACAAGACCGAGAATTCCGCGCGCAAGTCCTGCAAGACCTGCGGCGGCCATGTCATGACCGACCATCCCGGCATGGGCCTCGTCGACGTTTACGCGGCGACGATCCCCAGCCTCGACTTCAAACCGGCGGTGCATGTGTTCTATGCGGAATCGGTGCTCCGTATTCCCGATGGGCTGCCGAAGATGAAGGACGTGCCGTCCGAAATGGGCGGCTCCGGCGAGACCCTGCCAGAATAGGCGGGCCGCGCCACTCCACGCGCTGAAAACACAGGAACGAGACATATGAACATTGATGGAATTTCCGCCGTAGTGACCGGCGGGGCCTCCGGGCTTGGCGAAGCGACGGCGCGGATGCTCGCGGGCCTCGGCGCGAAGGTTGCGCTTTTCGACATGAACGAAGCCGCAGGTGAAGCCATCGCGGCGGAAATCGGCGGGATCTTCGTGAAGGTGAACGTCACCGACGCGGTCGCGGTCGCCGACGCGTTCAAGGCCGCGCGCGCGGCGCATGGGCAGGAAAAGATTCTGGTCAACTGCGCCGGAATCGCCCCGCCGGAGCGGACAGTGAACCGCGACGGCTCTCCGCATGACGCGGCGCGGTTCGCGGCGGTGATCGGCGTCAACCTGATCGGCACATTCAACGCCGCCTCCATCGCCGCCGCCGGCATGGCTGCGGCGGAACCGACCGGCGCGGACGGAGAGCGGGGCGTGATCATCAACACCGCCTCCGTCGCCGCCTATGACGGGCAGATCGGGCAGGTCGCCTACGGCGCCTCCAAGGCCGGCGTCGTCGGCATGACGCTGCCGATGGCGCGCGATCTTTCCCGCTCGGGCGTCCGGGTTCTGGCCATCGCGCCCGGCCTTTTCCTCACCCCGATGCTGAAGGGCCTGCCGGAAGAGGCGCAGAAAAGCCTTGGCGCTCAGGTTCCATTCCCGGCGCGGCTGGGCGAGCCTTCGGAATACGCCAGCCTCGCCCGCCACATGATCGAGAACACGATGCTGAACGGCGAGGTGGTGCGCCTCGACGGGGCGATCCGCATGGCGCCGAAATAGCCTCGAAAGGGACCATCATGGAATATCGGCTGCTGGGCCAGACCGGGCTTTACGTTTCCGCGCTGTCGCTCGGCACGATGGGTTATGGTGGCGGTAACGGCTTCTGGAAGAATATCGGCGATCTGGAGATCGAAGAGGTGAAAGCCCAGATGGCGCAGGCGGTCGACGCTGGCGTGAACCTGATCGACACCGCCGATTATTACTCCGCCGGCGGTTCGGAAGAAATGCTGGGCGCGGCGCTTGAAGCGCTCGGGCTGGACCGGTCCTCGATCCTGATCTCGACCAAGGCGCGGCTGAGGGTCGGGCCGGGGCCGAATGATGTAGGGAACACCCGCCACCACCTCGTCAATCAGGTGGAGGCGAGCTTGCGGCGGCTGCGCACCGACCATATCGACATCTATTATCTTCACGGTGTCGATACGCTGACGCCGATCGAGGAAACCCTGCGCGCCCTCGACGATCTGATCCGCGCCGGCAAGATCCGCTATATCGGGCTTTCCAACTTTCCCGCATGGCGGATCATGAAGGCGCTGGGTGCGGCGGAGCGGCTCTCGCTGCCGCGCGTCGCAGCGGCGCAGATGTATTACAGCATGGTCGGCCGCGACATCGAGCGCGAGATCGTGCCGCTGGCTGAGGCGGAGCGGGTCGGCGTCGTCGCATGGAGCCCTCTCGCCGGCGGTTTCCTCGCGAGGACCGAGCAACCGAACGCCGCGACCAGGCGCGACGTCTTCGCGTTCCCGCCTGTTGACGAGGAGGAGGGCGCCGCCGCCCGCGCCGCGCTGGCCGAGGTCGCGGCCCGCACCGGCGCATCGCCCGCCGCAATCTCTCTCGCCTGGGTGCTGAGCCGACCCGCTGTCGCTTCGGTCACCATTGGCGGGCGGACGAAAGAACAACTGGCGGAGACGCTTCGCGCCGCCGACCTCAAGCTTTCGCCCGAGGATCTGGCGGTGCTGGACGCAGCGACCGCGCCGCGGCCGGCCTATCCCGGCTGGATGGAGGCGCGGCAGGGCGCGGATCGGAGCCCGGACGCGACCTCCATCGCCGTATTGAAAGACTGAAAAGGGATTATGAGTATGAAAAAACGCGCTCTCGGCCGTGACGGCCCCCTTGTCGGCGCCGTCGGTTACGGCGCCATGTCGTTTTCCGATTTCTACGGACCGTCCACCGAAGAAGGCTCCTTCAAGGTGCTCGACGCCTGCCTTGAACTCGGCGTCGACCATATCGACACATCCAACGTTTATGGCATGGGCAGATCGGAAACATGGATCGGCGCATGGCTGAAGCGGCGCGGCGGGGCCAACCCTTTCACCATCGCCACCAAGGGCGGCATCTCCCGCAGCGCGGACGGCGTGCGCGGCTTCGACAACAGCCGCGCCCATCTCGAGGGCGAGTTGGAGAAAAGCCTGAAACGGATGGGGGTGGAGGCGGTGGATCTCTACTATGTCCATCGGCGCGAAGCAGCTCTGCCGATCGAGGAAGTCGCGGAGACGATGGCGGCGCTGGTGAAATCCGGCAAGGCCAAGGCTATCGGCTTCTCGGAAATCGCGCCTTCCTCGCTGCGCCGCGCCCACGCCGTGCACCCGGTCGCGGCGGTTCAATCGGAATATTCGCTCGCCACCCGCTCGCCCGAGTTGGGCCTGGTGCAGACCTGCGCGGAGTTGGGTGTGGCGCTGGTGGCGTTCTCGCCCGTGGCGCGGGCCATGCTGACGGACCGGCCGCATCTCGCGGCGGCGGCCGCGGACCTCGCCTTCCTGAAGACGAACCCCAGGTTTCAAGCCCCGAATCTCGCGGCGAACCTGATGGTCACCGACCGGTTCCGGGCGCTCGCAGCCGATATGGGCCGCCCGGCCGCGTCGCTCGCCATCGCGTGGCTTTTGCATCAGGGCGAACATATCCTGCCAATCCCGGGAACCCGGTCCACCACCCATCTGCGTGAAGTGGTCGAAGGCGCCGAAATCGCCCTCAACGCTGAGGATATCGCCCGGATAGAGGCGGTTCTGCCCATCGGCTGGGCGCATGGCGACCGCTACGCCGCCGCCCAGTGGGAAGGGCCTGAACGGTATTGCTGACCTGAGGGGCGGAGCCATCTGACCTGCCGGCCGGGCGCAAACCAGTTCACATGTCCTGCGGAAGGGTGAAAGAAAATCCGCCCGGCGCGTCTCTCCCCCTTACTTTGGGCCGGGCGCCGCGCCCGGCGCCTGCTATTGTCCGCGTGAAACACTCATCCGGATAGAACACATGGATCGTATTCGCACCGCTCTCCACGCCGCTGAAAAGAGCGATGAGACGACATGTCTCGACGCGCTGATCCGCGCGGCGGCGCTTTCCGAGTCGGAACGCGCGGCCATCGCCGCCCATGCCGCCGATCTGGTGCGCGCGGTGCGCGGCGCCGCGGCCCCCGGTCTGATGGAAAGTTTCCTCGCTGAATATGGGCTCTCCACCGCCGAAGGCGTCGCGCTGATGTGCCTCGCGGAAGCGCTTTTGCGGGTGCCCGACGCCGAGACGATCGACGATCTGATCCAGGACAAGATCGCACCGCACGACTGGGGCGCGCATGTGGGCGATTCAGGCTCCATCCTCGTCAACGCTTCGACCTGGGCGCTGATGCTCACCGGGCGGGTGTTGGAGGATGAAGAAAGGGGGGTCGCCGGCGCCCTGCGCTCCATGGTGCGCCGTCTGGGAGAGCCGGTTATCCGCCGCCCCGTTGCGGCCGCGATGCGCGAGATGGGCTCCGCCTTCGTGTTGGGGGAGACGATATCGGGCGCGATGAAGCGCGGCGACGGCATGGTGGCGAAGGGCTACACCTATTCCTACGACATGCTCGGCGAAGCCGCCCGCACCCACGCGGACGCCGATCGCTATATGAAGGCGTATCAGGCGGCCATCGCGGCCATCGCCGGGCGGGCGAAATCGGACGATATCCGCGCCAATCCGGGCATCTCGGTCAAACTCTCGGCGCTCCATCCGCGCTATGAGCGCAAACAGAAGACGATCGCCGTCGCCGCGGTGTCGGACCGGCTTCTCGCGCTTGCGCGGCAGGCGAAAGACGCGCGCATGGGCCTCAACCTGGACGCGGAGGAAGCGGACCGGCTCGATCTCTCGTTCGACGTGATCGAGGCGGTGCTTTCCGATGCGTCGCTGGAGGGTTGGAACGGCTTCGGCGTCGTCGTGCAGGCCTATCAGCGCCGTGCGCCGCTGGTGATCGACTGGCTGAACGAGTTGGCCGATCGGCTGGACCGGAAGATCATGATCAGGCTGGTCAAGGGCGCCTATTGGGATACGGAGATCAAGCGCGCGCAGGTGATGGGCCTTTCACACTACCCGGTCTTCACCCGCAAATCCGCCACCGATGTCAGCTACATCGCCTGCGCGCGAAAGCTGCTCGGCTATCGCAGGCGCATCTATCCGCAGTTCGCCACCCATAACGCTCACAGCGCCGCTGCGATCCTGCATATCGCCGGCGGCCCGGACGACAGCTTCGAGTTCCAGCGCCTGCATGGCATGGGCGAAGCGCTGCACGAGACGCTGCGGGTGCGCACGGGCGCGCGTTGCCGCATCTACGCTCCAGTCGGCGCGCATGAGGACCTGCTCGCCTATCTTGTCCGTCGGCTGCTGGAGAATGGCGCGAATTCCAGCTTCGTGAACCAGATCGTCGATGAGGACGTACCGGCCGAAGCCGTCGGGGGCGATCCTTTCGAAGCGCTCGCCGCCCAGCCCGCGCCCAATCCGGAGATCCCGGCGCCGCAGGATCTCTTCGCTCCGGAGCGGCGAAACGCCAAAGGTTGGGATACGGCGGCGGAGACTGATCTCGCGAACATCGCGGCCGCCCGCGCGCCGTGGCGGGATCATGTCTGGGGCGCGGGCGCCGTGGAGATGGTCAATCCCGCGACCGGCGCGCTGGTAGGCAAGCTCGACTGGTCGACGCCCGAAGACGTGTCCGCCGCCGTCGCCGCCGCCTCCGCCGCGGCGCCCGGCTGGGCGGCGACGCCGCCAGAAGCGCGGGCCGCCGCGCTTAACCGTGCGGCGGATCTCTACGAAGCCGCTTTCGGTGAGATCTTCGCGCTTCTCGCCCGCGAGTCGGGCAAGACGCTGGACGACGGCGTGGCCGAGTTGCGCGAAGCGGTGGATTTTCTGCGCTATTACAGCGCCAATTGCGCCCATCTTCCGGGGGAGGCGCGCGGCGTGATCGCCTGCATCTCGCCCTGGAACTTCCCGCTCGCCATCTTCACCGGCCAGATCGCCGCCGCCCTCGCCGCAGGAAACACGGTCGTCGCGAAACCTGCGGAGCAGTCGCCGCTGATCGCGGCCCGCGCCGCCGCCATCCTGCATGAGGCCGGCGTCCCGCAGGATGCGTTTCGCCTCGTGCAGGGCGCGGGCGAGATCGGCGCCGCGCTCACCGGCGATCGGCGCCTCGGCGGGGTCTGTTTCACCGGCTCCACCGAGGTTGCGAAACTGATCGACCGCAAGCTGGCTGAAGCCGCGCCGGATGCGATGCTGATCGCGGAGACCGGCGGTCTCAACGCCATGATCGTGGACAGCACCGCGCTGCCCGAACAGGCGGTGCGGGACATTGTCGCCTCGGCGTTTCAAAGCGCCGGTCAGCGGTGCTCGGCGCTGCGCATCCTCTATGTGCAGGAAGAAGTGGCGCCGAAGCTGATGGCGATGCTCTTCGGCGCGATGGATGCGCTCCGATTGGGCGACCCATGGGCGCTGGAAGCCGATATCGGCCCGGTGATCGACGCCGAGGCGCAGGAGATGATCGAGAGCTATGTGGCGGCGGCCGAGGCCGATGGCCGGCTCCTGCATCGGGTCGCCGCGCCTGAGCGCGGACTCTTCGCAGCGCCGGCGGCCATTCGCGTCGCGGGGATCGAGGACCTGGACCGGGAGGTTTTCGGGCCGGTCCTTCATATCGCGACCTTCGCGGCCGAAGGGGTGACGAAGGTGGTGAAGGCGGTCAACGCGCGGGGTTACGGGCTGACCTTCGGCTTGCACACCCGGATCGACCGCAGGGTGCAGGAGGTGGTCGACGCGATCAAGGTCGGCAATCTCTACGTCAACCGCAACCAGATCGGCGCCATCGTCGGCTCTCAACCTTTCGGCGGCGAGGGCATGTCGGGAACCGGGCCGAAGGCGGGCGGGCCGTATTACCTGCCGCGCTTCCGGCGGCGCCTGGCGGCGCCGTCAGTGGTGACGCGGGTCGCGGCCCCGGCGCTGGACGGCGCGGCGGCGCGCGTCCTTCTGCGCCGGCTCGACCCCGGCGCATGGGCGAAGCGAAAGGACCGTATCGACGTGCTCCGCGATCTGCTCCGCGGGCGCGCCGCGAAGGCGATGACGGCGGCGGCCGCGCTCGATTGCGGCTCGGTCGAGTTGCCCGGCCCGACGGGCGAATCGAACCGTCTCCGGCTGGCGCCGCTCGGCCGCGTATTCTGCTATGGCGCGGGGGAGGGGCTGCTGGGCCATGTCGCGCAAGCGCTCCGGGCCGGAAACGCGGTGCTCGCTATCGGTCCCGGCGCGACGCGCGCCATGATCCCGCTCCTCGATCCCCGCTTGCCCTGGATCGCGCTCGACGGCGCGCCCGACGCCGATTTCATCGCCGGGGCAGAGTTCGACGCGCTCGCCCTCTCGCTTCCTGATCAACTCGCCTGGGTCCGCGCGGCCCTCGCCAGCCGGGAGGGGCGGGTCCTGCGCCTTATCAACGAGGAGATCGCCCCGGAACGGTTCGCGGCGGAGCGTTCGCTCTCTATCGACACGACCGCGGCGGGCGGCAATGCGCAGCTTCTGGCCTCGGCGGGGTGAAACCGACGCCGGCCAGCATGCGTAGCCATCCTCCGGCGCCACAGCCGATATCCAGCACCGAAGCGTTGCGGCTGAGCGGGGCGCCGAGGCCGCCATCGGTGAGCGGGCGCAAGCGGCCGACAAGGGGATTGGGCGCTATCCGCCGCAGAAGCGCGCCGATCCCGACGCCCCCGAACACTTCGGCTCGATCACGCAGCCGCGCCGGAATCCGGCGTAGCGCGGAGAGGCCTGAGCCGCGGCGTTTGGAGAAGGAATAGTAGCCTTCGCCGTAGAGGTCGTCGTCGGTGGTCTGGTCGGGCAGGATGTCGAGCGTCTCGCAAACGCCGCAATGGCTATAGACGACGCGGAGTTGAAGGGCGCCGGTGCGCGACGGCTCGCCCGGCACGGAAACCAGCCTGTTTCCCGCGGCCGAGCCGCAGGCGCTGCAATGAAATCGCGAAGGGCCGAAATTTACGGTCCAGGGAGAATCGACGGCGCCATGGGCGACGTCGTCCAACGGGACTGTTCCGCTGTCGTCCATTGCTTCTCCCCGAAAGGATGCGGCCAAAGAGGGGTCCGGGCCGCGCTTGTGCGCGACCCTTCGCCCGTTCGTTACT
>JBBDTD010000324.1:0-16098 GCA_040904645.1 Paracoccaceae bacterium
GGCGCTCGTCGCGCTGTCGGGATGCGTGGAACTTGCCGGCTCCGCCGCGCCGGCGCCACCGTCGCTGGAGCAGAGAGGGCCGAAGCAGGAGCAGGAACTGGCCGCTCCGCAACCTCCGTCAGTCCCGAATCCGCGCCCCGCCGGGCCCACGCCGCAAACCAGGCCGGCGCCAGCGCCTCAGGTCGCCGCCGTGCGGGCGGCGCTTCCGAAAGACGCCGTCTTTCGCATCTCGGACCTTCCCGCGGAGTGGGACGGGGTTGAGACGGCCGGCGGCCTCTGGGTCGCGCTGCCCTATCTGCCAGCCTATCGGCGGGTTCTGCTGACCGATCCTGCGACAGGGCGGGCGGTCGTGGCCAAGCTCTTCTGGCGCGACCCGGCGCCCGGGGCGGATGAGGCCGTGCTCTCCAGCGCCGCGGCCGCCGCGCTCGGCGTTTCCGCCGGGCGGTCGCGGCTGGAGGCGGTCGTGCTTGATGACTGAACCGATCGCTTTCACGGAACTTGCGCCGGCCCCGACATGGGCCGCTGCGCGCGCAGGTTTCGAATGGCGTCTGCCGGTCCGCTATAACATCGCCGATCTGATCTGCGAGCGATGGGCCCGCGCGGCGCCGGAGCGTGTGGCGCTTATCTCGCTTGAGCCGACCGGCGCCGATCGGCTGCGAAGCTATGGCGAACTTTCGCGCGACTCCTCGCGGCTCGCCAACGCGCTGGCCGCGACCGGTGTGAAGCGCGGCGACAGGGTCGCTGTGTTGTTGCCGCAATCGGCGGAGGCGTTGCTCGCCTGGCTCGCCGCGATCAAGCTTGGAGCGGTGATCACGCCGCTTTTCACGCTTTTTGGGGAAGAGGCGCTCGAATACCGGCTCGCGGACAGCGGCGCGTTGGCGCTGCTGACCGACCGGGCCAACATGCCCAAGATCGAAGCGATCAGGGCGCGGCTGCCTGCTCTTCATACGGTGCTGTGCGTCGAGGGGTCGGATGCAGGCGCGGAGGGGCTGGGTGAGACGCTGTCGCGCGCCCGCGATACGTTTGAAACTGCGATCACCGGGCCTGACGACCCGGCCCTTCTTTCCTACACCTCCGGCACCACCGGGCCGCCGAAGGGCGCGCTGCATGGCCAGCGCGTGCTTGCGGCGCATGTCGTCGGGGCGCGGATGGTGTATGATTTCATGCCGCATCCGGGCGATCTGATGTGGACCCCGGCCGACTGGGCGTGGATGGGCGGCTCGATGAACGCGATGGCGCCGGCGCTTTTTCACGGCGTTCCGTTGCTGGCGCACCGTATGGGCAAGTTCGATCCGGACCGGGCCTTTGATATTCTGGCCCGCCACCGCGTGCGCTGCGCCTTCTTCCCGCCGACCGCGTTGAAACTGATGCGCCGGGTGGAGGCCCCGCAACGCTTCGGCGCCGATCTGCGCGTCGTCGGCTCCGCGGGGGAGGCGATGGGCGGTGAAGTTCTCGCCTGGGGGCGGGAGGCGTTCGGCGCGCCGGTGAACGAGTTTTACGGTCAGACCGAATGCAACATGGTCATCGGCAATAACGCCCGGCTGATGACGCCGAAGCCGGGCTCCATGGGGCTGGCGCTGCCCGGCCACGAGGCGGCGGTGCTGGACGCGGAGCTGGAGCCGGTTTCGCCCGGTCAGGCCGGGGAGCTGGCGATCCGCGCACCGGATTCCGGACTTTTCCTCGGCTACTGGAACCAGCCCGAGAAGACGAAAGAGAAACTCCGCCGCGACGCGCGCGGCCAGCTCTGGATGCTGACCGGCGACGTGGCGACGCGGGGCGCCGAGGGGTATTTTCGCTTCGAATCGCGGGCCGACGACGTCATCACCGCTTCCGGCTACCGGGTCGGCCCGACGGAGATAGAGGAATGCCTCGCCGGCCACCCCGCCGTCGCGGTCGCCGCCGTGATCGGAGAGGCGGACCCGGTCAGGACCGAAGTCATACGTGCTTTCGTGACCCTCGCGCCGGGCGCGGAGGCGGGCGATGCGCTCGTCGCGGCGCTCATCGCGCATGTGAAGCTGCGGCTCAGCCCGCATCTTGCGCCGGTCGCCGTGGATTTCATCGAAGAGATGCCGGTGACGGCCAGCGGCAAGATCATGCGCCGCAAGCTCCGCGCCCGGCTGAAGGAGGCAGGATGAATCGGAGAGAGGGCGCGCTGCTTGCGGCGTTGACCGCGGCGGCGTCGGCGCTGCGGCTGCGCTGGCTTTACGGTCAGAACCGCATCGCGGAGCTTGCTGGCGATGCGCCGGAATTCCGCACGCCGAACGCTGCGGTCCATGTTGGCGCGGATGGCGGCGGGCTCGGCTATTTCGCCCATGGCGGCGAACGCCCGGCGATTACCCGCATTATGGCGCGCAGATGTTGGCGATGGCGGGCTCGCTCACCCGCGCCGGGGGCCATGACGCGGATGATTACGCAAAAGGCTTTTGCGAATGGTTTGGCTATGGCGGCGCGCGGGCGGCCAATCGCCGCGCCGACGGTCCTGTGACGGGTATCCGGCGCAACAGGAGCCTTCCAATGAGTTCAGCGCACCAGACGCCCTGTGGCCTCGGCCGGTGCGCCGGCCTCGGCGGCGGCGGTGGCGGTGAAGTGGGCGAGCAGCGCTTTGAAACCCGTCAGCGCGCCGCGCCCGCAGTGAAATCCGCAGTGAAAGCAGCGCGGATATTGTCCGGGAACGGGCGGGAACGGCGGGTGACGGGGTCGAAGAAGACGTTCACGCAGGTCGCCGTCGCATGGCAGACGCCGTTCAGAAACGCGCCAAAACCCGTGGTGATCGATTTCTCGCCGAACCGCAGCAGTTTTCCGCCCACCTGAACAGTGCCGGGAAAATGCATCTCCTGCCGGTAATCGATGTTGAGATTGGCGAGGACGAAGTTGAAACGCTGATCCCCGGCGCCTTCCAGCAAGGCGGTCAGAAGGCCGAGCCTTCCCGCCTCGAAGAGAGCGGCGTAGGCGACATTGTTCACATGGCCCATGCCGTCCTGATCGGAATAGCGCAGGGTCACGGGCTCAAACATGGTGTAGCTCGAAATATCGTTCAGTTCTGTCGTCATTGGTTTATCTGTCCTCTTGCGGGCGGGCGGATCATTCGGTCTATGCGTCCCCGAAGCAAGGGGGCGGCCATGGGCTTTCAGCACAGATTCCATTTTCTTCGCCACGGCGAGACCACCTGGAACGCCGAAGGGCGCACGCAGGGCCAACTCGACGCGCCGCTTTCCGATCTCGGGCGGCGGCAGGCCGCGACGGCGGCGCGGATCCTCGCGGACGAGCCGATCAGCCGCATCGTGTCGAGCCCGCTTTCGCGCGCCCGGCACACGGCGGAGGCGGTGGCGGCGGCGACCGGCGCGACGCTCGACGTCGATGACGAACTGATGGAGTGCCATCTCGGCGAATTGCAGGGTCAGTCGCGAGGCGAGTTCGTGAAAGATTACTTCTCTGGCCGGTGGAGCCCCAAAGAGGGTGAGAGCTTCGCCGTTTTCGCGGCGCGCGCCTGGGCGGCGCTGATGCGGGCGGCGGCTGAGCCGGAGACGTTGATCGTCTGTCACGGCGGGCTCTGGTACGCCGCCCATCAGCACGTGCCGATCGCGCCGCAACTGATCCCGATGCCGAACGCGCTGCCGATCCGCGTGACGCCGGGGGCCGAGGGTTGGACGGCGGAAGTGCTCGTGGGAACCTAACGGCTTCGGCGGCGTTTACCTTTCGCAACCCGATGAAAGAACCTCGCCATGCACATGATCATTTATATTGTCGGCCTGGTGGTCGTCGCAGGCTTTATTCTGTCGCTGATCGGCATCGTCTGATTATCCCAAGAATCCATCGTTCAACGCGTCGCAAGTGAGCGCAGCCGAAAGGGACAACCATGCTTGGCGCAATTCTTCTTGTTCTCCTCGTTCTTCTTTTGATTGGCGCGCTTCCGCGCTGGGGTTACAGCGCGGGCTGGGGCTACGGCCCGACCGGCGGCCTCGGGCTTGTGCTCGTGGTCGTTCTGATTCTGGTCCTGATGGGGCGGATCTGACCGCCCCATCAGATTGGCGCTGTCCGTCCGCTCAGGGGAGCGCGCGGGCGCCTGGCTCTTCGCGGATGCGGCGGACCATGTTTTCGCGGCGCATCAGCCACCACCCATAGGGGGCGGGCCAGTCTTCGTAGTCGTTCACGCCCATGGCGTGGGCTTGATGATACGGCCAGAACGGGTCGAAAAGCGCCTCCCGGCCGATGGCGATCAGATCGGACCGGCCATCCTGCAGCACTTCCTCCGCCATAGGCCCGTCGAGGATCAGTCCTACAGCCTGCGTGGCGATGCCCGCTTCCGCGCGAATCCGCTTGGCGAAGGGCGTCTGGAAGGCTGCGCCGCGCGCGCTGGGATTAGCGGTCGCGCCGCCTGCGGAATTGCCGAAAGCCGAACAATCGATCACGTCGACGCCGAGCGATTTGAATTCCTTCGCGAGCGCGACACTGTCGTCAAGCTCCCATCCGCCTTCCATGCCGTCGGTGGAGGAGATGCGGACGAAGAGCGGTTTTTCCTTCGGCCAGGCCGCGCGAACCCCCCGCACCACGTCGAGCGCGAGCTTCATGCGCCCGGTGAGGTCGCCGCCCCACTCATCGGTTCTCTTGTTCGAGATCGGCGAGAGGAAGGATTGGATCAGGTAGCCATGGGCGGCGTGCAACTCGATGAACTCGAAACTGGTCGCGTGCGCGCGCCGGGCCGCGATGACGAAATCTTCGATCAGCTCAGCGATATCGCCGGGCGTCATCTCCATCGGCGTCAACCAGCCGTCGGCCAGCGGGACGGGCGAGGCGCCGATCACCTCCCAGGGCAGATCGCCGCGCGCCGTGTCGTCTGGGCCGAGCGGGCCATTCCCGAACCAGGGCCGCTGCATGGAGGCTTTTCGCCCCGCGTGGCCGAGCTGGATGCCGGGCGCGGCGCCAAATTTCTTCATGAAGGCGACGACCGGTTTCAGAGCGTCAGCATGCGCATCCGACCAGAAGCCGAGATCGCCATGGGTGATCCGGCCGCGTTCCTGCACCGCTGCCGCTTCGGTCAGCACCGCGCCGGCGCCGCCGCGCGCGAAGGTCGACAGATGCGAGAAATGCCATTCGTTCGCGAGGCCGTCCGTAGCCGAGTACTGGCACATCGGCGCGATCACGATCCGATTGCGCAGCGTCAGACCGCGAAGCGTGAAGGGCGTAAAAAGCTTGGGTTTGGTCAATTCAATTCTCCTGTTACGCGCGCCGTCCGCGCGCCTGCACCGCGGCGCGCCGCGCTTCTACTGCGCCGGGGGTGACCCCGGCCATATGATCGTCAAAGACCAGCGCTTCAAGCGCCAGAGCGTCCTGAAGCGGCTTGCCCTCGCCCGCCACCATCAATTGGCGGATACGGCCCATCGCCAGCGGCTGGGTCTCAGCGATCTCGGCGGCGAGGGCCAGGGCGCGGGGGAGGAGGCCCTCAGCCGTCGTCACTTCGACCACGAGGCCCCAGTCATATGCGGTGGCCGCGTCGATGAAGCCGCCGGTCAGGCTCATCCGGCGGGCGCGCGCCGGGCCGATCAGCCGGGGCAGGATCTGCGTCAGGCCCCATGACGGCGTGATGCCGACGAGGGCGTGAGTGTCGGCGAAGCGGGCGGCTTCAGAGGCGATAATGAAATCGGCCTGAAGCGCCAGTTCCAGCCCGCCGGTTACGGCGAAGCCGTTTACCGCCGCGATGATCGGCGTTTTCGATTCGCGCATCAGCGCGGAAAGCGTGCCCGGCCCATGCCATTTACGCCCCAAGCCGCCGCCTTGCCCGAGCTCCTTCAGGTCGACGCCGACCGAAAACGCGCGTCCGGCGCCGGTGAGGACGATGGCGCGAAGCCCGTCCCTCGCAGCGAGATCGATGAACAGATCGCGAAGCGCCCCCTCCAGCGCCAACGAAAGTGCGTTGAGCGCCTCCGGGCGGTTCAGCGTCACGGTGGCGACGGCGCGGTCGTCTGAAAAGTCTAGAAGCGCGAGTTCGGTCATCCTGTCCTCCGGCGGCGCACGATAGCGGCGCGGCTGGCGAGCGCAATCGCACCAGGCCGATCAGTGGAAATCGCCAAACCACGGCTGGACGCGGCGGCGCCGAACGCGCTAACCGGAGCCTGCCCTGATCTCAACGGAAAGGCCGCCGCATGACCTTCGATCGCGCGATAAAGATAGCCCCTTCAATCCTTGCGGCCGATTTCGCCGATTTTGGCGCCGAATGCCGCGCCATCGAGGCTGAGGGGTGCGACTGGGTGCATGTCGATGTGATGGACGGCCATTTCGTGCCGAACATCACTTTCGGGCCCGCCACCTGCAAGGCGATCCGCAGACACGTGAAAACGGTGATGGACGTGCATCTGATGATTTCCCCTGTCGACGCTTATCTCGCGGCTTTCGCGGCGGCGGGCGCCGATGTGATCACCGCGCATGTCGAAGCCGGCCCGCATTTCGACCGCACCTTGCAGGCCATTCGCGATCTCGGCGTCAAGGCAGGCGCCGCGCTCAACCCCTCGACGCCGCCCGAGGCGCTCGAATACGTGCTCGACCGGATCGATCTTGTCTGCGTGATGACAGTCAATCCCGGCTTCGGCGGGCAGAGTTTCATTCACGCGATGGCGCCAAAGGTGCGGCGGCTGCGCGAGATGATCGGCGACAGGCCAATCCATATCGAGATCGACGGCGGGGTCACGGCGGAGACGGCGCCGCTGGTCGCCGCCGCCGGAGCCGACGTGCTGGTCGCGGGATCGGCGGTCTTCAAGGGCGGCTCGGTCGCGAACCCGGCGGCGTATGGCGCGAATATCCGCGCAATCCGCGCTGCAGCCGACGCGGCGCGGGCTTGAGGTCCGGCATGGCCGAGAGTGCGAATCAGGGCGCCCCGCGCGCGGTGATCTTCGATCTTGACGGTACGCTGATCGACAGCGCGCCTGATATCGTCGCGGCGGCCAACGCCACGCTGACCGCGCTCGGGCGCGGCGAATTGCCGGCGGCGCGGATCCGCTCCTTCGTCGGTAATGGCGTGGGAAAGCTCGTGGAGCGTTGCCTTGATGCGACCGGCGGGGCGGCAGGGGATGAGGCGAAGGCGGCGCACGAAGCGTTCGGGCGCATTTATGAAGCCGGCGCGACGGCGCTGACGCGCCCCTATGACGGCGCGGTGGTGATGCTGACCCGGCTTGCGAAGGCCGGTTTCGCGCTCGGGATATGCACCAACAAGCCGGCCGCGCTGACGGAGATCATCCTCGGTGAATTGGGCCTTCGGTCGCATTTCGGCGTGGTTCTCGGCGGCGATTCGCTGCCGCGGATGAAGCCGGACCCGGCCCCGTTGCTGGCCGCGGCGGCGGCGCTCGGCGGCGGCCCGGCGCTTTTCGTTGGCGACAGCGAAGCGGACGAGGCGGCGGCGGCGAATGCAGGCATGCCGTTTCTTTTCTTCACTGGCGGCTATCGGCGGAAACCCGCAGCCGAGTTCGTAGCTGATTTCAGCTTTGCGGATTTCGACGCCTTGGCGGATCATGTCATGGGGCGTCAGTCTGGCCCGCCGGAGCCCTGAAGCTTTATGTTGAAAATGAACGGGGGCCGCGGGCGGGCTTCGAAGGTTCGGATATGGGCCGGCCTCAACCGTAAGGAATGGCGTCGCTGTTCGCCTCCGTAGTGTGACAGCTTTCCGCCGCGATGATCTTTCCATCGACATGGACATCGTCGGAGCTTCCGATTTCCTCGAAGGTCAGAGCAGGTTCCTGCATGGGGACCACATTGTTGGCTTGCGGTTCGCAATCAGTGCTGATGAATGCATGGCTGGACAAGTCCAGCCGCCGGTAGCGGCGACCGGAACGGCGCTGAAGTCGAAACTGTCCGCGCTCCGCGCACTTTATGGCGCCCGGCGAGGCCGTGCCGGCGCCTGCCGGTAACGCTGGCGTGGGATCAGGGCGCGCCGCGCAAAAGTCAAAGGCCGCACGGCGCGTGATCAGGATCACCGAGGGTGAGAGTCCTCACGCATCGGGGGCGCCTAGTCCTCCATCGCCTCCAGCTCGTCGATCATGCCGGAGATGATGCCGAGGCCCTTGCCCCAAAAACCCGGATCGGAGGCGTCGAGGCCGAAAGGCGCCAGCAGCTCCTTGTGGTGCTTCGACCCGCCGGCGGCGAGCATGTCGAAATATTTCTGCTGGAAGCCTTCGGGGCTTTCCTCATAGACAGCGTAAAGCGCGTTCACCAAACCGTCGCCGAACGCATAGGCGTAGACATAGAACGGCGAATGGATGAAGTGCGGGATGTAGGTCCAGTAGGCTTCATAACCCTCGGCGAAGTCGAACACCGGCCCGAGGCTTTCGCGTTGCACGCCCATCCAGATATCGCAGAGCCGCTCACGGGTCAGCTCGCCCTCGCGCCGCGCCGCATGGACGCGAAGCTCGAACTCATAGAACGCGATCTGCCGGACGACAGTGTTGATCATGTCCTCGACCTTGCCGGCGAGGAGCGCCTTTTTCTTCGCCGGATCGGCGGCGTCGAGAAGCTTTCTGAAGGTCAGCATCTCTCCGAAAACCGAGGCGGTTTCCGCCAGCGTCAGCGGCGTGCGCGAGAGAAGCTCTCCCTGTCCAGCAGCCAGAACCTGATGAACGCCGTGGCCAAGCTCATGCGCCAGCGTCATCACATCCCGCGTCTTGCCGAGATAGTTCAGCATCACATAGGGGTGCGCATCGGTCACCGTCGGGTGGGCGAAGGCGCCGGGGGCCTTGCCGGGCTTCACGGCGGCGTCGATCCAGCCCTTGTCGAAGAAAGGCTCCGCGATCTCGGCCATGCGGGGATGGAAGCCGGCATAGGCGTCCATAACCGTTGTTCTGGCTTCCGCCCAGCCGATCTTCCGGTCATCGGCCGAAGGTAGCGGCGCGTTCCGGTCCCAGTGCTCAAGCCGATCAAGCCCCAGCCATTTCGCTTTCAGCGCGTAATAGCGATGGCTGATCGAAGGATAAGCGGCGACCACCGCGTCGCGAAGCGCATCCACCACCTCTGGCTCGACATGGTTCGAGAGGTGGCGTCCATATTCCGCCGTGGGCAGCTTGCGCCAGCGATCCTCGATTTCCTTCTCCTTCGCGAGGGTGTTGGTGATGCGCGAGAAGAGGCCAAGATTGGCTTTGAACACTTTCGAGAGCGCGGCGGCGCCGGCGGCGCGGCGCTCGCGGCTCGTATCCGACAGCAGGTTGAGCGTCGCTTCGAGGCTCAGCGTCTCGTCGCCGACCTGGAATTCGAGGCCGGCCATGGTTTCGTCGAACAGCTTGTTCCAGGCGGAGGCGCCGACGACGCTCATATCGTGCTGCCAGGTTTCCAACTCGTCCGAAAGCTGGTGGGGCCGGAACGAGCGGAGCCGCTCAAGCCAGGGCCGATAGCGGGCGAGGGCGGCGCTTTCCGCCAGCTTGGCCTCCAGCGCCGAATCCTCGATCCGGTTCAGCTCCAGGCTGAAGAACACCAAGGGATTGGAAAGCGAGGTCAGGTCCGATTCGCGGTCGGCGTAGAAGGTCGCCCGCGCCTCGTTGGCGGTGTTCTGCTGATAAAGCAGCCCGGCATAGGACATGATCCGTCCTGACTTGGACTGGATCGCCTCATAGCGTCCGAGAAGCGCGGCGAGCGCGTCGCCGCTCATCTCGGCCATGCGGCCCTTGGCGTCAGTGGCGAAGGCGGGAATTTCCTGTGCGAGCCAATCGAGATCGGCCTTCAATTCGGCGCTCTCCATCCCCGGATAAAGATCGTCGAGCCGCCATTCGGGCAGATCGCCCAGCGGCCCGCCGCCGGCGGTTTCTGCGGCGTCGTAGGTCATTTCCGGCTTTCTGAGAGCGGGGCGCATCTCGGCTCCTTGATGTTTGGGTGTCGGGTTGGGGATAAAGGAGAGCGGCGGGCGGCGAAAGCCCGGCCGTGTTTCGGACTAGAGAGCGATGCCCGGCTCGTCGTCCAGCTCTTCCGGAGAGGGAGGGAGCGGCTTCGCGTCCGGCTTGCGGCGGATGATGATATCGCCGTTCGGCAGCCGTTCCGGCCCCTGATAGGCGCCGAGATCGTCGATCAGGGTGCGAAGTTGCTCCACCATCGGGGCGGCGTGCTCCGCAAGCCCCCGCATCATCTCCTGAGCGTAGTCGCCGAGCGCGCGGAGAGATTCATCATTCGGAAGCAGCGGCCCCGACTTTTCCTCGGCTGAAAGCGGCGTTGCGGTCAGCAACAGGGCGAGGGCGGGTGCGATGCATTTCATCAGATTCAGATAGGGGGCGACGCCGGGAATGTCAGGGGCGCTGAAACGAAAAACCGCCCCGCATTGCTGCGGGGCGGCTCTTTAGTCCCCTTTCGGGGGCTGTCTTAGTTACCGACCGTGATTTCAACACGACGGTTGAGCGGCTCGCGGACGCCGTCGCCGGTCGAAACCGCCGGCTCGGACTCGCCGCGTGCGGCGCGGGTCATACCACCCGCCGGGACGCCGGAGCCCGCGAGGGCGTCGGCGACCGTGTTAACGCGGCGCTGGGAAAGGCCGACGTTGTAGGCGGCCGCACCCGACGTGTCGGCGTGGCCGACCAGCGAGACGATCGGATTGGCGACACCGCTGAGCGCGGCGACGACATCAGAGACCACGCCGCGGGCGGCGTCGGTCAGGTTCGAACGATCGAAGCCAAAATACACGATGTAGTTGGCGGACGAGGTGCCGAGGCAAGCCGCATAGGCCGCATCGAACTTCGCCTTGACTTCGTCGGCGTCCAGGCAGCCGCCCGGAGCCTGATACATGGCTTCAAGCCACTGATCCCACATCGCCTGTGCTTCAGCGCAAGCGGCGGGGTTAACCGACGCGTGCGACGCGATGTTGGAGCTGACCTCAGCATGCATCGCCGCAGCTTCGCCGCCGATGCCCATCGCGGCCGGATCCCAGGGCGAAACGCCGCCGGAGGCCGCCGCGTTGGAGCGGTCCATATAGCCGGCCGCGTCCATCCAGTTCACTTCCTTGGTGGCGTTGTACGCCGCAAGGCCCTGATACTGTTTGGCGAGTTCGGCGTTGAAATCACCACCGGGCATGTCCATCGCCAGGAAGTCTTCCGTTGCGAACGTCCCGCCGAGATTCGCGCCGGGAATATTGGTGCACCCGGCGGCGACAAGCGCGGCGCCCGCCAGGATTGTACGGGAAATCATCTTCATCCCTCTCTCCGTCTCGTTACGGGCCGCACTGCTCGGCGCGCCCAGTTAATAACCCTCGTTAAGCCGATTGCCGGCTCATTCGCGTTTTGGCACGTCAGAACCGCAAAAACAACATTCTAAACATCATAAGCGGTCTGGCTGCGACAGGACGGCAACTCCGTCTCCATTTAGCAACAGACTCGCCCGATGGCGCGCCGCCAGCCTTCATCCAGTGCGGATTCCAGCGCCTTTCGTCGCCAGATCAGGCCTTTTCGGGGGAGAGCTCTTTCAAGGCCCGCTTCAACGATTCGGGAAGGGGGGTCGGTCGGCGGGTCTCGGCCGCAACATAAACGTGCACGTATCGGCAGAGCGCCGCGGGAGTTTGCTCGCCTGACTTGAAAATGCCGAGCCCGTAGATGACGCTCGTAGCCCCGACGCGCAGCGCGCAGAGCCCCGTCTCCAGCCGGTCGGGAAAGCCGACGCTGGAAAGAAACCTGCACCGCGTCTCAGCGACCAGCCCGATCACGGGGCCGCCGGGAATTTCCAGCGCGTCGCTTTCGATCAGCCAACGGTTGACCGCCGTGTCGAAATATTCCGCATAGACGACATTGTTCATGTGGCCATAGACGTCATTGTCGTTCCAGCGCGTCGGAATCGCCTGAAGGATGGGGAAGGCGGCCCGCGCCGGCTCAGGATATTCGTCCACGCTCGTCTCTCCTTGTTCGCGCCGCCAGTTTGCCGACAGTGCGCGACGAAGCAACCATCGCCGTTGCGCGCGGGCGCCACGGCGTTTATGCGCTCGGCCGGTGATGAGGAGGGCGAAGAATGGCGCGGATCAAAGGCGTGCTTCTCGACAAGGACGGCACGTTGATCGACTACGTCGCAACCTGGCGTGGCCTCGTGGAGGAAATGATTTCCGCTTACGTGGGCCCGGATGCGGCGCTTGGCGACGCGCTGGGGATGGCGATCGGTTTTGACCGGCGCACCGGCCTTTTCCTGGCCGGATCGCCTGTTGTCGCCGGGACCACAGCCGAGGTGGCGGCGCTGATGTCCGCGCTGCTGCCACGGTTCAGCGCCGCTCATATAGAGGATGACGCGAACCGCCGCGCCCTGGCCGCCGGCGCGGGGGACGAAGGCGGCCTGACGCCGACGGCCGGGCTTGCGGAAGCGCTTGAGCAGTTGCGCCGCATGGGGCTGTCGCTTGGAGTCGCCACCCATGACACTGAACTGGCGGCGCGGGCGCACATGCGGGCTATCGGCCTTTATGAGCTTTTCGACTTCTTCGCCGGCTATGACAGCGGCTACGGGACCAAGCCGGGGCCGGGCATGCCGCAGGCCTTCTGCGCCGCGCTGGCGCTGAAGCCGCAAGAGGTGGTGATGGTCGGCGACAGCCTCCACGATCTCGGGGCGGGGCGCGCCGCCGGCTGCGCGGCTTCGGTCGGCGTGCTGACCGGCCTCGCGACCGAAGCGGAACTTGCGCCGCACGCCGACGTGATATTGCACTCTGTCGCGGATCTTCCGGATTATCTTCGCCAGCGTTTCCCAACCTGAACGCCGGTATGCGACCCATTTGGTCGCAGAGCGCGATTGACGAAGGGGCGGGGCGGGCGATGCTGGCCCGCGCCCCAAGGAAAGTCCGCCCGATGTCCGAAGCCCCCCCGACCGACGACACTCCAGCCAATGAGACTGCGGCCGACGAGTCCCTGGCCGAAGATTCCGCGCCCCGCATCCGCGGCCGCTCGGGCGGGCGGGCCGGCAATCAGCGCCGGGGCGGCGGCGGCGCGATTCGTCAATCTCCGTGGGAGACAGTGGTGAACACCGATCACCCGACCTGCCCGCTGCGCCCCGAAGGCGTCGAGGCCGTGCACGACGCGGCGATGCGGGTGTTGGAGGAGATCGGCGTCGACTTTCTGAATGAGGAGGCGCGCGCCATCCTCGCGCGCGCTGGATGCGCGGTCGATGGCGAACGGGTGCGCATGGGCCGCGATTTCGTGATGGAGATGGTGGCGCGAGCGCCCCGCCAGTTCGACATCACGCCGCGAAATCCAGCCCGAAAGGTGACGATCGGCGGCGATCATATGGTTTTCGTGAACGTCTCCAGCCCGCCAAATGCGATGGATCTCGATCGCGGCCGCCGGGTCGGCAACACTGAAGATTTTCGCAATTTCATGAAGTTGACGCAGTATTTCAACTGCATCCATATCGCCGGCGGATACCCGGTGGAACCGGTCGATATCCATGCCTCCGTCAGGCATCTGGATTGCCTCCATGACAAGCTGACGCTGACCGACAAGGTCTGCCACGCCTATTCGCTGGGCGCGGAGCGGGTGGAGGATGTGATGGAGATGGTCCGCATCGCGGGCGGGCTCAGCCATTCGGAATTCGACGCCGCGCCGCGCATGTACACGAACATCAATTCATCAAGCCCGCTCAAGCACGATTTCCCGATGCTGGACGGCGCGATGCGTCTGGCGCGGCGCGGCCAGCCGGTGATCGTCACGCCGTTCACGCTTTCGGGCGCGATGGCGCCGGTGACGCTGGCCGGCGCGACGGTGCTCTCGGTGGCGGAAGCGCTCGCCGCCATCGCGCTGCTGGAATACATCGCGCCCGGCCTGCCGGTGGTGATGGGAACGTTCACCTCCAATGTCGACATGAAGACCGGCGCGCCGGCGTTCGGGACGCCGGAATATGTGCGGGCGACGCAGATGGCCGGGCAGATGGCGCGGTTTTACGGGCTGCCGATGCGCGCCTCCAACGCCTGCGCCGCCAACGCGCCGGATGGCCAGGCGATGTGGGAAAGCGCCAATTCGCTATGGGCCTGCGTCACGGCCGGGGCGAACGTGGTCTATCACGGCGCTGGCTGGCTCGAAGGCGGTCTGATTGCGTCTTATGAGAAGTTCGTGATGGATTGCGAGCTGATCCAGCAGATCCGGCACTACATGAAAGGCGTCAGCGTCGAAGAGGCCGATCTGGCGGTCGAGGCGATCCGCGAGGTCGGCTCTTCTGGCCATTTCTTCGGCTGCCAGCATACGCAGGACCGCTATGAGACCGCGTTCTATTCGCCATTTCTTTCCGATTGGCGCAATTACGAAGCCTGGTCGGAGGCGGGGGCGATCCAGACGCCAGAGCGGGCGAACAAGATCTGGAAAGACATCCTTGCAGAATATCAGGCTCCGCCGATGGACGAAACGATTGGCGGTGAACTCGCGGCCTTCGTCGCGCGCCGCAAGGAAGAAGGCGGCGCGCCGACCGATTTCTGAACTGCATCCCGCCAATCCAGGCCCGAAGGCGGGCGACGCAGGCGCGGCGGCGTCTGCGTGACTGCGCGCAAGAGGTGAAGCGGAGCTATCCCATTCGCGCACATTCCTGCACTGGGGGAATTGCGTCAGCGGCTTGCCGGCCAACCCAACGCCGCGACATGGCTGCGCCGCGGAATCAAAAAAGGGGCCGGCGACGCCGACCCCCCTTCAATTCAGTGAGAGAAGGACGTCTCAGCGGGGCTGCTCGTCCTCGTCGTCGGCGTTATTCGGCAGATTGAACAGGCTGTCCGCGTCGACGTGCTTGTCGCGCGGGTCCTCGTTCGTCTCCTCGTCGCCGAGAATGGAGAAATTATCCAGGCCGCCGAAGCTCTTCTGCGGCCGCGACGGCTCGACATTGGCGTGAAGGCTTGCCTCGGTGGACATCAGAACCTTCTTTTCCTCGTCGGTCATCGTCTCACCTTCGAGCTTGGCCTTGCGGGCGTCGGCGCGCTTGACCGCGGCGTCCAGCTCGATCTGCTTGCAAAGGCCGAGCGCGACCGGGTCGACCGGGCGGATATTCGGCATGTTCCAGTGGCTCTTGTCGCGCACCGAAAGGATCGTCGGCTTCGTGGTGCCGACCAGCTTGGCGATCTGGCTGTCGGCGAGCTCGGGGTGATAACGCACCAGCCATGCGATCGCGGCCGGGCGGTCCTGCCGCTTGGAAAGCGGGGTGTAGCGCGGGGCCTTGCGTTTCTGCTCGGGCGCGAGGGTCTTTTTCATCAGCCGCAGCCGGGTTTCGGGGTTGGCCTCGCAGCGCTCGATCTCTTTGCGCGTCAACTGGCCGCCGATGACCGGATCGAGCCCCTTGATGCCGATCGCGACTTCGCCGTCGGCGATGCCGTTGATCTCCAACTCGTGCATGCCCGTAAAGTCAGCGATCTGATCGAAGGTCAGGGCGGTGTTGTCCACCAGCCAGACGGCGGTCGCTTTCGGCAACAGGGGCAAGTCGGTCATTTCTGTCTCCTCAAGGCATATCTCCCGCGCGGTGCGAATACCGGCGCCTGGGCGTTTTACGGTGTTCGAGGGAAGGTCGGCTGCTATATAGGCGAGACACCAGACCAGATAAAGACGTTTTCGACATGTTGCTGCGCTTCTTTCTTTGTCTTTTCATTTCCGCCATGGCGGCGAAAGCGGAAGATCGCGCCGGCGATTTCGATCACTACGTGCTTTCGCTTTCCTGGAACGCCGCCTGGTGCGCGCGCGAAGGCGACGGACGTGAGGCGCCTCAATGTGATGCGCGCCATGACTATGATTTCACGCTGCACGGCCTTTGGCCTCAGGGTGAGACGGACTGGCCCGAATACTGCCGCACGGCGGAGCGTGATCCGACCCGGCGGGAAAGCGACGCGATGACGCCGGTGATGGGCTCCGGCGGGCTCGCCTGGCATCAATGGAAGAAACACGGCCGTTGTTCGGGCCTGTCGGGCGTCGAATATTACGATCTCAGCCGCCGCGCCTATGCGGAGATTCGCCGGCCGGGGATATTTCGCCGGCTACCGCCCGGAATCAGGCTTGACCCGAAGGTTGTCGAGCAGGCGTTTCTGGAGGCGAACCCGGCGCTTTCCGCCGATGGCGTGACCGTGACCTGCCGGGATGGCTATTTGCAGGAAGTGCGCATCTGCCTGACGAAAGAGTTGGCGCCGCGCGCCTGCGCGCCCGCCCCCGCGCGGGA
>JBBDTD010000325.1:0-2628 GCA_040904645.1 Paracoccaceae bacterium
CTTGTGTTCCTAGCGTGGAAATCAGCGCGCTCCGCCATGAAGCCCGGCGCGCCAGCGGTGAAGCCCGTCATCGCCACTGGCCCCGGGCGCGCCTACGCCAAGGGGTTGATGCTGCATCTGACCAATCCCAAGGCGATCTTGTTCTTCGGATCGCTCTACGCCATCGGCGTGCCGCCGGGCGCCGCCCCGGCCGACGTGGCGCTGGTGTTTGCAGCGATCGGCTTGCAAAGCGCTATCATTTTCCATGGCTACGCGATCCTCTTTTCGTCCGGCGCCGCGAGTGCCGCCTACGCGCGGATGAGGCGGTGGTTCGACGGGGCGTGCGCCGCGTTCTTCGCGTTCGCCGCCTTCAAGATCATGACCGCGCGGCTTTCCTGATGGGCGAACTTTCATTCCTGTTCGCGCCGGTGCTGGCGTTCTTCGCGCTCGCCGCCGCGCCCGGTCCGGCGACGCTTTCGGTCGCGACCACGGCGATGGCGGCGGGGCGCGGCGCGGCGGTGCGGCTCTCGTTCGGCCTCGCGCTCAGCCTTGCGGGCTGGGGTGCGCTGGCCGCCGCCGGGCTCGGCCCGCTGCTGACAGCCAGCGCGGCGGCGCTGACAGCGCTGAAGATCGGCGGCGGGCTGTTTCTGCTCTGGCTCGCGTTCACATCGGCGCGGAGCGCGTTTCGATCTGAAGCGGCCGTCGAAGCGCCGCTGCCGGGGCGGCGCTGGTTCGCGCGCGGTCTTGCGCTCAATGCGATGAACCCGAAGGCGCTGCTCGCATGGTCGGCGGTCATAGCGCTTGGCGTCGGGGCGGATACGGGCGTGGGGGAGATCTGGGCGATCTGGGCGGCGGCCTCTTTCACCGGCTTCCTGATCTACCTCGCCTATGCGGCGGCCTTCGCGGCGCCGGCGATCAGGCGCGGCTACGCCGGCGGACGGCGCTGGATAGACGGGTTCGCCGCCGTGCTCTTCGGGGCGGCGGGCCTCAGGCTCCTGACCTGGCGGGTGGACGCGCCATGATCGTCGGCATCGGCGCCGACCTCGCGGATATCAGGCGGATCGAAGCGACGCTGAATCGCTTTGGCGAGCGGTTCGTCAAACGGGTCTTCACCGCGGTCGAGCAGGCGAAATCCGACAAGCGCCGCGCGCGCGCAGCCTCCTACGCCAAGCGGTGGGCGGCTAAGGAGGCCTGCGCCAAGGCGCTCGGCACCGGCTTGCGCATGGGCGTCGCCTGGTCCGAGATGGGGGTAGTGAACCTGCCCTCCGGCCAGCCGACCATGACGCTGACCGGGGGTGCGGCGACGCGTCTCGCCGGGCTGATCCCGCCGGGGTATGAGGCGCGCATCCATGTCACCATCACTGACGATCACCCCTATGCGCAGGCCTTCGTGGTGATTGAGGCGCTGCCGCTCGCCGGGCCCGGCTGAGCACGCCAGCTTGACTTGGCACGGGGCCGGTCGCACAAGCGGCGCCGCAAAGTGGAGTGCAAAATGGCCAGATCGAAAACCAGCAAGCAGAAAGAAGGAATCGGCGAGACGATCAAGACGATCGTCTGGGCGGTTTTGATCGCGCTGGTGTTCCGCACCTTTCTCTTTCAGCCATTCTGGATTCCGTCCGGCTCGATGAAGCAGACGCTTCTGATCGGCGATTATCTTTTCATTTCAAAGTATTCCTACGGCTACTCAAAGCACTCTTTCCCATGGTCCATGGGCCCTTTCGACGGCCGCATCTTCGGCAGCCAGCCTGATCGCGGCGACGTGATCGTCTTCAAGCACCCCCGCTCGGGAGAGGATTTCATCAAGCGGCTGATCGGTCTGCCGGGCGATCGGATCCAGGTGAAGGGCGGCAAGCTCTTCATCAACGAGATCGAGGCGCCGCAGGTTCAGGACGGCTTCTTCACCGAGCCGATCGACCCGATGCGCACCCGCTGCATCGACAAGCCGACGGTCGAGGGCGAGCTGGTTTGCGTGAAAGAAGCGTGGACGGAAACCCTGCCGAACGGCACGAGCTACACCGTGCTGAACGCGGACGGCAATCTTTCGGCGGCGACCGACAACACCCGCGTCTTCACGGTGCCCGAGGGCCAGTATTTCTTCATGGGTGATAACCGCGACAATTCCAACGACAGCCGCCAGGGCGTCGGATTCGTGCCGTATGAGAACCTCGTCGGCCGGGCGGAGCTGATCGCGATTTCCTCGGACGGGCCGTTTTATGAAGTATGGAACTGGCGCTGGAGCCGGTTCCTGACCATCATCAGGTGATCGCGCTTGGCGAATGAGGCGACCGAGGCGGCCGCCCGGCTCGGCCATGTGTTCGCCGCGCCCGAACTGATGGAGGAGGCGCTGACGCACCCCTCCGCGGCCACCCCGGCGCGGCCCCATAACCAGCGCCTGGAATTCCTCGGCGACCGGGTTCTCGGCCTGGTGATCGCGGAGGCGCTCTCATCGCGTTATCCGGCGGCGAGCGAGGGCGAGCTGGCGCCGCGGTTCAACGAACTGGTGCGCAAGGAAACCTGCGCCGACGTGGCGCGCGATCTGATGCTGGACCGTGCGCTCCGCCTCGGCAAGTCGGAGGCGCGGACCGGCGCGCGCCGGCGCACCGCGCTCCTCGGCGATGCGATGGAGGCGGTGGTGGCGGCGGTTTATCT
>JBBDTD010000326.1:0-3004 GCA_040904645.1 Paracoccaceae bacterium
GGGTGAGAATTCTCCCTATCAGCCAAGGCTCAACGGGGTGATCGTCCAGGGCGCCGGCTTCGAAGCCGCGTCGCCCGCCGCTTCAGGGATCGCCGCCCCGATGGCCACAGCGCCCGAGAGCGCCCCGCCGGCCGCCGCGCCGATGGCGATGGTCTATGTGGTGAAAAGTGGCGACACGCTCTGGGATATCGCGAAAGCCAATCTCGGCGACGCGACGCTCTACACGAAGATCGTCGAGGCGAACGGGCTCGCCTCCGGCGCCGTGCTCGCGATCGGGCAGGAGTTGAAGCTGCCGAAATAGGGCCGAGTTGCGGTCTGAAAGGGCGCGCCAACCGGGCGCGCCCTTTTTTGCTCTTATTACGCTCCCGCCTTGGCTCGGCCGGGGTGGATCAAGCGCTGATTTGAGCCCGGAGCGGACCCATCCCAGGTTCGCCGCGCACGCGCGCAGAGACTCCGGCACAGTTCCGGAAAACAGGCGCGGCGGTGAGCGCCGTCATCGTTTTCGTGATCCTGCCGAGCCGCCCATTCGGTCTGTATCTCGAAGCCTTGCGAAACTGGGCTGGCGCCTCGGTCAATCAGGGCTCAAGCAGCCTGCCGCAAAGCGGCGGCGCGTGGCTCAGGTCCGGCCTCCATTGACCAGGCCGCAGAATCGGGCTTTAGTCTATTTGTCGGACAAAGACATATGAGCCTGACGAAAAGCCGGGCCGCTCAGGGAGAGATGAAACTGATGGGTGCGTTCCCCATATTGCGGGGGTCTGCCGTACTGTCCGCGCGAGCGGACGGGGACGCCGCCATGCCCGAAGCCCATTTCGATGCGATCGAGTCGATGCCGGCCTATCGGCAGGTGTTCGAGGCGATCGAGCGCGAGATCCTCGAAGGGCGGTTGCGCATCGGCGACCGCCTGCCGACGGAGACCGATCTCTCCGCGCGCCTCGGCGTTCATCGCTCCACCACACGTGAAGGTCTGCGCCTGCTCGAGCAATCGGGGCTGGTGGAACGGCGGACAGGGCGCCGCCTCTACGCGACCGCACCGCGCGCGAATGATCTCAGCACCCGCGCCAGCCGCGCCCTGACGATGGAGAAGATCAGCTTCGACGGGCTCTGGAAGCTGCTTCTGGCGCTGGAGCCGGCCGCCGCCGCCGCCGCCGCCGCTGTCGTCGCTCCGGCGGAGATCGAGGCGCTGGAGGATAACGTCGCGCAGACCGCCGCGGCGGTGGAAGCGTTCGAGAGCGTCACCGCGCTCGACCTCGAATTCCACGCCATGATCGCGGAAGCGACGCGCAACGCCGCCTGGCGTCTGGCGCGCGAGCCCGCAGCGATGCTGCTCTTTCCCGCGAATGAGCGTATGTTGCCGCTGCTCAAGCAATCCGGCGCGCGGCTTCTGACCGCGCATCGGCGCATCCTCGCGGCGCTGAAAGCCGGCGACGCGCAGGGGGCGGAGGATTGGATGCGCCGCCATATCAACGACTTCAGGCGCGGCTACGTGCTCGCGGGGTTCGACCCTGACGAGCCGGTCCGGGTCTCGGTTCCGGCGCCATCCGGATGAAGACTGAGGCGCGCCCGTCGCGCGGAACCGAAAACAAGCAAGGGCCGACCGCGATACCCGCGCAACCGGCCGAAACACGGAGGAGAACGCACATGAAGACTTCCCTGAAACGAGGCGGCCTCGCAGCGGCCCTGATGGCCGGCGCGGCTCTGTCGCTGCCCGGCGCGCTGGCCGCGCAGGAGACTTTCAAGATCGGCGTCGTCACTTTCCTTTCTGGCCAGGCGGCGCAGAGCTTCGGCGTCCCGGCCTGGGATGGCGGCAAGATGCTGGTCGAGAAGATGAACGCGGGCGAAGTTCCCGCGCCCTATGACACCCCCGGCATGGGCGGCCTCCAGATCGAGGCGGTGGTGATCGACGAAGCCGGCGGCGCTACGGTTCAGGTGCAGGAATACCGCAACCTCGTGCAGCGCGAAAATGTCGATGTCGTCATCGGCTATGTCGGCTCCGGCGACTGCCTCGCCGTCGCCCCTGTCGCTGAAGAACTGAAGCAGTTCACCATCCTCTATGACTGCGGCACGCCGCGGATTTTCGAGGATGCGAGCTATGAATATGTATTCCGCACCGCCGCCCACGCGACGCAGGACAATGTGGGCCTCGCCCGCTACCTCAAGGCGCTCGACGTGAAGGTGGAGACCTATTCCGGCATCAACCAGGACTACGCCTGGGGCCATGACAGCTGGGAGGACTTCAAGGGCGCGATGGGGCAGATCTATCCCGACGCCAAGATCGCGTCCGAGCTCTGGCCCGCCTTCGGCGCCGGCCAGTACGGAACGGAAGTTTCCGCGCTTCTGCAGGGCAAGCCCGATCTGATCCATTCCTCGCTCTGGGGCGGCGATCTTTCGGCGCTGATTCTTCAGTCGCTGCCGCGCGGCCTCTTCCAGCGCAGCCAGGTGGCCTTCTCCGCCGGCGACCACGCCCTGCCGCCGCTCGGCGACAACTACCCCGAAGGCGTCGTAGTCGGCGCCCGCGGCGCCTATGGCTACATGGCTCCCGACACCGAGCTGAACCGCTGGTGGGATGAAAATTACCGCGCCACCTATGACGTGATGCCGGTTCAGGCGCCGTATCGCATGGCGCAGGCCCTCTTCGGCCTCAAGACGGCGGTTGAAAAGGCGATGGCGGAAAACGGCGGCAAGAAGCCGAACTCCGAGGAACTCGCCGCCGCGATGGCGAACAGCTCCTGGGAAAGCCCGGCCGGCCTGATCGAAATGGCGAATGGCGACGGCCATCAGGCGATCCAGCCGATTGGCTTCGGCCGGTCGCAGAAAAACGCCGAGGGGCATATCGTCCTCGGCGACATCATCCGCTTCCCGGCCCGCTGCGTGAACCCGCCGGCGGACATGAAGGGGCTCGACTGGATCAACGCCGGCTTCCCCGGCGCCCAGTGCGATTGATGTCGCGCGTTTGACGTGATCAGGCGAGGGCCACCCCCGCCAAACCGGGCCGCGCGGTTCCGCG
>JBBDTD010000326.1:3014-7752 GCA_040904645.1 Paracoccaceae bacterium
CCCCCCTTCTTTCCAACGATCTAAAGGGCGGAGCACGCGCCGATGGACCTATATCTCACCATCATAGTCGACGGGTTGATCTACGCTTCGTGGCTCTTCATCGTCGCGCTCGGCCTGACGCTGGTTTTCGGCGTGCTCAGGATCCTCAATTTCGCGCATGGCGGGCTTTACGCTCTGGGTTCTTACGGAGCGGCGGTCGCGGTGCCGTTTTTCGCCGGGCTGGGTCTGCCGGACTGGTTCAGCATCCCCGCGATGTTCATCGCCGCGCTCTCGGTGGCGATTCTGATCGCCCCGCTGATCGAGCGCGGTCTGCTCAGATATTTCTATGGCCGCGACGAAGTGCTGATCCTGCTCATCACCTACGCGATCTTCCTGATTCTGGAGGACGCCACCAAGATGATCTTCGGGGTCGATCCCTATTACGTGTTCGAGCCGCGCAACCTGCTCGGCAATCTCGAACTCGGCTCGCTTTACTATGTCGGCTATGACCTCGCGCTGATCGGCCTGGCCATCTTCTGCGGGCTTGGCGTCTGGTTCGGGTTGACGCGCACGCGGATCGGCAAGATCACGCTCGCCGTCATCAATGAGCCGGAGGTGAGCCAGGCGATGGGGGTGAATATCGGGCGAATATATCTTCTGGCGTTCGGTATCGGCGTCTTTCTCGCGGCGCTGGGCGGGGCGTTCACCAGCCCGCTGATCTCGGTCCAGCCGGGCATCAGCGTCAGCGTCATCATCGTCAGTTTCGCCGTGGTCATCATCGGCGGGCTCGGCTCGATCCCGGGCGCCGCCATCGGCGCGCTGATCGTCGGGCTTGCGCGATCCTTCGCGGTCTATGAAGCGCCGGAGGCGGAAATCTTCATCATCTATTTCGTCATGGTCGTCGTGCTGATCTTCCGGCCCGAAGGGCTCTTCACTCCGGCCAAGGCGCGCAAGATATGAACCAGACAATCCGCGTATTCGGTCTCGCTGCGCTCGGCGCAGCGATCTTCATCGCCATCGGCTTCGCGCTGCCGCTCTGGCTTCTCTTCACCGCGACCAAGGCGGTGGGCTTCGGGCTGATCGCGCTCGGCATCGTCGCGCTGATGCGCGGCGGGCTCGTCAGTTTCGGGCAGGGGCTCTACTATTGCGTCGGGGCTTACGCCTCCGGCCTGCTGGCCAGCAGGCTGGGGGTGAGCGACATATTCGTCCTGCTTCTCGTCGGCGGGTTTGCGGGCGGGCTGATCGCCGCCGCCATTTCTCCGCTGATCGCGCGGTATCGCGGCATCTTCTTCGCCATGCTGTCCATGGCGCTTTCGATGGTGCTTTACGGCGTGCTCGCCAAGGTCACCGCCATCGGCGGATCGGACGGGTTCAACGTGCCTGAACCGACCTTCTTCGGATGGGCGCCGGGGGTGGAGAGCACCGATCTCGCGCTTTATGTCGTCGCCATCGTTCTCGCCGCGCTCGTCGCCGCGATCTGCCGGCTCTATTTCGACAGCGGCCCCGGCCTCGTGGCGCTCGCCTCTCGGGAGAACGAGTTGCGGGTGGAATATCTGGGCGCGTCGGTCTTCAGCGTGACGCAGCGGAATTTCATCCTCTCCGGCGTGCTGGCGGGGCTTGGCGGGGCGCTCAACGGCTTCGCGCTCGGCCATGTCGATCCGTTCTTCAGCTACTGGACCACATCGGGCGAGGTGGTGTTCATCGCCATTCTCGGCGGCTACGCCTCCACCATCGCCGTCTTCGGCGCGGCGCTGGTGGTGGAGCTGGTCCGCTCGTTCTCCGGCCAGTATTTTCCCGAAAGCTGGCAGTTGTTCCTCGGGATATTCCTTCTGCTCGTCATCATCTTCCTGCCGCGCGGCTTCGGCTCGCTCTGGGCCAGGGGCGCGGGCAGGCGAAAACCGGCCGCCGCGAAGGAGAGAAACTCATGAGCGCCGTGGTGCTGGAGGTGAAGGGCCTCATGAAATCCTTCGGGGCGCTGGTCGCGGCGAAGGACATCAATGTGAACGTGACGGCGGATGCGCGGCTTTCGTTGATCGGCGCGAACGGCGCCGGCAAGACGACCTTCGTCAACATGGTCACCGGTTATCTGAAACCGGACGCCGGGCAGGTTTTGCTCGACGGGAAGGAAATCACCGGCCTGCCGCCGCGCCGGATCACCCGCGCCGGTGTCTGCCGCTCTTTCCAGATCCCGCAACTCTGCGAGACGATGACCCCGCTCGACAATATCCTTGTGGCGATGGGGATCGCGGGCGGCGGCGGCTCCCTTTTCGCGCCGGCTCACTCAACGGCCGCGATCCACGGGGCGGAGGAGGTGCTGGCGCGGTTCGGGCTGGAAAGCTACGCGGATCAGCCTGTCAACGAATTGCCGGGCGGCGTGCGCAAGCTGATCGACATCGCCATGGCGCTGGCCAGCCGCCCGCGCGTGCTTTTGCTCGATGAGCCGACCTCCGGCGTGTCATCTGAGGAGAAGTTTCCGCTGATGGACCGCGTGATGGCCGCACTCGAAGGCGAGAAGGCGGCGGTGATCTTCGTCGAGCACGACATGGACATCGTCACCCGCTACGCCGACCGCGTGCTGGCCTTCTATTCGGGGGAGATCATCGCGGACGACGCGCCGGACGAGGTGCTGTCGGACCCGGCGGTGCAGAAATATGTCACCGGAACGGCGAGGTGAGCGCGATGCTGAACATCGAAGACATCAAGGTGAAGATCGGCGCGGTCGAAGCGGTGCGCGGTTTTTCGATGCAGGTGGCGCCCGGCGCCATGGTCGGCCTCGCTGGCCGCAACGGCGCTGGCAAGACCACGGTCATGCGCGCCATCATGGGGTTGGCGAAGCTCTCTGGCGGCGCCGTCACCTTTGACGGCGCCGATCTCGCCAGGGTCGATATCCATAAGCGCGCCGCGCTTGGCGTCGGCTACATGCCGGAAACCCGCGGCCTCATCCCCGATCTGACGGTGGAGGAGAATATCCTTTTGCCGACATGGGTGACGCCGGGCCTGGACGGCGTCGCACGGCTGAAGATGGTCTATGACATCATGCCGGAGCTGAAGGCGATGGGTGAGCGCAAGGCGCTCCTCCTGTCCGGCGGGCAGCAGAAACTCGCTGCGCTTGGCCGAGCGCTGACCGTCGGCACGCGGCTCCTCCTCCTCGACGAGCCGTTTGAGGGTGTGGCGCCGGCGCTGGCGCAGCGGCTTTCCGATGTCATCTCGGCGCTGAAGTCCGAGAAACTCTCGATCGTGATGAGCATGTCCGAGCTGACCCATTCGGCGACGCTTCTCGACCATGTCTGGGGGATCGAGCGCGGCGCGAACCTGAAGATTCACGCAGAATGACCGAACCGCTCGCCCTCAGGGCGGAAGCGCATTTCGCCAACCGCCTTATCCGCTGCTATCAGGGCCGTCCCTCCAGCATCGCCGCCATGCTCGGCCGTGTCGCCGATGCGCATCCCCACGGCGATGCGCTGGTCGGCGGCCAACGTCGCTTCAGCCATGCGGAGCTTGACGGGCTTGCGGGTGGCCTCGCCTCGGGGCTGATGGCGCAAGGCGTGCGGCCAGGCGATCGGGTCGGGCTTCTGGTCCGGAATCGCTGGCGTTTCGTTCTCGGCCTTCTGGCGATCATCCGCGCTGGCGCCATCGCCGTGCCGATTCCGACCCGCTCCAGCGCGCCCGAGACCGCCTATATCCTCGATGACGCCGAAGCGCGGCTGGTGATCTGCGATGACGGGCTGGAACGGCTCTTGCCCGAAACCGTGGCCAGCGTGATGACGGGCGATGACGGGCCGGGCGGCTTCGACGCCATGGCCGCCGCCGCGCCGATTGCGGCATATGGCGCAGCGGAGGAGGATGTCGCCGTCATCCTCTACACCTCCGGCACCACCGGGCGGCCCAAAGGCGCGATGCTGACGCATCTCAACATCGTCCATTCCTGCATCGGTTACGCCGAGGCCTTCGCGCTCGGCCCTGAGGACCGCACCGTGGTCGCGGTTCCGGCCAGCCATGTCACCGGCCTGATCGCCGGCGTCTTCGCGCCGCTCAGCGTCGGCGGCGCCGTGGTGATGCTGGAGAAGTTCGACGTGGAAGGGTTCCTGACCCTCGCCGCGGCGGAGAGGATGAGCTTCACCGTCATGGTTCCGGCGATGTATAATCTTTGTCTGCTCCGCGCCCGGCTCTCGGATTACGACTTGTCCGCCTGGCGCGTCGGCGCATTCGGCGGAGCGCCGATGCCGGTCGCAACGATTGAACGCCTCGGCGCCGCGCTGCCCAACCTGACATTGGCGCAGGCTTATGGCGCGACGGAGACAACCTCCCCCGCGACAATCATGCCGCTCGGTGGGCAGATCTCCCGGCCTGACAGCGTCGGCGCGCCGGTTCCCGCTGCGGATATAAGGGTGATGGACGCGAAGGGGCGCGAGCTTCACGCGGGCGAGTCAGGGGAGATCTGGATCGCCGGGCCGATGGTCGTCCCCGGTTACTGGCGGATGCCGGAAAAGACCGCCGAAAGCTTCCATTCCGGGTACTGGAAATCAGGCGATATCGGCCGGATGGACGAGGGGGGCTTTCTCCATATCCATGACCGCTTGAAGGACATGATCAACCGTGGCGGCTACAAGGTTTATTCGGCGGAGGTGGAGAACGCCCTCAGCTTCCATCGCGGCGTCGCCGAGGCGGCGGTGGTGTCGCGCCCTGACCCGATTCTGGGCGAGAAAACCCACGCTTTCGTGCATCTGTCGGACCCCGCTGTCGATGAAGCCGCGCTCCC
>JBBDTD010000326.1:7762-15951 GCA_040904645.1 Paracoccaceae bacterium
CCGAAAACAGCGCCATTTTAGCACCACGCGGATCGGAATGGGGCGCCGGCGCGGCTGGTTCATCGAGCGAGTCCACCATCCGACGATGCAAGTGAGCGTGACCGCGCGCATGCGGCGCGCCTTCTGCGCGGAGCGGCTCTCGGATTACAAGATACCGGATGTGTTCACGCTGGCCGATACGCCCTTGCCGCGCAATGCGAACGGCAAGGTGATGAAGCAGGAATTGCGGCGGATCGCCGCCGAAGACGCCGGCTGATCGGGATATGCGCCGCACGCCCTGAACCTGCGTGCGCAGGGATTTGACGCGCCTGCGAAATCGGCTAGGCTCCGCCGTCCAAGAGGGAAGTCGGCTTCGGCCGGCGCGAGAGGGACCGACAAGATGAAAGTCAGCATCGAAAGGGCGGCGCTGCTGAAAGCGATGAGCCGGGCGCAAGGCGTCGTTGAGCGGCGGACGACAATTCCGATTCTCTCCAACGTGCTGATCGAGGCGACCGAGGACGGTGTCACTTTCCGCGCCACCGATCTCGACATCGAGATCCAGGAAGCGATTCCCGCCATGGTCCACCGGCCCGGCGCGGTCACCGCCCCGGCGCATATCCTGCATGAAATCGCCCGCAAACTGCCTGACGGCGCCAGCGTGACGCTGGAAGCCTCGGCTCAGGACGGCCGGCTCGAAGTTTCCGCCGGCCGGGCGCGCTTCACCTTGCCGACCCTGCCGCGCGAAGATTTTCCGATGATGGCCTCCGCCACCTACCAGACCAGCTATGAGATCGCCGCGCCGGTGTTGCGTCGCCTTTTCGAGAAGGCGAATTTCGCCATCTCGACGGAGGAGACCCGCTATTACCTCAACGGCGTCTATCTTCACGCGCCGGAGGCCGCGCCGACAAAGCTTCGCGCGGTTGCGACCGATGGCCACCGGCTGGCGCGGATCGACGCCGACCTGCCGGAGGGCGCCGCCGGCTGCCCCGGTGTGATCGTGCCACGCAAGACCGTGGGGGAGCTGCGCAAACTCCTCGAAGATGACGACGCGAAAATCGGCGTCTCCGTCTCCGAGACCAAGATCCGCTTCACCGCGACCGATCTGACGCTGACCTCGAAAGTCATCGACGGGGCCTTCCCGGATTACACGCGCGTCATCCCGGCCAACAACACCAAGCGGTTGGAGGTTGACGCCGCGGAATTCGCCCGCACCGTCGACCGTGTGGCGACGGTCTCGGCGGAGCGCTCGCGCGCCGTCAAGCTCAGCCTTTCGGAAGACCGCCTGACGCTTTCGGTCAGCACGCAGGACTCCTCCTCCGCGACCGATGAAATCGCGGTCGCCTATGCTGACGAGCCGATGGAAATCGGCTTCAACGCCAAATACCTGCTTGAAATCGCAAGCCAGGTGGACCGTGAGAACGCGGTGCTGCTCTTCAATGGGCCCGGCGATCCGACGCTGGTTCGCGAAGGCGATGACGACAGCGCCATCTATGTCGTCATGCCGATGCGGGTCTGACGGCGGCGGCCCCGCCCCGTCATGCTCCGCGCGATCAGGCTTTCGCATTTCCGCTCTCACCGGTCGCTCTCCCTCGAAGGGGACGGGCGGCCGGTGGCGCTTTGCGGCCCGAACGGCGCCGGAAAGACCAACATTCTTGAAGCGATATCCATGCTGTCTCCCGGCCGGGGTCTGCGCCGCGCCGCCGCCGAAAACCTGATCCGCCGCCCCGAAGCGATCGGCTGGAAAATCACCGCGCTGATCGAGACGGGCGGCGACGCCCATGAGATCGTCACCGCCGTCACCGCGCCGGGGGAACGGCGCACAGTGGAGATTGACGGCAAGTCAGCGCCCCAATCCGCACTTGGCGCGCTGGCGCCGATGCTCTGGCTGACCCCGGCGATGGACCGGCTCTGGGCGGAGGGGCCGGGGGAACGGCGGCGCTTTCTCGACCGTATCACGCTCAATTTCGACCCCGGCCATGGCGAGCGAACCCTCGCTTATGAGCGCGCGATGCGCGAGCGCAACCGCCTCCTCGTTGACCGCGCGCCGGATCCGGGCTGGCTGACGGCGTTGGAGGCGCAGATGGCCGCCGCCGGCGCCGCCATCGCCCGCGCGCGGGCTGAGGCGGTCGCGCGGCTATCCGCCGTCCAACACGGGGCGGAGGGCGTCTTTCCCCGCGCCATCCTGAGCCTTGAAGGCGTGGCGGAGGCCGGGTTTTTGCAAGCCCTCAGCGCCGGAACGCCCCCCGATGAGCTTGCCGCCGAAGTCGCGTTGGCGGAGGCGCTGGCCCGCGGGCGCCGGGCCGACGCCGCCGCCGGCCGCACGCTCGCCGGCCCGCACCGGAGCGACCTTGTCGCCGTGCATGAGGCGAAGGGCGTGGAGGCGAAACTCGCCTCGACCGGCGAACAGAAGGCGCTTCTTATCGCGCTGATCCTCGCCACCACGCGCGCTCTGGCGGCTGAACGCGGCGCGCCGCCGCTCCTCCTTCTCGACGAAATCGCGGCGCATCTGGACGATACCCGCCGCGCCGCGCTCTATGATGAGATTGTCGCAATCGGGGCGGATGTCTGGATGACCGGAACCGGGCCCGAACTTTTCGACGCGCTCGGGCCGCGCGGGCGGCTGGTGACGCTGGGCGAGACGTAAAAAACCTGTGGCGCCTTGCGCCGCGTGGCCCGATACATCAGAGGCTGGCACAAAGGGACTGAACCATGCGACCCATCGCTTTTTCCGCGCCGGGTGCGTTCCATCGCGGGAACCTCCACACCCATTCGAACCGCTCAGACGGCGTGCTGACACCCGGGGATGTCTGCCGGCGCTATGCCGCCGAGGGGTATGATTTCATCGCTCTGACCGATCATTTCATCGGCGCCTACGGCTATCCAATCGTCGATACGAAATCATTCAGAACCAGCAGTTTCACGACCATTCCTGGCGCAGAACTTCATTCTGGCGCCATGGAGAACGGCGAGCTTTGGCATATTCTCGCCGTCGGCCTGCCTGAGGATTTCGCGCCCCCCCACGCGCCCGGATTCGCCCCCGTCGCGGGGCAGGAAACCGGGGCCGAGATCGCGGCCCGCGCCCGCGCCGCCGGCGCCTTCGTCGCCATCGCGCATCCCGAATGGTCCGGCCTCACGATGGCGGACGCCCGCGCCATCGACGCCGCGCACGCCGTGGAGGTTTATAATCACGGCTGCGCCGTCGGCGCCGACCGGCCGCACGGTTTCGCGACGCTCGATCTTCTGCTGACCGAAGGTCGCCGACTGGACCTTGTCGCCACCGATGACGCTCATTTTACCGAACCCGACCATTTCGGCGGCTGGGTGATGGTCAAGTCGGAGGCGAACGAGCCCGGCGCGCTTCTGTCGGCGCTGAGGTCGGGCGCCTATTATTCCTCGACCGGCCCGGCGATCCACGATGTCTTGATCCACGGCGACGAAGCGCATGTTGTCTGCTCCGCCGTCCGCTCCATCATCCTCATCGGTCAGGGCTCTGCATCGCAGGCGCTTCATGGCGCCTCGATGACCGGGGCGCGCATTGCGCTGAAGCGCGTGGCGGCCAGCCCCTGGCTCCGCGTTGCGGTGGTGGACGCCGCCGGGCGGCGGGCCTGGTCGAACCCGATCTGGCGCGACTGAAGGAGTGAAAATGAAACATCTCGGCGCATTGATCTGCATCATCGGCCTCCTGTTCGTCGGCCCCGCCGGCGCCCAGCAGGTTCCCAAGACACAGACGGAGATCACGCTTTCCTTCTCGCCGGTGGTCAAGCGCGCGGCGCCGGCTGTGGTCAATGTCTATTCGCGCAAACTGGCGCGCCGCGGCAATCCCTTCGAAGGGGACCCGTTCTTTGAACGTTTCTTCCGCGAATTTGGCGGCCATAATTCCGGGCGGAGCATGCAGAATTCCCTCGGTTCCGGCGTGATCGTGACCAATGACGGTTATGTCGTCACCAATAACCATGTCGTCGCCGGCGCGGACGAGGTGCGCGTGGTGCTGAACGACAAACGCGAATATGAGGCGGACATCGTTTTTGCCGATGAGCTCTCCGATATCGCCATCCTGAAACTCCGCGCCGCCTCCGACCTTCCGGTCCTGGAGCTGCGCGACAGCGACACGCTCGAAGTGGGCGATCTGGTGCTGGCCATCGGCAACCCGTTCGGCGTCGGCCAGACCGTGACTTCCGGCATCATCTCCGCGCTCGCCCGTTCCAGCGGTCGCAGTCGGCGAGGCCAGATCGGCGGCTATTTCATCCAGACCGACGCAGCGGTGAACCCCGGCAATTCCGGCGGCGCGCTGGTGGACATGGCCGGCCGTCTGGTCGGTGTGAACACCGCGATCCTCAGCCGCTCCGGCGGCTCCAACGGCATCGGCTTCGCAATTCCGGCCAATCTCGTAAGGCAAGCGCTGGAGAGCGCGCTGGCGGGGCGGCATGCGCTCCAGCGGCCCTGGGCCGGCATCGTCGGGCAAAGCGTCACCTCGGAACTCGCCGAAGGCCTCGGCCTCGCGGCGCCGAGCGGGGTGGTTATCGCGGATATTCATCCAGACAGCCCGATGAAGTCCGCCGGGCTTGGCGTCGGCGATGTGATCGTCGCCTTCGAGGGCCAGCCGATCGGCTCGGTGGAAGAACTTTCCTTCCGCATGGCCGCGGTTGGCGTCGGCGGTGAAGCGCGGATCGACTTCGTGCGGCGCGGCGCGCGGATCAGTTCCTCAATGCCGCTGGTTCCGCCGCCGGCGTCGCTGGGCCGGAACTGAGATGGCCGATCTTTTCGACCGCGATCAGCCCCCGCCCAGCGCCGCTGCTGGCGCGCCGAGGCCGCTTGCCGACCGGCTCCGTCCGGCGAAGCTGGCCGATGTGGTGGGGCAGGGGCATGTGCTCGGACCCGAAGGGCCGCTCGCCGCGATGATCGGCGCCGGCGCGCTCTCGTCGCTCATTTTCTGGGGCCCGCCCGGCGTCGGCAAGACCACCATCGCGCGGCTTCTGGCGGATGAGACCGACCTCGCCTTCGAGCAGATCAGCGCGATCTTTTCCGGCGTCGCGGAACTGCGCAAGGTTTTCGAGGCGGCCCAACTGCGCCGCAGGGGCGGGCGCGGCACGCTGCTCTTCGTCGATGAGATCCACCGTTTCAACAAGGCGCAGCAAGATGGCTTTCTGCCCCACATGGAATCGGGCGCGATCACGCTTGTCGGCGCGACCACCGAAAACCCTTCCTTCGAGCTGAACGCCGCTCTTTTGAGCCGCGCGCAGGTGCTGGTGCTGAAACCGCTGGACGCGGCGGCGATGGCGTTGCTGCTTGAACGCGCGGAAACGCTGGAGGGCCGCAAGCTGCCGCTCGCCAGATCCGCCCGTGTCGCGCTCGGCGAAATGGCGGAGGGGGACGGGCGCGCGCTGCTCAATATGGCCGAGCAGCTTTTCCGCATCGGCGGCCCGGCGATGGAGCCTGCGGCGATGGCGGAGCGGATATCCCGCCGCGCGCCGGTCTATGACAAATCCGGCGACGGGCATTACAACCTCATCTCCGCGCTCCACAAGTCGGTGCGCGGCTCAGACCCCGACGCCGCGCTCTACTGGCTCTGCCGGATGCTGGAGGCGGGGGAGGACCCGCGCTATCTGGCGCGGCGGATCGTGCGCATGGCGGTGGAGGATATCGGCCTGGCGGAGCCGGACGCGGTGAAACAGGCGCTGGCCGCGCGCGACGTCTATGAACAGCTCGGCTCGCCGGAGGGGGAGCTGGCGCTGGCGCAGGCGGTGGTGTTCCTGGCGCTCGCGCCCAAATCCAACGCGCTCTATGTCGCCTTCAAGCAGGCGAAGGCGGCGGCGCATGGCTCCGGCTCCGCCGCGCCGCCGAAGCACATCCTGAACGCGCCGACCAAACTGATGAAGTCCGAAGGCTACGGCGCCGGCTATCAATACGATCACGATGCGGAGGATGGCTTCTCAGGCCAGAACTATTTTCCTGACGGCATGAAACGCGGCGTCTATTACCTGCCGAAGGATCGCGGATTAGAGCGTGAGCTGGGCAAAAGGCTGGACTGGTTCGCCAAGAAGCGCGCGGCGAAAACCTGAGCGCGCCTTGACAGCGGCGCGTCGCCCGCGTTGAAGCGGCGCGATGGAGGATGGACGCGGATGAACCTGATCATTGTCGGTCTCGGCGGCGGCCTTGGCGCGATGCTCCGCTATTTGAGCTATCAAGGGATGATCCGGGTTTTCGGCCCGGGGCTTCCCTGGGGTACGGCCTTCGTCAACGTCTTCGGCTCGTTCCTGATGGGGCTCGCCGCGATCTATTTTCTGGAGCGTGCGGGCGCGCCGCGCCTGGGCGGCTTCATCATGCCGGGTGTTCTTGGCGGTTTCACCACGTTTTCCGCCTTCTCGCTCGACGCCGCGCGGCTGATGGAGACTGGCCGGCTCGGCGCGGCGGCTCTCTATGTCGGCGGCTCGGTCGTCATCTCTATTCTCGGGCTCTTCGCGGGGCTCGCCATCGGAAGGACCCTCCTATGAGCGGCGTGACGCATCTGACGGTGAGCGCCGATGAGTCCGAGCAGCGGCTGGACCGTTATCTCCGCCGTCATTACCCGCATCTGGGCCAGGGCCGGATCGAGAAGATGTGCCGCAAGGGGGAGTTGCGGGTCGATGGCGGCCGCGTCAAGGCCTCCACCCATCTGCTTGAAGGCCAGAACGTGCGCGTGCCGCCGATCCCGGAGCCGGACGCGGAGGGGCATGACGCGCCGCTGCGCCGCCCGATCAGCCCCGAACAGGCGGAGATGATCCAGGACGCGGTGCTTTACAAAGACGCGCACATCATCGCGATCAACAAGCCCCCCGGCCTGGCGACGCAGGGCGGCAGCGGCCAGAACGTCCACCTCGCCATGCTGGCGGAGGCGCTTTGCTTTGAGCGCGAAGACCCGCCGCGCCTCGTCCATCGGCTCGACAAGGATACCTCCGGGCTGATCCTCATGGCGCGCACCGGCAAGGCGGCGGCGGCGCTGGCCAAGGCGTTTCAGGCGCGCGAGACGGAGAAAACCTATTGGGCCGCTGTCGCCGGCGCCCCCCGGCCGCGCCGCGCGACGATCCGTTACGCGCTGGTGAAGGCCGGGCCGTCGGGCGCGGAAAAGATGCGCTGCATCCACCCTGACGAGGTCAAGAACACCGAAGGCGCCAAACGCGCCGTCACCGATTACGCGGTGATCGAGACGATGGCCCAGCGCGCGGCCTGGGTCGCGCTCCGGCCCATCACCGGGCGCACGCACCAGCTTCGCGCCCATATGGCGGAGATCGGCAACCCGATCGTCGGCGATGGCAAATACGCCGGCAACAGCCTCACCAACGACGGCGACGGCTGGGGCGCGCAGCTTGGCGGCTCCGTCAGCCGCAAGCTGCATCTGCATGCGCGCCGTATTGCGTTCGAACATCCGCTGGAGCGGGGCAGGCGGCTCGTCCTGACCGCGCCGCTGCCTGAGCATATGGTCAACACGTGGAATATGTTCGGCTGGCGCGAATCGGACGCGCCCGACGATCCTTTCGACCCTGACGAGGAATAATGGCCGTCTTCGTCCTCCTCCACGGCGCCTGGCATGGCGGTTGGTGCTGGGCGCGCACGGCGGCGATACTCCGCGACCGCGGTCATCAGGTGACGACGCCGACGCAGACCGGGCTGGGGGAGCGCGCGCATCTCCTCGGCCCGAACATCACCCTCACGACCTTCGGCGAAGACCTGCGCCTCCATCTCGAATACGAAGACCTGAACGAAGTGATCCTCGTCGGCCATTCCTTCGGCGGCTCCGCGGTCTCTTACGCGGCGGAGCGGGCCGGCGCCCGGATCGCCCGGCTGGTCTATCTCGACGCCACGCTGGTTTTCGGGGGCGAGACGCCATTGCAGGGCAACCCGCCCGATGTGGTGGCGTTCCGCCGCCGGATGGCCGCCGACAGCCCCGGCGGGCTGACCCTGCCGCCGCCGCCCGCCGCCGAGATGGGGGTGACGGACCCGGCCGACGCCGCCTGGCTGCAAGCGAAGATGACCCCGCATCCCTTCCGCACATTCGAGACGAAGCTGGAGATCGCCGGCCCGCCCGGCGCGGGCAAGCCGGCGCGCTACATCACCTGCGCCGACCCGCTCTATGCACCGCTTGCAACCTCCCGCACCCGCGCCCGCGCGCTCGGCTGGCCGATGCCCGAGCTGGCGACGGGCCATGACGCCATGATCACGGCGCCGGCGGCGCT
>JBBDTD010000327.1:0-15925 GCA_040904645.1 Paracoccaceae bacterium
GAGTATGGCGCGGCCGACGGGCGATCCGGTTTCGGCGCCCCCAACGCGGGATCAGGCGGCGTCTTCCTTGAGGCAAGCCTCCGTCGGCGGCGCGAAAACTTCAAAGGGTTCCGACATGCCTTTAAGATCGAAGGAGCCGATCGACCGCCACTCCGCCGCGCGGGCCAGCCCGGCGGCGAAGGCTCGGCTCGCCACCACCGGCTCCCCCGTCAGTTTTGTAACCCCTTCAAGCCGCGCCGTTTCATTCACCACGGGTCCGAGGACCGACCAGGTGTGCCGGGTGAGCGAGCCGATATTGCCGTAGTCCAGCACCCCGGCGTGAAGCGCGAGGCCCCAGTTCAGCGGCTCGCGCCCGGCTCCGGCCCTGTTGGCGTTAAGGTCCGCCATTGCGGCCTGCGCCCGCGCAGCCGCGCGCAACGCCGCATCGCGGGCCCCTCCGGCACCCATCGCTTCCACGGGAAAGATCGCCAGCGCTCCGTCACCAATGAAGCTCAAGGGTTCCCCACCCTCCGCCTCCACGGCGCCGACGGTGCAATCGAAAAAATCGTTGATGGTGGCGATGAACGCCTCACGCGGGAGGGTCATCGACATCTGCGTGGAGGCGCGCAGATCCGAAAGCCAGACCACCGCCTCGGTCGAGGCGAAATCACCGCGCCGGATCGCGCCGCGCAGTACGCGCGGCCCCGCCTCCTTGCCAATGTAGCACTCGGCCAACGCCTCGGCGACCCGGCGCTGATCGGCCATCTTCACCACGACCGCCAAAGGGCGCTTGAGCCAATCCAGGGTTTCGATCTCGTCATCCGAGAACCCGCCGGGCCGCGCCGTCGCGAAGGTGCAGGCCATGCCGGAGCCGTTAAGCATCCCGATCGTCGCGCCCATATCCGGCATGGAGGAGCGGAACCCGTCAAACGGTACGGCGACGAGAAGATAATCGGTCAAGCCCGCCGCCGCGAAGTCCTTCAGCACCGGAAAATCGCACATGGCCCCCGGCCCGGCGAGGCGACGCCGGAGCCTGTCGACATTGTGGGTGATCGCATGGCGGATCGGGCTGTCCTTCCACGCCGCCGTCGGCGAAGCGCCATCGATTGCGAAGAACTCGCGCGAAAGACCGGCCTCAAGCGTCCACAAGAAGGAAGAACCGCGATGAAGCGGATGCAGGGTCGGGTGGGCGAGATAGGCCCGGTCGATCTCGATCCCTTCATCCCTGAGCGCCAGCACCAGTCGAGTAAATGTATGCTCGATCGGCGTGGTTTCGAGCGCGGCGTCGACCATCCAATGGACGATGCTGGCCGCAGCGGCGGACGGTTTGCTCGCCATGATCCTTATGCTCCTTGCAGCGGCGAGAAAAACACAGCGCCCCGAAAACAAAAGAGCCGCCCCTGGGGGCGGCTCCATCCCGGCGCATGGTTCAGCACGCCTTATTCGTCGTCGGCCTCCGCCTCATAGGCGGCGACACGGGCCTTGTCGCCGGAGCCTTTGGCGGCCGGATCGCGGTCCACCAGCTCGATGATCGCCATCGGCGCCATGTCGCCATAGCGAAAGCCCGCTCTCAGCACGCGCGAATAGCCGCCCGAACGGTCCTTGTAGCGCGGCCCGAGAACGGTGAAGAGCTTCTTCACCTGCTCTTCCTGCTTGATCTCCGAGATCGCCTGACGGCGTGCGTGCAGGTCGCCGCGCTTGCCGAGCGTGATGATCTTGTCGACAATCCGCTTCAGCTCTTTCGCCTTCGGCAGGGTCGTCTTGATCTGCTCATGCTCGATCAGCGACGAAACCATATTGGCGAACATCGCCTTTCTGTGCTCGTGAGTCCGGTTGAGCTTCCGGTATCCGTGTCCGTGACGCATCTGTCGTCTCCTATACGCGCCTCACGCTACAGGCGCGCAACGCTTCTGGTTTATACTTTGTCAGGCGGCCCTGCGATGGGAACCGCGCTCCTTGGGGCGTCATGCCCGGTCGTTCCGCGAGGCGCCCCGAAAAGAGGCGACGCGCGCTATCGGGAGATCAGAACTGATCTTCGAATTTCTTGGCCAGATCTTCAATGTTGTCTGGCGGCCAATCCACGATATCCATCCCGAGATGCAGGCCCATGCCCGTGAGCACTTCCTTGATCTCGTTCAGCGACTTCCGCCCGAAGTTCGGCGTGCGGAGCATCTCCGCCTCCGTCTTCTGGATCAGGTCGCCGATATAGACGATGTTGTCGTTCTTGAGGCAGTTCGCCGAACGCACCGAAAGCTCCAGCTCGTCCACCTTCTTGAGGAGGAGCGGGTTGAACTCCAGATCATCCGGCTCATCGGAGGCGACATCGTCCTTCGGCTCGTCGAAATTGATGAAGGTGCGGAGCTGATCCTGAAGAATCCGCGCCGCATAGGCGATCGCGTCCTCAGGCGTCAGGGAGCCGTCCGTCTCAATGTTCAGCGTCAGCTTGTCATAGTCGAGCACCTGCCCCTCGCGGGTCGGCTCCACCTTGTAGGAGACCTTGCGCACCGGGCTGTAAAGCGCGTCGATCGGTATCAGTCCGATCGGCGCGTCCTCGGGGCGGTTCTTGTCCGCCGCCACGAAGCCCTTGCCGCCCATCACCGTCAGTTCGATATGAAGGTCCGCGCCTTCGTCGAGTTGACAGATGACGTGATCCTTGTTCAGGACCTCGATGCCCGCGACCTCTTGAATGTCGCCGGCGGTCACTGCGCCCGGCCCCTTGCCGCGAAGCGTCAGGCGCTTCGGCCCGTCCACATCCATGCGCAGGGCGACGCCCTTCATGTTGAGGACGATGTCGGTCACATCCTCACGCACGCCGGGAATCGAGGAAAATTCATGGAGCACGCCATCGATCTGAATCGAGATGATCGCCGCACCCTGAAGCGAAGACATCAGCACCCGGCGCAGCGCGTTGCCGAGCGTCAGGCCGAAACCGCGCTCCAGCGGCTCCGCAGTCGCGGTCGCGAGACGCGACGGGTCAGTCCCAGGGGTGATCTCCAGCCCTGTTGGGCGGATCAGATCCTGCCAGTTCTTGTGGATCGTCATATGGTCCTCCATCCTTGCGCCCGGCGGATCCGGCGTCGGGGCGCGCCCGAGGAAAAGTCATCCGTCAAACCGAACGGCCCACCTCGGAAAGGCGGGCCGGAAGTCAAAAAATATCGCGATCAGACGCGGCGGCGCTTGGGCGGCCGGCAGCCATTATGGGCGATCGGCGTGACATCGCGGATCGAAGTCACCGTGAAGCCCGCTGTCTGCAACGCGCGAAGCGCGCTTTCACGCCCGCCGCCCGGACCCTGCACTTCGACCTCAAGGGTCCGCATGCCATGTTCCTGGGCCTTCTTGCCGGCGTCCTCAGCTGCGACCTGCGCAGCATAAGGGGTCGACTTGCGCGAGCCCTTGAAGCCCATCGTGCCGGCGGAGGACCATGCGATCACGTTGCCCTGAGCGTCGGCGATGGTGATCATCGTGTTGTTGAACGAAGAGTTAACATGGGCGACGCCCGTGCTGATGTTCTTGCGTTCCTTGCGTTTCGTGCGGACTTTCTCGCGCGCCATATCTTTGCCCTCTTATTTCTTCTTGCCGGCGATGGCTTTCGCCGGGCCCTTGCGGGTGCGGGCGTTGGTGTGGGTGCGCTGACCGCGCACCGGCAGACCGCGGCGATGCCGCAGGCCGCGATAGCAGCCAAGATCCATCAGCCGCTTGATGTTCATCGCATTCTCGCGCCGCAAGTCGCCTTCAACGGCGAGGTTGGCGTCGATATGCTCACGGATCGAAAGCACTTCCGCGTCGCTCAACTCGTTGATGCGGCGAGCGGTGTCGACACCCGTCGCCTCACAAATCGTGCGCGCGGCGCTTTCGCCGATGCCATGGATATAAGTGAGCGCGATGTGCACTCGCTTGTTCGTCGGAATGTTTACGCCTGCAATGCGCGCCACGATCCAGCTCCGTCTTTTTCGCCCTTCGGGCGGTCCTCTTTACGAAACGGTCCGCATGATTCGCGGGTCGTTCCGAAATTTCCTTGCCAGACAGAGCCTTATCGCTCAGGCTGGCGCTCTCGCCGAAGGAAGCGCGGAGTATATGTCCGCGCGCTCTCCGGTCAACCCCGATATAGGGCTATTCTTTAACCCTTAGCGCGGTGGCTATCGCCGCGCTCACTTCGCTGATCGGGGCCATACCATTCACGTCGCGGAGTTTGCCCGCAGCGCGGTAATAGGCGATCAGCGGCGCGGTCTCGGCGTGGTATTCGACCAATCGCGCGCGCACCGTCTCGGCGTTGTCGTCCTTGCGGCGCTTGAACTCCGTCGCGCCGCATTTATCGCAAACCCCGACGACTGCCGGCGTCTTGTCCGTATCGTGATAGCCTTCGTCGCATCTGGCGCAGGTGTAGCGCCCGGAGATACGGCCGATCATCGCTTCGTCGTCGACGGCCATGTTGACCACGACGTCGAGCATCAGCCCCTTCGCCGCAAGAAGGCGGTCCAGCGCTTCGGCCTGCGGCGTGGTCCGCGGAAACCCGTCGAAAATCACGCCGCCGGCCACATCGGGCCGACCCAGCCGTTCATCGACCACGCCGATGACGATCTCGTCCGAAACCAACCCGCCCGAGCGCATCACCGCATCCGCGGCGCGCCCGACCTCTGAACCGACGGCCACGGCGGCGCGAAGCATGTCGCCTGTCGAGAGCTGGACCATGCCGGTCGCGTCGGAAAGCAAGCGCGCCTGCGTGCCCTTGCCGGCCCCCGGGGGGCCTAGCAATATCAAATTCATCAGCGCCGCCTCTCCGGTTTCCGCCCCGTTCTCGCTTTCGCCCGGTTCTTGCCGCCGAGCCGCGATTTTTCGATCAGGCCTTCGTACTGGTGGGCCAGAAGATGGCTCTGCACCTGGCTGATCGTGTCCATCGTCACCGACACCACGATCAGGACCGACGTGCCGCCAAAGTAGAACGGCACCGCGAACCGGGAGATCAGGAGTTCGGGCAGCACGCAGATCGCCGAGAGATACATCGCCCCGACCACCGTCAGCCGCGTCAGCACATAGTCGAGATACTCCGCCGTCCGCTTGCCCGGCCGGATACCAGGCACGAAGCCGCCCTGTTTTTTCAGGTTCTCGGCGACATCCTCCGGGTTGAAGACCACGGCGGTGTAGAAGAAGCAGAAAAACACGATCAGCGAAACGAAGATGAGCAGGAAAAGCGGCTGCCCCCGGCCGAGCGCGGCGGTGATGAACTGAAGCCATTCAGAGCCGCCATCGCCCGCGAACCCGGCGACGGTCGCCGGCATCAGCAGAAGCGAAGACGCGAAGATCGGCGGAATGACGCCCGCGGTGTTCACCTTCAGCGGCAGGTGAGAGCTGTCGCCGCCATACATCTTCGCGCCAACCTGGCGTTTGGGATACTGGACGAGGATGCGCCGCTGCGCCCGCTCAAGGAAGACAACGAACCCGATCACCGCGACGGCGCCGATCAGGATGGCGAGAATCAGCCATGCCGCGATCTGCCCGGTGCGGCCCAGTTCGAAGAACTGCGCCAGCGCGCGCGGAAGCTCGGCGATGATGCCGACATAGATGATCAGGGATATGCCGTTACCGATGCCGCGCGCGGTGATCTGCTCACCGAGCCACATCAGGAACATGGTGCCGCCGACCAGGGTGATCACCGCAGACGCGACAAAGAACGGCCCCGGATTGAGCGCGAGCCCCTGCCCCGAAAGCCCGACCGCCACGCCGTAAGCCTGCACGGTCGCCAGCAGCACCGTGCCATAGCGTGTATACTGGTTGATCTTCTTGCGGCCGCTCTCGCCCTCTTTCTTCAGCGCCTCCAGCGAAGGCACCATCGAGGTCATCAGCTGCATGATGATCGAGGCGGAAATATAGGGCATGATCCCGAGCGAGAAGATCGCCATACGGCTGACCGCGCCGCCGGAGAACATATTGAAGACGCCCAGAATACCCGACTGCGTCTGCTCCATGAACCGCGCCAGTTGCACGGGATCGATGCCCGGCATCGGGATGTAGGTGCCGATGCGATAGATGACGAGAAGCGCGAGCGCGAAGAGAATGCGCTGACGCAGCTCCTTGGCGCGGCCGAAAGCGCTCCAGCTCATGTTCGATGCGAGTTGCTCGGCGGCTGACGCCATGCTCAGACCCCTATTCGACGGACGGTCGCGCCGGGGCGGACCCCACGCAAAAAGCGCCCCACCCGGAAGGGCGAGGCGCCGCCCGGTTTATTCGGCTTTCGCGGCGTCTTTCACGGCGCGGGCCGCCGCGCGACGTGCAGCGACGACGTCAATGACATTGACCTTGCCGCCGGCCTTTTCAACCGCTTCGATCGCGGCTTTCGACGCGCCGGCGACGCTGAGCGTCACAGCGGCCGAAAGCTCGCCCTTGGCCAGAAGCCGCACGCCATCGAGCGGGCGGCGAATGACGCCGGCGGCGATCAGCACGTTTTCATCAAGCGCCGCGTCGGCCTTGATTGCGCCGCGGTCGATTGCGTCCTGAAGAGTCTTCAGGTTCACGATGGCGAACTTCCTGGCGTTGATATTGTTGAAGCCACGCTTCGGCAGGCGCCGATGGATCGGCATCTGGCCGCCCTCGAAGCCGTTGATCGCGACGCCCGAGCGGGACGACTGTCCCTTGACGCCGCGCCCGGCGGTCTTGCCCGTACCCGAACCCGGGCCGCGGCCGATGCGCTTGCGCTTCTTGGTGGCGCCGGGATTATCGGCGAGTTCATGCAATTTCATGACGCTGTCTCCTTGAGCCGGACGCGGGGGGCGGAGGCGTCAGCAATCCCCCCGGCCACGGTATGATGATGTAGCGGGCTGAAAGTTCAGCCGCGCTCCTCGACGATGACCGCAAGATGCGGGATCGAGGCGACCATGCCCCGGACCGAAGGCGTATCCTCCAGCTCCCGCGTCTTGTGCATCTTGTTGAGCCCGAGGCCGATCAGCGTCTGGCGCTGCTTGGCCGGGCGGCGGATCGGGCTGCCGATCTGCTTGACGACGATGGTTGCCATGATCTCGTTCCTCACGCTTCCGCAGGCTCGGCGTCAACCGGCGCCTCGGTGCCGCGGCGCGCGATCTCGGCGACTTTCTTGCCGCGCCGGGACGCGACCATGCGCGGCGAGTTCTCCTTCTGGAGACCGTCGAACGTGGCGCGGATCATGTTGTAAGGGTTCTGGGAGCCGATGGATTTCGCCACCACGTCCTGAACGCCCAACATCTCGAAAACGGCGCGCATCGGGCCGCCCGCGATGATCCCGGTGCCGGCCGGGGCCTGCCGCATCACAACCTTGCCGGCGCCGTGGCGGCCGGCCATGTCGTGGTGCAGCGTTCTCCCTTCGCGCAGCGGAACGCGGATGAGCGAACGGCGCGCATCCTCGGTCGCCTTGCGGATCGCTTCGGGAACCTCACGCGCCTTGCCGGTGCCGAAACCGACGCGGCCCTTCTGGTCGCCCACGACGACGAGCGCCGCAAAGCCGAAGCGCTTGCCGCCCTTCACCGTCTTGGAGACGCGGTTGATGGCGACCAGGCGATCCTGGAATTCCGGATCTTCCTGCTCGCGGCGCGGGCCGCGGCCTCGGCCGCCGCCGCGATTGTCTTCTCTGGCCATTATCGCCTCCTCAGAACTTCAGACCGCCTTCACGGGCGGCGTCGGCGAGCGACTTGACCTTCCCGTGAAAGAGGTAACCGCCACGGTCGAAGACCACATCCTCGATGCCCGCGGCTTTCGCGCGCTCGGCCAGCGTCGCGCCAACCTTGGCCGCCGCCTCGATGTTGTTCTTGCCGATCACGCCCAGCGCCTGTTCCAGCGTCGAAGCGGCGGCGATAGTCACGCCGCGCACGTCGTCGATGATCTGCGCCGAGATGTTTTTCGAAGAACGGTGAACGGAAAGCCTCAGCCTGCCGCTCCCGATCTTCCGGAGTTTCGAGCGGACGCGCATCCGGCGCCGCTGAAACAAGTCTCGCTTGTTGTTCGCCATTTTGCGGGTCCTTACTTCTTCTTGCCTTCCTTGCGGAAAACGAATTCGCCTTTATAGCGGATGCCCTTGCCCTTGTAGGGCTCCGGGCGGCGCCATTTGCGAATGTTCGCCGCGACCTCACCGACGAGTTGCTGATCAATGCCGGTAATCTCGACTTCGGTCGGCTTTGGCGTCTTGATCTCGACGCCGTCGGGGATCTGATAGTCGACGTCATGGCTGTAACCGAGCGCAAGCTTCAGGACCTTGCCCTGGACCTGCGCGCGGTAACCAACGCCCAGGATCTCCAGATCCTTGCGAAAGCCTTCGGTGACGCCGGTGACGAGATTCTGGATCTGCGTGCGCGTCATCCCCCATTGCTGGCGGGAGCGCTTGGAGTCGCCACGCGGGTTCACCGAAACCACGGAGCCGTCCACAGTAATATCCACGTCGTCCGTGGCGGTGAAGCGGCGAGCGCCCTTCGGGCCCTTCACTTCGATGGTCTGCCCGGAAACCGAGGCGGAAACGCCGCCTGGCATCTCCACGGGCTTCTTGCCGATACGTGACATATGCCCCTCCTCAGAACACTGTGCAGAGCACTTCGCCGCCGATATTGGCGGCGCGCGCCTGCGCGTCGGACATGACGCCACGCGGCGTCGAGACGATTGATACGCCAAGGCCCTGACGGACCTCGGGGATCGTCGAGACGCCGGAATAGACGCGGCGGCCCGGCTTCGAGATGCGCTTAAGCTCGCGGATGGCGGGCGCGCCCTCGAAATACTTGAGGCTGATGACGAAATCCAGCTTGCCCGGAGTCGGCTCAACACGCTCGTAAGAGCGGATGTAACCTTCCTCGACCATCACGTCGAGGACCCATCCCCGCAGCTTGGAAGCCGGGGTACGGACGGTGGATTTGTTGCGCATCAGCGCGTTGCGAATACGGGTGAGCATATCGCCGAGAGGATCGTTCATCATCTCTTGTTCCTCACCAGCTCGATTTCACCATGCCCGGGATCTGCCCTTTCGAGGCGAGATCACGGAGCGCGATGCGAGACATCTGAAGTTTGCGGTAATAGGCTTTGGGCCGTCCGGTTATCTTGCAGCGGCTGTGAAGCCGCGTCGCAGAGGAGTTGCGGGGCAATTCGGCGAGCTTAAGCCGCGCCTTGAACCGCTCCTCCATGGACAGGCTCTCATCCTTCGCGATCGCCTTCAGGCTCGCGCGTTTTCCAGCGTAGCGATCCACCAGTTCCTGGCGCTTCACTTCGCGGGCGATCATGCTTTTCTTGGCCATTGTGTTCTCCCGCTCAGTTCGTGAAGGGCATGTTGAAATGCTTCAACAACGCCTTCGCTTCAGCATCATTGTCGGAAGTGGTGCCGATGACGATGTCCATGCCCCAGATCTGGTCGACCTTGTCGTACTCGATCTCGGGGAAGACGATGTGCTCGCGAATGCCCATGGCGAAGTTGCCGCGACCATCGAAAGCCGAGCCCTTGACGCCGCGGAAGTCGCGGATGCGCGGCATGGCGACGGTGATCAGCCGGTCGAGAAACTCATACATCCGATCCCCGCGGAGCGTGACCTTGACGCCGAGCGGCATCCCTTCACGCAGCTTGAAACCGGCGATGGAGTTCTTCGCCTTGGTGATCACCGGCTTCTGACCGGCGATTTTCATCATGTCGTCATGCGCCGACTTGATTTTCTTCGAATCGGCCACGGCTTCGCCGACACCCATGTTCAGCACGACCTTGTCGAGCCGCGGGATCATCATGTCGTTCTTGTAGCCGAATTCCTCGCGCATCGCGGCGCGGATTGTCTCAGCATACTGCGCCTTCAGGCGCGGCGTGTAATCGGCGGCGTCAAGCATCGATCACTTCCCCCGATTTCTTGGCGAAACGGACTTTCTTGCCATCGACCATCTTGAAGCCGACGCGCGTCGCGCCGCCGTCCTTGGGGTCGACGAGCGCGAGGTTGCTCAGGTCGATCGCGGCCGGCTTCGGAATGCGCCCGCCCTGGTTGCCCTGACTCTGCTTGGTGTGGCGGATCGCGATGTTGACGCCAGTGACGACCGCGCGGCCGTCCTTCGGAATCACTTTCTCGATCTCGCCTTCCTTGCCTTTGTCCTTGCCGGCAAGGACGATGACCTTGTCACCCTTTTTCAACTTGGCGGCCATCAGAGCACCTCCGGCGCAAGGCTGATGATCTTCATGAAGTTCTTGGCGCGCAGCTCACGCACCACCGGCCCGAAGATACGGGTGCCGATCGGCTCCATGTTGTTGTTGAGGATGACGGCGGCGTTTCCGTCGAAACGGATCGCGGTGCCGTCTTCGCGGCGCACTTCCTTGGCGGTCCGAACGACGACGGCCTTACGGACCTCGCCCTTCTTCACCCGGCCGCGCGGAATGGCCTCCTTAACAGAGACCACGATGACGTCGCCGACCGAAGCGTATTTCCGCTTCGAGCCGCCGAGCACCTTGATGCACTGCACCCGGCGCGCGCCGGAATTGTCGGCTACTGCCAGATTGGTCTGCATCTGGATCATGCTGGTTACTCCCGACCTTCAGGGACCCTGGCCCTGGGGTTTCGATGAACCGGTAGGTGTGAAAAGCGCCCTCAGGCGTCGATCACAACCTCCCAGCGTTTGGATTTCGACATCGGCGCGCATTCGCGAATGCGAACGGCGTCGCCGGTCTTGAACTGATTCTCCGCGTCATGCGCCCGATATTTCTTCGAACGACGCAGCGTCTTCTTCAGCACCGGATGCGTGATGCGCCGTTCGACCAGAACCGTGATGGTCTTGTCGTTGGCGTCGCTCACCACCGACCCGGAAAGGATGCGTTTGGGCATGTCTTATTCTCCGGCGGCCGCGGCAGCGGCCTTCTGGTTCAGCACGGTCTTCACACGTGCGGCGTCGCGACGGGCCTTGCGAAAGGCCGCGGTATTCTCAAGCTGGCCGGTCGCCTGCTGAAAGCGGAGATTGAAACTCTGCTTCTTCAGCTGCGTCAGCTCCTCACGAAGCTGATCCGGGGTCTTGTCGCGCAGCTCTGAGGCTATCATCGCGACCGCTCCTCTTTTACTTGGCCCCGATGGGCCATTCAAAAAAACAAATCCGGCGAACCCTGACCTCGGCCCAGGCTCACCAGTCCTCGCGCGTGACGAAACGGCACTTGATCGGGAGCTTCATCGCCGCCAATCGGAGCGCTTCCTTTGCCACAGGCTCGCTCACCCCGTCAATCTCAAACATGACACGGCCAGGTTTCACTTTCGCCGCCCAGTATTCAACAGAGCCCTTGCCCTTGCCCATACGGACTTCGGTTGGCTTCTGAGTCACCGGCACATCGGGGAAAATCCGGATCCACACCCGGCCCTGACGCTTCATATGGCGTGTCAGCGCACGGCGCGCCGCTTCAATCTGCCGCGCGGTCACCCGCTCCGGCTCCGTCGCCTTCAGCCCGAAGTGCCCGAAGTTCAACTCGAAGCCACCCTTGGCCTCGCCATGAATCCGGCCTTTGTGCTGCTTGCGGAATTTGGTGCGTTTCGGAGACAGCATCTCTCTATCCTTTCAAACGGCGCGTGCGCCCCGACTCAGCGAGACGGGCGCGCGCCGCCCTCCTGCAACTCCGCCTGGCGGCGATCATGGGCCTGCGGGTCGTGCTCAAGCACTTCACCCTTGAAGATCCAGACCTTCACACCGCAGATTCCGTACGCGGTCTTTGCTTCCGCGTGGGCGTAATCGATATCCGCACGGAGCGTGTGAAGCGGCACGCGGCCTTCGCGGTACCATTCGGTCCGGGCGATCTCCGCGCCGCCGAGACGGCCCGCAAGGTTCATCCGGATGCCCAGCGCGCCCATGCGCATCGCATTCTGCACCGCGCGTTTCATCGCGCGACGGAACGCAACACGGCGCTCAAGCTGCTGGGCCACGTTCTCGGCCAGAAGCTGGGCGTCGACCTCGGGCTTGCGGATTTCCTGAATGTTCAGGTGCAGTTCCGATTTGGTCAGCGCCGCGACTTCCTTGCGGAGCCCCTCGATGTCAGCGCCCTTGCGGCCGATGATCACGCCCGGACGGGCCGTGTGGATCGTCACCCGGCACTTGCGGTGCGGGCGCTCGATGATCACGCGGCTGATGCCGGCGGCGGCGCACCGCTTGTGGATGAAGGCCCGGATCTTCAGATCCTCGTGCAGCAGCCCGCCATACTCCTTGGTGTTCGCGAACCAGCGACTGTCCCAGGTGCGGTTGATCTGCAGCCGAAGCCCGATCGGATTGACTTTATTTCCCATTAGGCCTGCTCCTCGACCTGCCGCACCTTGATGGTGATCTGCGCGAACGGCTTCAGGATCTTGCCGTAGCGACCGCGCGCCCGCGGCGTGCCGCGCTTGAGCGTCAGATTCTTGCCGACATAGGCCTCGGTGACCACCAGATCGTCGACATCGAGACCATGATTGTTCTCCGCGTTGGCGATGGCGCTCTGCAAGGTCTTCTTCACATCCGCCGCGATCCGCTTCTTGGAGAAGGTCAGATCGGCCAGAGCTTTCGCCACCGGCTTGCGCCGGATCAGCTCAGCGACCAGGTTCAGTTTCTGCGGGCTGACTTTCAGCATCCGGCTGATGGCCAACGCTTCGTTCTCCGCCGCGCGACGGGGATTTTTCGACTGTGCCATCGATTATCTCCGCTTCGCTTTCTTGTCGGCCGTGTGACCGAAATAGGTGCGCGTCGGCGAGAATTCGCCGAACTTGTGACCGATCATGTCCTCGTTGACATTGACCGGAATGTGCTTCTTGCCGTTGTAGACGCCGAAGGTGAGGCCGACGAACTGCGGCAGGATCGTGGACCGGCGGGACCAGATCTTGATGACCTGATTCTTCCCGCCGCCCTGCGCTTTTTCGGCCTTCTTCAACACGTGAGCGTCGACGAACGGGCCTTTCCAGACGGAACGTGGCATGTTGACCGTCCTCTCTTATCGTTTGTTCTTGCGGGCGTGACGGCTCCGCAGAATATACTGATCGGTCGCCTTGTTATGGCGGGTGCGGGCGCCCTTGGTGGGCTTACCCCAGGGCGTTACGGGATGCCGGCCGCCCGAGGTGCGGCCTTCGCCGCCACCATGCGGGTGATCGATCGGGTTCATCGCGACGCCGCGCACCGACGGGCGCTTGCCCATGTGCCGGACACGACCCGCCTTGCCGAGATTCTGGTTCGAGTTGTCGGGGTTCGACACCGCACCGATCGTCGCCATGCATTCCTGACGGACAGCGCGAAGCTCGCCCGAGGAAAGCCGCAGCTGCGCATAACCGCCGCCGCGCCCGACGAACTGGGCATAGGTCCCGGCGGAGCGCGCGATCTGCCCGCCCTTGCCCGGCTTCATCTCGATGTTATGGACGATGGAACCGACCGGCATGCCGGAGAACGGCATTGCGTTGCCCGGCTTCACATCGACCTTCGCGCCGGAGACGACGCTGTCGCCCACCGCGAGGCGCTGCGGCGCCAGGATATAGGTCTGCACGCCGTCTTCATAACGGACCAACGCGATGAAAGCCGTGCGGTTGGGATCGTATTCGATCCGCTCAACCACCGCCGGCATGTCATGCTTGCGCCGTTTGAAGTCCACGATGCGATAGAGCCGCTTGGCCCCGCCGCCGATACGCCGCGCCGTGATCCGTCCGGTGTTGTTCCGGCCGCCCTTTTTGGTCAAACCCTGAGTCAGGGATTTGACCGGACGGCCCTTCCACAGCTCCGAACGGTCGATCAGAACCAGCCCTCGCTGGCCCGGCGTCGTCGGCTTGTACGATTTTAACGCCATCTTGCTGTCTTCCGCTGCTGTTTTCTCAGAGGCCGGTGGTCACGTCGATGGCGTTGCCATCTTCGAGAGTCACATAGGCCTTCTTCACGTCGTTCCGCTTGCCGGGACGACCCTTGAACCGCTTCACCTTGCCCTTGGCGATGGTGGTGTTGACCGCCTTCACCTTGACATTGAAGAGCGACTCGACCGCCGCCTTGATCTCCGGCTTGGAGCTGTCGATCGACACTTCGAAGACCACGGCGTTGGCTTCAGAAACCAAAGTCGCCTTCTCTGTGATGATCGGGCGGCGGATCACGTCATACTGTTCTGCCTTGGCGCTCATTTCAGCCGCTCCTCAAGCGCGGCGACCGCCGCTTTGGTCAGGATCAGCCGATCACGGCGCAGAATGTCATAGACATTCGCACCCTGGCTCGGCAGCACGTCGAGACCCTGGATGTTGCGCGCGGCGCGGGCGAAGCCGGCGTCGACCTCTGCGCCGTCGATCAAAAGAACCTTGCCGAGACCGAGCTTGTCGAGGGCCGCCTTCAGGTCCTTGGTCTTGCCGCTTTCCAGCGTGGTCGAGTCGATGATGCTCAACTCGCCAGCCTGCGCCTTCGCCGAGAGCGCATGACGCAGACCCAGCGCGCGGACCTTCTTCTGAAGGTCATGCGCGTGGCTCCGAACCACCGGGCCCTTGGCGTTGCCGCCGTGGCGGAACTGCGTCACGCCGCGATCGCCATGACGCGCGCCGCCCGAGCCTTTTTGACGAACAATCTTCTTCGTCGAATAGCTGGTCTCGCCGCGGGTCAGCGTCTTGTGCGTGCCGGCCTGCCGCCGCGCAAGCTGCCAGCGCACGACACGCTGCAGGATGTCGGCGCGCGGCTCAAGGCCGAAGACCTCGTCCGCAAGCTCGATCTCGCCGGCGGCCCCGCCGTCGAGCATGGTCACACCGGTTTTCATTTGTCGTCCCCTTTGTCGGAGGCCGCATCGGCCCCGTCTCCGGCGTCGTCGCCAGCCTTGATCTCGGCCTCAGCGGCCTTGAGCGAGGCTTCCTCGGCGGCGGCCGCAGCGGCTGCTGCGACCTCGGCCGCGGCGGCTTCCTCAGCGGCGGCGGCGTTGGGGGAGGCTTCAGCGGCCGCCTCCGCCGCAGCCGCCGCGGAGCGAAGCGCGGCGGGAAGGATCACACCCTCGGGCGTCGGCTTCTTCACCGCGTCCTTGATGGTGACCCAGCCGCCCTTTGAGCCGGGAACCGCGCCCTTGATCATGATCAGGCCACGATCGGCATCGGTCTTCATGACCTGAAGATTCTGCGTGGTCACACGGGCTGCGCCCATATGGCCGGCCATCTTCTTGCCCTTGAACACTTTACCCGGATCCTGGCACTGGCCGGTCGAGCCGTGGCTACGGTGGCTGACGGAAACGCCGTGAGACGCCCGAAGACCACTGAAGTTGTGCCGCTTCATGGCGCCGGCGAAGCCTTTGCCGATCGAAGTGCCCGACACATCCACATACTGGCCGGCGAAGTAATGGTTCGCGGTCAGCTCTTCGCCGACCTCGATCATGTTCTCCGGTGCGACGCGGAACTCGGTGATCTTCCGCTTCGGCGCGACATTCGCCGCAGCGAAATGGCCGCGCATCGGCTTGGTGACGTTCTTCGGCTTCGCCGTGCCGGCGCCGAGCTGAACGGCGGTATAGCCGTCCCGATCCGCGGTCCGCTGTGCGACCACCTGAACGTTGTCCATCTGCAGGACGGTGACAGGGATCTGCCGGCCGTCTTCCAGGAACAGCCGGGTCATGCCCAGCTTCTTTGCTATGACTCCAGAGCGCATGGCCCGCGTCTCCTCAGAGCTTGATCTCAACGTCGACGCCGGCAGCGAGGTCGAGCTTCATCAGCGCGTCCACGGTCTGCGGCGTCGGGTCCACGATGTCCAAAAGCCGCTTGTGTGTGCGGATCTCGAACTGCTCGCGGGATTTCTTGTCTACGTGCGGGCCGCGAAGAACGGTATACTTCTCGATCTTCGTCGGCAGCGGAATCGGGCCCCGAACCTCAGCGCCGGTGCGCTTGGCGGTATCCACGATCTCCTGCGTGCTGCTGTCCAGCACACGGTGATCGAATGCCTTGAGCCTGATGCGGATGTTCTGACTTTGCATGTCGCTCGCCCTTCCGGGGCCAAAGAGGGGTCCGGGCCGCGCTTGTGCGCGACCCTTCGCCCGTTCGTTACT
>JBBDTD010000328.1:0-2587 GCA_040904645.1 Paracoccaceae bacterium
CTGCCCGGGGGCGAGCACCTTCTCACCGGCCGCCACCGCCGCTTCGAGATCGCCCGCGCGCATCAAGCTCAGCGCCGCCTCTATCGAACGGTCCTCGGCGCTGAGCGCCGTCCAGGCCAGCGCGGCGACGTGGCCTTCGGGCGTGACCGCGCCCAAATCATAGAGATCGGGCGGCGGCACCGGGCCATGGCGGGTCCAGCGCAGGATCAGGGTCTCTTCCGCGGCGCCCTTGACCTGGATCGTCTCCGTGCGGGTGGTGAAGGGGGCCCATCCTTCCGGGGTCAGGTATTCGTCAGGATTGTCGGGATTCAGCTTCTCGATATAGATGTCCTGATCGTCGATGCCGACTGTCGTCAGCCCCCAGGCGAGATTACGGTTGCGGCCGACCATGACCACCGGCACGCCGGGAAGTGAGCCGCCTATCACGCCGGTTTCAGGGAATTCGACATGGACCAGCATCCAGACGCTGGGCGCTGAGAGCCAGAGATGCGGGTCGTTCGCCATCAGCGGGGCGCCCGTCGCGCTCCGGCTGCCATCGACGGCCCAGGCGTTGGAGGCGCCGGCGAAACCCGCCTCCGGAAAAAACCAGGATTCGAGCCAGCCGGCTTCGTCGTCCATCGCCGCTTTTCGCGTGATTTTGGGCGCTTTCAGCTCCGGAAAGGCGGAGGCGAAGGCCGGCAGGGCGATCATGCCGGGATCGGGATAGATCGGAAACAGATCCTCCAGCTGCGCGGGCTTGATCTGGCGAAGCAGTTTCGCGCGCTTCGTCTCCATCTCCGCCGCGCTGGTGAGTCGCAAGGCCATCAGCTTGAGAATGGCGAGGCTGTCTGTCGGCGTCCACGGCGCGAGGCCTTCGTCGAATATGAAGAACTCGGGCGACCCACGCCCGCTCGCCTGCTCGTTCACCACGCCGATCCAGGCGTTCACGCCCTCGGCGTAGGCGGAGAGCGCCGCCATCGTCTCCGGCGTCTGAAACCGTTCCGAGGCGCGCGCGAGGCGGTGAAGCTCCAGCGCTCTCAGCCGCCTGTCGAGCGGCAGCGCGGCGGCGCCGAAAAGCTCCGCCAGCCGGCCCTGCGCACCCCGCCGCGACAGCTCCATCTGCCACAGCCGCTCCTGCGCGTGGACGAGGCCGAGCGCGAAATAGGCGTCATGGTCGGTCTTGGCGTAGATATGCGGCACGGCGTTGGCGTCGCGCACCACCTCGACTTCGCCCTGAAGGCCCGCGAGACTGAGCTCGGCGCTGTAATCGGGCTCCGAGCGCGACAGCAGATAATAGCCGAGCATCGCCGCCGCCAACGCGACGACGCCCAGTCCGCCCGCGAGCCAGAGCAACGCTCTGAACAGGATGCGCATGAAATTCCTTCCCCTTGACCCGATCCGGACGGGCAGTGAGTGTGCCATCAGCTTATCGACTTAGGACGGGAGAGAAAACATGGCGCAAGTAGCGTTCATCGGACTCGGCGTCATGGGGTATCCCATGGCCGGGCATCTGGCCAAGGCTGGCCATCGGGTGACAGTCTATAACCGCACGGCCGCGAAGGCGAAGGCCTGGGCGGAGGCGAATGGCGGCGCCGCGGCGCCGACCCCGGCGGCGGCGGCGAAGGGCGCGGAGTTCGTCTTCGCCTGCGTCGGCAATGATGAGGACCTGAGAGCGGTCACGACCGGCCCGCACGGCGCTTTCGATGCGATGGACAAGGGCGCGGTCTTCGTCGATCACACCACCGCCTCCGCCGTCGTGGCGCGCGAACTCGCCGACATAGCGGGCGCTGCAGGGTTTGGCTTTGTCGATGCGCCGGTCTCCGGTGGGCAGGCTGGCGCGGAGAACGGCGTTCTGACGATCATGTGCGGGGGCGAGGCGGCTGATTTCGACCGCGCTGCACCGTTGATGGACGCTTATGCGCGCGCGCGCCGGCTACTCGGTCCCTCCGGGGCGGGGCAACTGACCAAGATGGTCAACCAGATCGCGATCGCCGGCTTGGTGCAGGGGCTTTCGGAGGCGGTGAGCTTTGCGATGCGCGCCGGGCTTTCGGTCCCCGACGTGATCGACGTCATCTCCAAGGGCGCCGCAGGCTCTTGGCAGATGGAGAGTCGCGCGGTGACCATGAGCGAAGACAAGTTTGAGTTCGGATTCGCGGTCGACTGGATGCGCAAGGATCTTGGCATCTGCCTCGACGAGGCGAAATCGAACGGCGCGCCGTTGCCTGTCACAGCGCTGGTCGATCAGTTCTATGGCGATGTGCAGGCGATGGGCGGCGGACGCTGGGACACCTCCAGCCTGCTGCGGCGCCTGAAACGATAACCCTTATCCGTCTCGCGGCACCGGATGTTTCCGGCGCCGCGCAATTCAGCGATTGACGCGGGAATACTTTCCGCCCCCGAGGCTCGCGCCGGCTAAAAGTCCGTCTTGCGCGAACACCATGGCGATCACGGGCTGCTTCGCAGAGGTGCTGTCGATGCTGAGAGAGATGCCGTCGCCGGGCACCGTGAACTCCGCATCGGCGCCAAGTTCCCAGCCGCTGGCGCTACGAAACCCTTCGAGCGCGTTTTCGGTCATGAAGAAAAGCGCATGCGCAGTTCTCTGCACGCC
>JBBDTD010000329.1:0-15615 GCA_040904645.1 Paracoccaceae bacterium
CTGTCGAAATTGCTTGAGATACGCCCTTGGCTGATGGCCGATGGCGCCACCGGCACCAACCTCTTCGCGATGGGCCTCGAAGCGGGGGAGCCGCCGGAGCTTTGGAATGTCGACAAGCCGGACAAGATCCGCGCGCTTTACCAGGGCTTTATCGACGCGGGCTCCGACCTGATCCTGACCAATACCTTTGGCGGCACGCGCGCGCGGCTGAAATTGCACAACGCCCAGGCGCGGGCGGGCGAACTGAACCGCGTCGGCGCGGAGATCGCGCGCGATTGCGCGGACCGGGCCGGGCGGCCTGTCATCGTCGCCGGCTCGATGGGGCCGACGGGCGAGTTGCTGGTTCCGGTCGGGCCGCTCACCCATGCGGAGGCGGTCGAAATGTTTGAAGAGCAGGCGCGCGGCCTGATCGAAGGCGGCGCTGACGTGCTCTGGGCGGAGACAATCTACTCGGAAGAGGAGATGCGCGCCGCGTCCGAGGCGGCGGCGAATGTCGGCGCGCCCTTTTGCGGCACAATGAGTTTCGACAGCGCCGGACGGACGATGATGGGCATCACCTCCGCCGGTTACGCAGGCATAGCCGCGACCTTGCCCGCGCGCCCTATCGCGTTTGGCGCGAATTGCGGCGTCGGCGCGTCCGATCTGTTGCGCACGGTGCTCGGGTTTTCGGCGGCGGCCCCGGATGCGGTGCTGATCGCGAAGGCGAACGCTGGCATCCCTTCCTATCAGGACGGCAGGATCGTCTACTCGGGCACGCCTGAGCTGATGGCCGACTATGCGATCTGCGCGCGCGACGCCGGCGCGCGAATCATCGGCGGCTGCTGCGGCTCGAGGCCGGAGCATGTGGCGGCGATGCGCCGGGCGTTGGAGACGACGCCGCCGGGTGGGCGCCGCCCGACCCTTGAAGAGGTCGCCGAGCGTTTCGGCGCGTTTTCCTCCGCTGATGATGGCGCGTCGGGTGCGGCGGCGCCCAAGCGTGAGCGCCGCCGCCGCAGCTGACCCGCATCCGGCGCTGGGGCTCCACGCCCCTGCAACGGGGCGGCGACAGCCGCTCTGTCGTTTTGTCTCTCTTTTCGGTCGCCATTCTTTGCGCAGGCGCAGCGCGCGCGTTAGAGAAGCGAAGGAAGCCGTGATTTTGGCGCCGGGCCCGCGCTACGAAGGATCAAGACATGTCGGATGAAGACCAGGACGTCATCCTGAGCGAACTCGATGACGACGAGTTGGTGCTGCAGATGCACGACGACCTTTATGACGGGATGAAGGACGAAATCGAGGAGTCGGTGAACATCCTCCTCGAACGGGGGTGGACGCCCTACGACATCCTGACCAAGGCGCTGGTGGAGGGAATGCGCATCGTCGGCATCGACTTTCGCGATGGCATTCTCTTCGTGCCTGAGGTTCTCCTGGCGGCGGGCGCCATGAAGGGTGGAATGTTCATCCTCAAGCCGCTCCTGATCGAAACCGGCGCGCCCCGGCTTGGCCGCATGGTGATCGGCACGGTGAAGGGCGATATCCACGACATCGGCAAGAACCTCGTGGCGATGATGATGGAGGGCGCGGGGTTCGAGGTCACCGACCTTGGCATCAACAACGCGGTCGAGAAATACATCGACGCGCTGGAGCGCGAGCAGGCCGATATCCTCGGGATGTCCGCGCTCCTCACCACGACGATGCCGTATATGAAGGTCGTGATCGACACATTGGTCGAAAAGGGCCTGCGCGACGAAGTCATCGTGCTGGTCGGCGGCGCCCCGCTGAACGAGGAATTCGGCAAGGCCATCGGCGCCGACGCCTATTGCCGCGACGCCGCGGTGGCGGTCGAAACCGCGAAGGCGCTGGTGGCGCGCAAACACAATCAGGTCAGCGCCTGATGAACGAGGTCAGCGATATCGCGCTGACCGAAACGGGTCTCGCGCCGACCGGGCGCGAGCGCGCGGGCTCCATCCTGCTGATCGCCTGCGGCGCGCTTGCGCGGGAGATTCTGGCGCTGAAGGCCATGAACGGCTGGGCGCATCTCGACCTGAAATGCCTGCCGGCGAACCTGCATCTTACGCCTCAGAAAATACCCGAAGCGGTCCGCGCCGCGGTACGCAAGGGCAGGGCGGACGGTTATGCCGACGTTTACGTCGTTTACGCCGATTGCGGCACCGGCGGCCTACTCGACAATGTTTGCGCGGAAGAGGGCGTCTCCCGCGTGGCGGGGCCGCATTGTTACAGTTTCTTTGACGGGAACGAGACCTTCGCCGCGCGCGACGACGAAGAAATGCGGGCATTTTACCTGACCGATTTTCTGGTCAAGCAGTTTGACGCCTTCGTCATCAAGCCCATGGGGCTGGACCGCTATCCGCAATTGCGCGACATGATCTTCGGCAATTACGAAGCGTTGATCTATCTGGCGCAGACCAACGATCCGGCGCTTGACCGGGCGGCGCAGGCGGCCGCCGCCCGGCTTGGCCTCAGCTATGAGCGGCGCTTCACCGGTTATGGCGATCTGGCGGCCGCGCTTTCGAAAGCCGCCGCGCTGGCTTGAGCCTCAGTCCTTCACCAGCTTCAGATGATCGCGCCGCCGCGCACCGCCGCCGGCGCTGTCCCCGGACAAGCCGGTCAGCGCCGGATTCTGGTGCAGAAATCCGGCAGGCGCCTCGGCGAAACCGGCGAGCGGCGCGCTCACCTTTGAAACGGCGGCGCCGATCACCTGGGTCTGCGTCAGCCTGCATCGCCGCGCGGCTGGCTCCAGTTCGACCGGCGCGTTGTCTTCGCCGGTCGCATGCGCCGCGCAGAGCAGGCGGTCGATGCGGCCAAAATCGTTCTTGAGCGGCGCGAGGATGATCTCCACGCCGGTCGAGGCGCCCGGCCCCCCGATCAGGACGCCCTGGGCGAGGCCGACGCCGCCACTCGCCAGCGCCTCGGCGGCGAGCGCGATGAAGCGGGCGCGGCTCTCGCCCTCCATGATTGCTGTGGCGCTGATCCCCCGCAGGTCCATGCCGAAGATCGTGTGCGTCATCCGCCCGGCGAGGCGAATGCGCATCTCCGAGTCGCCGACCGCTTCGATGAAGAAGACATGGCTGGCGATCGAGCCGCCAAGGGCCTGCGCTGTCACCTCCGCCTTGAAGGGCGCGGGGCGGCCTGCGCGAAGTTCGGTCCAGAACTCCAGCAGCGCAGCGGTTGCCGGGTGTTTCATTTCGATCCCGCGCATCGGCCCATTCCGCGCCATTTCGGTGCAAGTCCACCCGAGAATATTACCATCATGATTCATATTCACGCCCCTTTTTACATCAATTCAACCTTTCACCGCCATGTGCGGACGGCGCCTGCCGAAAGCCGAGCAAGAATGGCGCCAGCCGCGGCGCGGTCGCTCCGCCCTTGGCGCGGCGGGCCGGTCGACATAATGTCCGGCCGGGATGCAGGGAGAGGCGCATGCAGTCGATGACAGGATTCGCCGCGACGGAGCTCGGCTCGTCCGGGCGGCGCTGGCGGTGGGAGGCGAAAAGCGTGAACGGGCGCGGGCTCGACCTCAGGTTTCGGCTCGCCGATGGGGCGGAGGCGCTGGAGCCGGACTTGCGCGCCGCGGCGTCGAAGCGTTTCAGCCGTGGCAACATAGCATTCACCCTGCGCGCGGATGAGGCGGCGGCGGGCGGGGCGCCAACGCTGGACATGGCGGCGCTTGACGCGGTGATCGCCGCCGCGATCGCCGCGGAGGCGCGCGCGGCGGCGGCTGGGCTCGACCTCGCGCCGGCGAGCGTGGCGCAGATCCTGGCGATTCGTTCGGTGCTTGAGACGGCCAGCGGCGCCGGCGCGCCTGATGAAGCCGCGTTGGCGGCCGTGCGCGCCGGGTTCGACGGCCTGCTGGACGAACTCAGCGCTTCGCGCGCGGCTGAGGGCGCGCGCACCGCCGTCGTCTTCTGCGGCCAGATCAACCGGATAGAAGCGCTCGCCGCCGATGCGGAGGGCGCGTTTGCAACGCAGCAGGGCGGTGCGCCCGCCCGCCTCGCGGAAAAGGTCGCGCAGCTTTGCGCAGCAGGCGCGGAGACGCCGCCGGAGCGGCTGGCGCAGGAGTTGGCGCTGCTCGCCGTCAGGGCCGATGTGCGCGAAGAACTGGACCGCCTCGGCGGGCATGTGGCCGCCGCGCGCGCCCTCCTCGCCGCGAAAGGGCCGCAGGGGCGAAAGCTCGATTTCCTAACACAGGAATTCAACCGGGAGGCCAATACGCTCTGCTCGAAGGCCGCCAGCGCGGCGCTGACCGCCATCGGTCTCGATCTGAAAGTGGTGATCGACCAGATGCGCGAACAGGCCGCGAATATCGAATGAGCGGAAACACCAGCCGGCGCGGTCTGCTTTTCATTCTCTCCTCGCCTTCCGGCGCGGGAAAATCGACAATCTCGCGGCGGCTGCAGACCGTGGAGCCGGATCTCGGCTTCTCGGTTTCCGCCACCACGCGCAAACCCCGGCCGGGGGAAGAAGACGGGCGCGACTATCACTTCTGCAGCCCGGAGGCGTTCGCCGCGATGGTCGACGCCGGAGACATGCTTGAACATGCCGAGGTCTTCGGCAATCGTTATGGCACGCCCCGCGCGCCGGTGGAGACGGCCATCGCCGCCGGGCGCGATGTGATCTTCGACGTGGATTGGCAAGGCGCCCAGCAGATCGCCAATTCGGCGCTGCGCGACGCCGTGGTCTCGGTCTTCATCCTGCCGCCCTCCATCGCGGCGTTGGAGGCGCGCTTGAAGGCGCGCGGTCAGGACAGCGCTGAGGTGATCGCCGGGCGCATGGACCGCAGCCGCGATGAGATCAGCCATTGGGGCGCCTACGAATATGTGTTGATCAATGAAGATATCGACGCCTGCGCCGCCGAAGTCGCGGCGATCCTGAAGGCGGAACGGCTGCGCCGCCTGCGCCGGCCGGGGCTGACTGAATTCGTCCGCAAGCTGGACGATGAATTCGAGAGGAGACGAAAATGAGTGGTCTTTACGCGTTGGACGGGACGGCGCCTGCCACGCCCGAGGATGGCGATTACTGGATCGCGCCCGGCGCGCAGGTGGTTGGAAACGTGGTGATCGGCTCCGGCGTCGGCATCTGGTTCAACGCAGTGATCCGGGGCGACAACGAGCGCATCGAGATCGGCGAGGGGACCAATGTGCAGGATGGCGCGGTCTTTCATTCCGATCCGGGGATGCCTCTCACCATCGGGGCGAACTGCACGATCGGGCATCAGGCCATCGTCCACGGATGCACGATTGGCGACGGCACCCTGATCGGCATGGGCGCGACGGTGCTGAACGGCGCGAAGATCGGCAAGAACTGCCTTGTCGGCGCGGGCGCGCTGGTGACGGAGGGCAAATCCTTTCCCGATGGCTCGCTGATCGTCGGCGTCCCGGCGAAGGCGGTGCGCCAGCTTGACCAGGCCGCCATCGACCGGCTGGCGGGATCGGCCGAGCATTACCGCGCCAACATGCGCCGCTTTCGTGGCGGCCTGAAGCCGGTTTAGGGCTTCAGGATATAGGGCCAGGGGTCGACTTCGCGGGCGAGGTCGACCGGGACTTCGATCAGCGTCGGCCCCTCGTTCGAAAGCGCGGCGCTGACAGCCGCCGCGAGTTCGGCCGCGCCCTCGGCCTTCTGATAGGCGACGCCATAAGCCTTCGCCAGCAGCCCGAAATCGGGGTTGGCGAAGTCGGAGGCGATGGTGCGGCCATCGAATTTGCCGATCTGGTCGCGCCGCACGTTCCCATAGGCGTTATTATTGAAAAGCACGGTGATGAGCGGGATCCTTTCCTTCACCGCGGTCGCGAGCTCGCTGGCGCCATAGAGAAACCCGCCATCGCCGGTGATGGAAAGCACGGGCGCGTCCGGCCGCCCGACCTTGACGCCAAGCGCGGTCATGAACCCGTAGCCGAGATTGCCCTGAAACCCGCTGGAGATATAGCTGCGGGCCGAGAACACGTCCCAGGCGAAGAAACTGGCGTAACCTGCCTGGGTCAGCTCATCGACGAAAACGCCGTTGCGGGGCAGGGCGCCGCGGAGCGCTTCCAGAAAGCCGACATGCGGCTGGACCTCGGCGATGGCCTGCGCTGCCTGGGCGCGGGCGCGCTCCAGCCTGCCGAGATCTTTCAGCGGCGGATTCGGGCCGATCTCCAGCGCCGCGATCAGGGCGCCGGTCGCGTCCGCCGCATCCGCGACGATGGCGACATGCGGGCGCAGCCGCGCCATCTCCGCCGGGTCGATATCGATGCGGATCAGGTGCGGCGGGGCTTCTGGCGCGCTGATGCGCTTGCTCATCCCCTCCCAGCGCATATAGGGCATCTCCAGCCGGGAGCCGATCCCGATCACGAGGTCGGTTTCCTCCCATAGCCGCCAGGCGGCGTAGGTCGAGAGCGCCAGCGGATGATCGGCGGGGACGATCCCGCGCCCGCCCCGGAAAGCGGTGACCGGAGCGTTCAGCAATTCCGCCAGCCTGATCGCCTCCGCCGCCGCGCCGCGCGCGCCGGAGCCGAGCACTATCAAGGGTCGCTCCGCGCCGCGGGCCAGAGCGGCCGCCTCCTCTATGGCCGAGTGGTCGGCGATGGGCGCAGGCGCGGGCGTCAGGGGAGCGAAGGGTGCGACCTCGGCGCTTGACGCCATGTCGTCCCAGCACATTTCGATCAACGCCGGGCCCGGCCGGCCGGCGCGCATGGCCCGGAAGGCTTCCGCGACGATGCGCGGTGCGTCCTCCGGCCGCTCGATCCGCGCGGTGTATTTGCAGAGCCGCGCCACGACGCCGAGCTGATCGGGGATTTCATGAAGATGCCCGCGCCCGCTTTCCAGATAGGCGCTCGGCACCTGGCCGGTGACGCAGAGCACCGGCAGGTTGCAGGCCCAGGCGGTGCAGAGCGCCGCCATGGTGTTGAGAACGCCGGGGCCGGGAACGACGCTGTAGACGCCGACCTTTCCCGTCGCCTGCGCGTAGCCGAAGGCCATATAGGCCGTCGCCTGCTCATGCCGGGCGCTATAGGTGCGAATCTTGTCCGTCCGCCGCGCAAGCGCGTCGAAGAGGGGGTAGGTCTGTACGCCGGGAAGCCCGAAGAGCGTGTCCACGCCGTGGTCGATCAACGCGTTGATTATGGCGTCGCCGCCGGTCATGGTCTCGGGCATGTGGCCTCCCGCCTGATGATGTCGCCGGCCATCTGATAGCTGGCCTGTTTCGCGGGAAAGCCTTGTCGGCGCAGCGCGCAGTGTCAACGGGCGGTGGCGCCCGCCAGGCCGATCGCGCCGCCGCTGATCGAATCGGGGCGCCAATGGGGCCGGGCGCCAGCGGCTTGCGCAGTGCGCCAGAGCAGGAGAAAATGAACCTCGCCGGGCCCCACCTCCGCGAGCGCTGGCGGCGCGGAGAGCAAGGCGGACGCCTTCGCCTGCATGCGCGACTCACCCCTAACCGCCCATTCGAGCGCGAGCGGCGCGCTTGCGGCGGATGTGAGCGCGAGCTCCCCGCCGCGCGGCAGCGCCCCCGCACCGATCAGGGCGAGCCAGATCAGCGGCCTCGCCGCCCCAAAATTCATGGATTCAGGGCAATCGCCGAGATCGAGCGCGCATTTCCGTCTGGAGAAATAGGGTGTGATCGCGGAGGAAAACTCATCCCGCCCAAGGCTTTCGTTCGGGTCGCGCGCGCCGAAGGCGAGGCGCAGGAACTGGAGCGACGATGTCGCCGCCTCTGAGCAATCCACGAGCAGCGCCATCTCTTCCGCGCCGCTTCCCGGCTCCCGCATCAGTTCGAGTCCGTTGCCGATCGCCCCGACCGGGCTTATGAGGTCATGGCAGATGCGCGATGCGACCAGCCCGGCGAGGGCCAGATCCCCGTTCATCGATGTGACCAGGAAAAGGAGCCGCCCGAGCCATGCCGATTTCCGCGCCCTACGAGCCGGGAGCCATCGTGCGCAGCCGGGCGCGGCCCGATTGGGGCCTCGGGCAGGTGCAATCGAACATTGGCGGGAAAATCACGATCAATTTTCAGCATGCGGGCAAACTCGTGCTTACAGGCGGCGCGGCCGATCTCGAACTCGTGGCGCCGGATTGGGAATAGCGTCTCGAACGGACGATATCCGAGATCGCGTCGCTTGTGGTTAACACGCCGCGTTTGTGGCTTGTTGCGTCGCTCCCCGTGCTCACCTAATGTCCGCGCCGATGAAATGGGACGAAACCGGGGCGGAGCCGTGGCGATGCAGGAGCGTTGAGAGTGCGGATTGACGCGGGCCGGTTCACCGTAAGGCTGGCGGAAAGCGACGAAGACGTCGCCGCCGCGCAGCGTTTGCGTTACCGCGTCTTCGTGGAGGAGATGGGGGCGCGCCCCTGCGACGAAGACCGCGTGCTGCGTCAGGAACGTGACGATTTCGACCCGTATTTCGACCATCTTCTACTGATCGACAACGAAATGCGCCCTGACGATCCGCTCGATCGGGTTGTCGGCGTCTATCGGCTGATGCGCGGCGAAGTGGCGAAGCGGGGCTTGGGTTTCTATGGCGAAACCGAATATGACCTGACCAAGATCAAGAACTACCCGCGCGAGACGGTGGAGCTTGGCCGCTCCTGTGTCGACAAGGATTATCGCGGCGGCTCGGCCATGCATCTGCTCTGGACCGGGCTTGGCCAGTATGTCGCCGATCATGGCATCGAAATTCTTTTCGGCGTCGCCAGCTTCCACGGCTCCGACCCGTCAAAACTGGCGATGCCGCTTTCCTATCTGCACCACAACCACCTCGCTCCCGAAGACCTGCGGGTCCGCGCGCGGCCGGAATGTTACGTGCCGATGGGCGTTATCCCCGCGGATCAGGTGAGCCGGGCGGAGGCGCTGAAGCAGATTCCACCGCTGATAAAAGCCTATATCCGGCTCGGCGGTTCGGTCGGGGAGGGGGCGTTCATCGACCATGAATTCAACACTGTCGATGTCTGTCTCCTGATGGACACCACGCGAATGGTCGATCGGTACCGCGAATTCTATCAGCGCGCATCGCGCGGGGCGACGGACCGCATCCTTGGCTGAACTGGACGCGTCGACCTGGAAGGAAGCCGAGCCGCCGACGCTGCCGCGCGCGACCTTCCTGCAGAAATTGCGTGGCGCGCTCAGGGTCGGCGCCGCGCTTGTCCTGACCGCCTTGCTGCTTCTGGTCTTCGTCATAGGCAAGGGCGCCAAGAATCTCCTCGGGCCCCGGGTGCAGTTCCATTACGGCGCCGCGCGGCTCTGGTCGCGGCTGATGCTGGCGATTTTCGGCCTGAAGCGGGTGGTGCGGGGGCGCCCGATGAAAAGCGGCGGCATCCTCGTCGCCAATCATGCCTCCTGGGTTGATATTCTGGCGCTTCGTTCGGTGACGCGGATCAATTTCGTGTCCAAGGCGGAAGTACGGAACTGGCCGGGCGTCGGCGCCATCGCCGCGCTTTGCGAGACGGTTTTCATCGAACGAAAACGCAGTCACGCCAAACGCCAGCAGATTGACCTGCTTGAGCGGGTGCTGTCAGGGGAGTTGCTCTGCATCTTTCCCGAGGGCACCAGCACCGACGGGCTGCGTGTGCTTCCGTTCAAGAGCACGCTGATGTCCGTCCTCTTCCTCGAGGGCGTTCACGAGCACGCGCTGGTGCAGCCGGTCTCGCTCGTCTACCACCCGGATCTGCGCGCTGGCCTGCCGGTGAATTTCTATGGCTGGTGGGGCTCGATGCCCTTCGAAGGCCATGTCTGGTCGGTCGCCAAGCATTCGCGTCGTGGGCGGGTGGAGATCGTCTTTCATGACGTGATGCGGGCCGTGGACTGGTCCGACCGAAAGGCGCTGACCGCGCGCTGTGAGGCGTCGGTCAGAAGCGCCTTTGGCTCACCCGAGCAGGGCTGAGAGCGCCTTCGCCCCGCTGGCGGGGCCGTCCGGGTGGCTCCAGACGGCTGCGCCCCCGGCGATGAAATCCGCATGAGGCGCGAGAACGGCGGCGAGGGCGAGCGTCACCCCGCCTTCCGCCACCACCGGCGTGGTGATCATCTCCGACCACCATGCGAAGAGGTCCAGCTCCGCGATCTCCCCATCGCCGAGCGCGGTTTCCGCCACCGGGCCGAAGGAGACGTAGTCCGCGCCGGCTTCCGCCAGCGTCATGCCCTGATGGCGCGAAGCGCCGGCGAAACCGCCGACGATCGCATCCGGCCCCAGCGCTTTCCGCGCGTCTCGAATGCTGATGCGCGGGTTCTCCAGATGCACGCCATCGAGACCGAGCGGCCGCACCAGCCGGAAATGATCCGTCGCCACCAGCGCCACGTCATGGCTGTGGCATACTTCGCGCAGCGGATCGGACACGCGGCGGATCACATCCTCTTCGGCCGCCGCGAATCGAAGGCGAACGCAGGCCGTCGATGCGGCCGAGAGCGCGGCGTCGAGGCTGTCCACGAAACCTGCGCCATCACTGAGCGGCGGCGTGATCAGATAGAGCTTTGACGCATCCATGTCTTATCCTCCGACCGGGCGCGGCGCGGGGCGCCAATCGGGCGCCGCCATTTCGAACCCCGAAAACTCGAACCCCGGCGCCACGGCGCACGAAACGAGGGTGAACCGCCCGAGCGAGGCGGCGGTCTGCCAGCATCCGGCGGGCACCACAGCCTGCGGGCGCTGTCCCTGCGCGAGTTCGGGCCCGAGGACCTGCGCCTCCGCGTCATGTCCGTCCGGCGACATCGTCAGCGCCAGCGGCGCGCCGAGATGCCAGAGCCAGATTTCAGCGGCGTCCACCCGGTGCCAGTGCGAAAATTGATCGCCTTCAAGAAGAAAATAGATCGCCGTGCCGGCTGCGCGCGCACCGGGTTTCGCCGGGGCGCGCCAAGTTTCGGCATACCAGCCGCCCTCGGGATGGGGGGCGAGGCCGAGCGTCTCGATGATCTCGCGCGCGGTGTTCATATGTTCATCTTCACGCGGCGCCGCGCAGGGTGCAAGCGGCGCTCAATTGCTGACCGGAAGCGTAAGCGTCATTTCGATATGGGGAATGCCGCCATCGTCATACTCGGCCGAGCTGCGGCGAAAACCAAAGCGTTCATAAAACCCTTCGAGATGAGCTTGCGCGCCGATCGTCACGGTGCGCCCCGGCGCGCGCGCTTCAAGCTCGAAAAGCGCCGCCGCCACCAGCGCGCGCCCAAGCTTTGCGCCGCGACGATCCGCCCTGACAGCGATTCGGCCGATGGAGAGCGGGGCGTCGGGCGCCCCCAGACCCAGTATCCGCAAGGTCGCGACGATTTCGGGGCCGCTCCAGACCAGCGCATGCAACGCGCCGGGATCGCGGCCGTCGATTTCAGGATAGAGGCTCCGCTGCTCCAGAACGAACGTGTCGAATCGGATCTTCAGCAGGTCATGGAACTCGGCCCCGCCGAGATCGGCGAAGGCCTTGAACTCTGTCCGGCAAGGCGCGCCGCCGGCCGCCATCAACCGACCAGTTTCTCCATCACCTCGTCCGAGACGTCGAAATTCGCGGTCACGTTCTGGACGTCGTCATCATCCTCAAGCGCGTTGATCAGCTTGAAAAGCGTGTCGCCCGCGTCCTCGTCCACTTCGGTGAGGGTCTGGGGTTTCCAGATCAGCTTGGCCGAATCCGCCTCGCCCAGTGCTGCTTCCAGCGCGCTCGCCACCTCGGCCAGATCGGCGGCGTCGGTCAGGATGACATGGCCGTCCTCGCCGCTCTCCACATCCTCCGCGCCGGCTTCGAGCGCGGCTTCGAGCACGGCGTCCTCGTTCCCGGCGCCTGCGGCGTAGAGGATCTGGCCCTTGCGGTCGAACATGAAGCTGACCGAACCGGTCTCGGCCAGGTTGCCGCCGTTCTTGGTGAAGATCGAGCGCACATTGGAGGCGGTGCGGTTGCGATTGTCGGTCATCGCCTCGATGATCACCGCGACGCCGCCGGGGCCGTAACCCTCATAGCGGATCTCGTCGTAATTCTCCGCGTCGCTGGCCATGGACTTCTTGATGGCGCGGTCGATCACGTCCTTCGGCACCGAGACGCTCTTGGCCTCTTTCACCGCGAGGCGCAGGCGCGGGTTCTTGTCCGGGTCCGGGTCGCCCATCTTGGCGGCGACGGTGATTTCCTTCGCCAGCTTGGAAAAGAGCTTGGAGCGGGCGGCGTCCCGACGCCCCTTGCGGTGCTGAATATTCGCCCACTTTGAATGGCCGGCCATGAAACCCTCGATTTTCTGATCTTCGGCGGCCTTATAGACCTGTCACAGTGGCCAGAAAAGGGGGATGAGAAACGATGCGATCAGGCTGAGGCCAAGATTCATCGGGACGCCGAGCCGCATGAAGTCGGTAAAGCGGTATCCGCCAGGGCCGTAAACCATGGTGTTGGTCTGATAGCCGATCGGCGTCGCGAAGCTGAGGCTGGCGGCGAGCATCACCGCGACGACGAAAGGGCGCGGATCGACGCCGATCTGCTGGGCGAGGGAAATCGCGATCGGAGTCACCACCACGGCGACGGCGGCGTTGGTCACGATTTCGGTCAGCGCGGTGGCGAAGATAAAGACGCACCAGAGCGCCACCCAGGGCGGGAGGGAGGCGAGCCACGGCGCCAGCGCCTCCGCCGCGATTGTCGCCGCGCCTGAGGTCTGGAGGGCGCGGCCGACGGCGAGCATCGCGAAGATGAGGACCAGAAGCCGCCCATCGACGACGGAGAATGCCTCATCCGCGTCGATGCAACGGAAGATGAGCACGACGGCGACGCCGATCACCGACGCCGCCGCGATCGGCATCAACCCGAAGGCCGACGCCCCGACAACGCCGGCGAGCGTCGCCAGCACCACCGGCGCAAGGTCGCGCCGGAACGGGCGCCCGGAGGGCGCGTTCAGATCGACGAGGTGCATATCTTCGGCCAGACGGCTGATATCCGCCGGCGCGCCCTCCAGCAACAGCGTGTCGCCGATGCGCACATCCACATCGTCCAGCTTCTGACGCACGCGTTCCGAACGGCGATGCACGGCGAGCGGATAGACGCCATAGCGCCGCCGAAGCCGAAGTCTGCCGAGCGTGCGGCCGACCATCGTGCAATCCGGGCCGATCAGCGCCTCGACCGTCACGCTTTCGGCGCTGGCGATCTCATCCACCATGACGATCGTGCGGTTGCGTCGAAGGGTCAGCAGCTCATCCATGCCGGTGCGGATGACGACGATGTCGCCAGCCTCGAACTCCACGTTCGGGAAATCGCGCCTGAGCGAGGCGTCGCCGCGCAGAACGTCGATCACCCGCATCCCCTCGCGCTGAAAAAGATCGAACTCCAGCGGCTTTTCACCGATCAGCGGCGATTCCTCGGTGACGGCGACCTGGGTCATGAATTTCTGGCTTCGTTTCTCGGAGAGAAACCCCGCCATCGCGGTCCGGTCGGGCAAGAGCCGGGGCGCGGCGACGGCGATGAAGACGAGCCCGACCAGCGCCAGCACGACAGCGACCGGCGTCACCTCGAACAGCGAAAAGGGCGCGAGGCCCTGCGCCTGCGCGACGCCATCCACGAGCAGGTTGGTCGACGTGCCGATCAGCGTGCAGACGCCGCCAAGAATCGCGCAATAGGAAAGCGGTATCATCAGCTTGGATGGGGCGAGGCCGATCCGCGCCGCAAGTTGCGCGACTATAGGTATGAAGATCAGCACGATGGGCGTGTTGTTCATGAATGCCGAGGCGAAGATGACGAACGCGCCAAGGGTCAGGAGCGTCGCCAGCGGCCGCGCCTCGGCGCGCCGGGTGATCGCCTCGGTCACCGCGCCGAGCGCGCCGGTGCGCACCAGCGCGCCCGAGATGATGAACATCGAGGCGATGGCCAGCGGCGCGGGGCTGGCGAGCGCGCCGAGAAGATCGTCGAGCGCCAGCACCCCGGTGGCGAGCAGCACCGCCGCGCCGCCGATGGCGACCGTCTCAGGCGGGTAAAGCTCGCTGATGAAAAGCCCGAACATGCCGATGATCACGAGGACAGTCAGCAGGGCCGGCAGCGCTTCGGGCGAGAACAGGGTCAAGCGTCGCTAACTCCTAAATGCCAGCGGACAAGCATAGGGTGAATCAGGGATGCGCGATAGCGGTCCGCTCAACCGGTGGGCGCGAAGCCCTCGGGACCGGTTTCGGCCAAGCGGCCGCCGAGACGCAGCGACGCGATGCGCGCGGCGCGCCCGTCCGGCCGGGTTTCGACGAAGACGCCGGAGACGGTCGCCGCCCCATCGCCGGGGCTGAAGCGCCCGCCGCTCATGCCGGTGATGAAGCGGCGAAGCGGTTCGGTCTTCTCCATGCCGATCACGCTGTCATAGTCGCCGCACATGCCGGCATCCGTCTGATAGCCTGTTCCACGAGACAGAATCACCGCATCGCCTGTCGGCACATGGGTGTGCGTGCCGACGATGAGAGAGGCGTTCCCGTCGAAGTAATGCCCGACCGCCATCTTCTCCGACGTGGCCTCGGCGTGAATTTCCACGATCACCGCGTCAGCGCCGGCTCCGAGGGGATGCTTTTTCAGCGCCGTCTCCAGCGCTGAGAACGGATCGTCATAGGGCTTCGACATGAATATCCGGCCGAGCGCCACCGCGACCAGCACCCGTTTGCCGCGCGGCGCTTCGAAAAGGCGTGCGCCGAGGCCGGGCGCGACCTTGGCGAAATTGAGCGGGCGGAGAATCCGCGTCTCCGCCCCGAGATGGGTCAGCATTTCCTTCTGATCGAAGGCGTGGTCGCCCAAGGTCAGGCAGTCGGCTCCGGCCGCAAAAAGTTCGTCCGCGATCTTCGGCGTCAGGCCGAAACCCGCGGCGCTGTTTTCCGCGTTGACCACCACGAAGTCGAGCTTCAGCCGCTCACGCAGGCCGGGCAGGGCGGCGATCACCGCATCGCGTCCGGCTCGCCCGACAATATCGCCAAGAAACAGGAGTTTCAAACGGCTACCTCCATAACTTCATTCTCTGTCACCACCGCGTTCAACCGCTGATCGAAGGGGCCGGCGGGGGTCTCGGGCGCTTCCTGCGCGGCGTAGGCGAAGCCGATCGCACGCCCGGCGCGCGCGCCGCCTCTGGCCCGAAGCTGCGCCAGCGTCCGGTCATAGAACCCGCCACCATAGCCAAGCCGTCCGCCGCGCCTGTCCCAGCCGAGAAGCGGGGCGATAAGCACGTCGGGAACCAGCCATTCCCCTTCGGTCGGGATCTCGGCGCCGAAGGGGCCGGCGGCCATCGGCGCATCCGGGCGCCATTCGCGGAAGTTGAGCGGTTCTCCGGGCGCGACGACCACAGGAACGCAGAGACGCGCGCCAAGCGCGTGAAGCGCCGACATCGTCGGGGTCGGGTCGATCTCGGTCCGGATTGGCCGATAGCCTGCGACGATGCTCCCGGCCGGGGCGCCGATCAACGCGGTGAGCCGTGCGTTCGCCGCCGGGGCGCGGTCATCCTTCGTGGCATGGGCCACGCTGCGCCGCGCGAAAAGCGCCCGGCGCAGCGCGCCCCGGAGCCGTCGCCGCAAAAGTAGGCTGGGGCGCCAGCCCCACCATTGCGGCTGCCGGTCCCTCTTTGATGGAGTTTTGTCCCATTGTCCCCGCACTCGCAGCATGCTCGACGTCGTCGGTCAGCGACGGCGATGTACGTCGCGCCCTCCTCGTCTGCGGCTCGCTTATCGCGGAATGATGCGTCTCGGT
>JBBDTD010000330.1:0-15574 GCA_040904645.1 Paracoccaceae bacterium
ACCGCGGCTTCATAAGCCGTGCTTTCGATCGTGAACAGCGTATCGCCCTTCGCGACCGCGCCGCCCTCCGTGAAGGGGCGGCTTTCCACAAATCCGGCGACGCGCGGAACGATCTCGATCTTCTCGACGGCGGAGACCCGCCCGGTGAACGACCGCTGCTCGCCGACGAGCGCGCTCGTAACAGGCGCGACCGTCACAGCCGGAGGAGGGCCCGCCTGCTGCGCGAGGACCGGAGAGGCGGCGAGCAAACACCCCGCCATCAGGACTAGCGCTGCAACCTGCGCGGCGTCGCCGACGTGACGCCGAGACCAATCATTCAACATGCGTTGCTCCTGCCCGGCACGATTTAGACTCCCGCCTGCGAGCCGCAGCAATAGATTTAGACTCCCGCTTGCAAGCCGAGCGATAATAGTCACAGGCCGAAGATAATTTCGACCGGCTTTGTGATTATTCGACATTTTTTGGTCGCCGCTGAGGCCGCGGATGAATCCGGGGTCCCGAGGTTGAGGTTTCCCCGCCAGTGAGTCCAACTGCGCCACCAGCTTCTCCAAGCCCGTCAATGATCAGAAGCTCTGACTTCTGGCGCGAGCCATCGGGCGCGGCCACGACGATGAAACCTGCCCGTTCGCGGCGCGACCGGGGCGGCTGGCTATCCTGGATCATCCGTCAAGCGGCCAATTTCGCTCAACGCGAAGGCTTCGACCGGCGAAAGCGCTCCTGCCTGGCGCTCGACACCACCGAGTTCGCGCCGATGAAGCGGGAGTTCCGCTGTTTCGGCATTCACTCGCTGATCGTCTGAAGCGGGGCGGAACCCGCCGCCGGCTCAAGGCTACTCGGCGAGTTTCTTCGCCGCCCCTTCGACGCCTTCGGGGCGGCCGACGATGACAAAGCTCAGCGCATCCTCGTTGAGGAGCCGCCGGGCGACGCGGCGGATATCCTCCACCGTCACCGCCTCCACCAGGGCGTTCCTGATTTCGGGATAGTCGATGGGCAGGCCCGCTGATTGCAGTCCGACCAGGATATTGGCGATCTTGGCGTTGGAATCGAAATTGAGCGCATAGGCGCCGGTCAGGTAGCGCTTGGCCTTGTCGAATTCGTCTGCGGTCACGCCCTCTTCGGCCATCTTGCGCCATTCTTCGCGGATCACAGCGATGGATTCCCCCATCGCCTGATTGGCGCTCGCCACGCCGCCGACGATCAGCCCGGCGCGATCCAGCGGCATGAGATAGGAATAGACCGAATAGGAGAGGCCGCGCTTTTCACGCACCTCCGTCGTGAGGCGTGAGTTGAATCCGCCACCGCCAAGGATATAATTCATCACATAGGCGGGAATGAAATCCGGATCGTCCCTCAGGATTCCGGCATGGCCGAACATCGCCACCGATTGCGGCACGTCGAGGTCGATCACCGTCACGCCCGGAGGCGGAGCGGCGTCGGTCTTTTCAGGCGTCGGCGGGCCGTCCTTCGGCAGATCGCCGAGGAGCCGGTCGAGAAGTGTGCCCAGCTCCGCCGCGCTGATTGCGCCGACAACGCCGATATGCGCCCCCCCGACCGTGAGAAGCCGCGGCGCGGCGGCCCTCATGTCTTCGGCTTCCAGCGCCGCCACGCTTTCCTCCGTGCCGCCGTTCGGTCGGCCATACGGGTCGCCCGGGAAGGTTGCGGCGAAGAACGCCTTGCCCGCGATGGTGTCCGGGTCGGTCTTCCCCTCACGGATAGAGGAAATCATCTGGCGCTTCACGCGGGTCAGCGGCTCTTCGTCGAAACGCGGCGCGGTGAGCGCGAGGCGCAAGAGGTCGACGGAAGCGTCGCGGTTCTCCGCCAGCATCGAAGCGGAGATGGAGAGACTGTCCCGCCCGGCGGAAAAGCCGTAACGCGCCGCGATGTCGTCCGCGGCCTCGGCGAAGCCGACGGCGTCCAGTTCCCCCGCACCCTCTTCAAGAAGGCCGGCGAAGAGCTGGGCCAGCCCCTCCTTCCCCTCCGGGTCGAGGACGCCGCCGCCCGGGAACTCGATCCCGATGGATATGATCGGGATCGCGGTTTCCTCGACCAGCCAGGCTTCAATCCCGCCGGGGCTGACGACGCGCTGGATCGGCGCCGCCGCGAAGGCTGGCGCGCCGACGATCAGCAAGGCGAAGGGGAGGAGGCGTTTGAGCGCGAAACCGATCATTGCACCGCCTCCTCAGCCGGGACGAGCCGTCCGGTGATCGCATATTCGGGCCTGAGCAGCGCCGCCGCCGCCTTGACCTGTTCGGCGGTCACGGCGGCCAGCGCCTCCGTCCAGCCCTCGATCCGTTCGATATCGAGCCCTGTCGCCAACCCGGCGCCATAGCGCCGCGCGAGGCCTTGCTGGCTGTCCTGCGCGTAAATCTCCGCCGCGCGGATCACGGTCCGCGCGCGCTTGAGTTCCACTTCGGTCGGGCCTTCGGCGGCGAGTTTCGCCATCACGGTGTCAATCGCAAGCTCGACCTCGTCAAGGCTCACGTCGTCGGCGGGTACGCCGTAGACGCCGAAACTGCCGTCATCGTAGCTGGAGCCGCTGTAATAGGCGCCGCTGCTGATCGCGATCCGGTCCTCAAGCTGCAACTGTCGCGCCAGCCGTGATGTGACCCCGCCGCCACCCAGCACCTCGGCCAGCATGGCGAGGGCGGCGGCGGTCTCATCGCCGCCAGTCCTGCGCGACGGCGCAAGATAGCGGCGGATCACATATGGCTGGCGGACGCGCGGGTCGGACATCTCGATCCTCAGTTCGGCGCGGTGGGGCGGCTCCGCCGGGCGAAGCCGCGCCGGGGCGCCGGCGGCCGGGATCGGCCCGAAATGGAGCTTCGCAAGGCGTTCCACCTCATCGGCCGAGACATCGCCCGCGACGACGAGGATCGCATTGTCCGGCGCGTAATGCCGTCCATAGAAATCCAGCGCGTCAGCGAGCGTCAGCCCCTCCATCTCCTGGCGCCATCCGATCACCGGGTCGCCATAGGGGTGATTGAGGTAGAAGGAGGCGTCCATCTGCTCGCGAAAGAGCGAGCCCGGATCGTTATCCGTCCGCATGTTCCGCTCTTCGAGGATCACGTCGCGTTCGGGGTCCACCAGCGCCTTGGTCAGGCGCAGGTTGCGCATCCGGTCCGCCTCCATCCCCATCACCAGATCCAGCCGGTCGGCGGCGATACGCTGGAAATAGGCGGTATAGTCGTAGCTGGTGAAGGCGTTGTCCTGCCCGCCATTTTCCGCGACGATCTTCGAGAAGGCGCCTTCGGGGATCTTGTCGGTGCCCTTGAACATCAGATGTTCGAGGAAATGCGCGACGCCGGATTTGCCGTCCGGCTCATCGGCGCTCCCGACCCGGTACCAGACCATCTGCGTGACGACGGGAGCGCGATGGTCCTCGATCACCACGGCCTGCATGCCGTTCGTTAACGTGAAGCTGGAGACATTCGGCGCTGCGGCGGCCAGAGACGCGGCGAGCGTGGCCCCGAACACGGCTGCGAGGAATACGGGCGTGCCGGTTTTCATGGCGCCTCTCTGGGGTTTTTCGGGGGGTTGGGGCGCGGCGGCTTCCACCGCCGCCCGCCTTTTGACACGTATTTTCAGCAGGCCGCTAACGCATCACCTCGGATTCCTCGAGCTTGAGGGGCTTGCGTTCCTCTTCGGGCGGCGGCGCGGTCGGCGTCAGCAGCCCTTCGCGGCGCAGGCGATCATTCTCTTCGGTGCTTTCGACAAGGGCGTCGGGGTCATTGAGGTTGGCCGGGATCTTCATGCCGAGAAACGATGTGAGGCCGAATTGCCGCTCGCCCGGCGCGTTGTCCTCAGCCAGTTCTTCGCGCACGGCGCTGTTGTCGCCGGTGGCGCCCGCGCCGCCAAGAAGCGCGACTTCCCCTCCGCCGGCCGCAGCGCTGCGCACGGGTTCCCGCCGGTTGAAAAGCGTCTCATGCGCGGCGGCGTAAGGGTCAGGCTCCACCAGGCTCGGCGCGCCGGGCCGCGGGGTCGGCAAGCTGAAATTCGGCGGCATCTGCAACGGATCCCGGGCGATGATCATGAATTCGTCGGGCGTCCCGGCGGCGATGCCGAGTTGTTGGCCAATGCCGCCATCCTCGGAATTGATCGAGCAGCCCGCCAGAAGCGCCGCGACGCCAAAAAGCGCAATCTGCAAATGGCCTGAAGCGAAGGTCGCGCGCCACATATGTCGGCTCCATCCTGGTCACGTCGGTTCGGTCCCCTCGCGGGGCGAAGCGCCCTGCGGGGTCAGTCTCGTCGCCGGGCATAATGCCCCGCCAGCGGCGGCGTCGCAATGCGGCGGGGCCGCGCCACTCAGGCGCGCTTCTGCGCGCCGCTTCCGCCGCTGAAGATCAGCACCGCGGCGCCGGCGAAAATCGCTACATCGGCGATATTGAACACATAGGGATTATCCAGCCCGCAGCACGACATATTGAGAAAATCCGCCACCGCGCCGAAGCGAACCCGGTCCACCGCGTTGCCGATGGCGCCGCCGATCACGAAACCGGCGCCGACATGAAACCACGCGCCGCGCCGCCGCGCCGCCCAGAAGAAGAGCACCGCGGAAACCACGAGCGCGAGGCCGATCAGCGCCCAGCGCGCCGTGTCAGCGTTGGAGGCGAAAACACCGAAATTCACGCCCTTGTTCCACGCCATGACGAAGCGGAGAAAGGGTGGCGCGACGTCGATCACGCCCCGCTCCAGCAGCCCCATTCCGTTCATGACCAAGTGTTTCGTCACCTGATCCAACGCGAACACGGCCAGAGACACCAGCAGAATCAAACGCATCCGAGACCCCTTCCCGCTCTGCTCAAAGCACGTAGCGGCTGAGATCGGCGGAGGCGGCGAGGTCGCCGACATGGCGCTCGACAAAGGCCTCGTCCACCACAACCACATCGCCCGCCCGATCGGGGGCTGTGAAGCTGATCTCCTCGAATACCCGCTCCATCACCGTATAAAGGCGCCGCGCGCCGATATTCTCCACTGAGCGGTTCACGGCGGCGGCGATTCGCGCCAGCGCCCCGACGCCATCCTCGGTGAAGTTGAGCGTCACCTCCTCCGCCGCCATCAGCGCCTGGTATTGTTTGACCAGCGAATTGTCCGGCTCGGTCAGGATGCGGACGAAATCCTCTTCAGTCAGATCGCGGAGGCTGACGCGGATCGGCAGCCGGCCCTGCAGTTCGGGCAGAAGGTCGGACGGTTTCGCGACATGAAACGCCCCCGAGGCGATGAAGAGAATGTGATCGGTTTTCACCGCGCCATGCTTGGTGGTGACCGTGGTGCCTTCGATCAACGGCAGAAGATCGCGCTGCACGCCCTCCCGGCTGACATCGGCGCCGCGCACCCCGCCTTCGGAACGGGCGCAGACCTTGTCGATCTCGTCGAGGAAGACGATGCCGTCCTCCTCCACCGAGGAGATCGCCTCGCGGGTGATCTCTTCCTGATCGACCAGCTTGTCGGCCTCCTCGGCGAGCAGCAACTCGTAGCTGTCCGCGACTTTCATCCGGCGCTTTTTCGTACGCCCCGAAAACGCCTTGCCGAAGATATCGCCAATATTGACCATGCCCATCTGTCCACCGCCGCCGGGCAGGTCGAGCATGCCGAGCGGATTGGCGCTGTCGGCGACGGCGATCTCGATCTCCTTGTCGTCGAAATCGCCTTCCCTCAATTTCTTGCGAAAACTGGCGCGGGTCGATTCGCTGGCGCCTTCACCGACCAGCGCGTTCAGCACCCGGTCCTCCGCGCCCTCGTGGGCGCGGGCTTTCACGCCCTCGCGCCGCTCCTCGCGCTTCATCACGATCGCGGCTTCGACGAGGTCGCGCACGATCTGCTCCACATCGCGGCCGACATAACCGACCTCGGTGAATTTCGTCGCCTCCACCTTGATGAAGGGCGCGCCGGCGAGCCGGGCGAGCCGGCGGCTGATTTCCGTCTTGCCGACGCCCGTCGGCCCGATCATCAGGATGTTTTTCGGCGTCACCTCCGCCCGAAGCGGTCCATCAATCCGCCGGCGGCGCCAGCGGGAACGAAGCGCGACCGCGACGGCGCGCTTTGCATCCTGTTGGCCGATGATGAAGCGGTCAAGCTCGGAGACGATTTCACGGGGAGTCAGGTCGGTCATTCTTCCTCAATGTCTTCTCCGCCGCTCAGCGTGCGGTTACGTTCGATAAGTTCCGGGTCGTCGGCATCCTTCAGCGGCGCGCGGGCGATCAGCGCCCAGGCCTCGCGCCCGTCGCCGAGAACTCCGCCGCGCGCGTTGAGCGCGATCAGGAGCGAGCGGCATTCCTCATGCGTCGTGCCGGTTGTCCTGCTCAGGATATCGAGCGAGCGAAATACCAATGGGCCGGCTAGGAGCTTCGTCAGAAGCGCTTTTCGTGGCCGCGCCCAGTTACGTTCGCGCCATAAAATGCGTATAAACTCAAGCGCAAGCGGGCTAAGAACGCCACCTACTAAGGCCGCGATCACTATAGTAGCGATCTCATCCACAGCAGGGCCTCCTTCAGTCAATCAGAGACAAGTTTCAGCCCGATGATCGAAGCGATCAGCAGGCCGATGAAGAACATGCACGCCAGCCCGGCCGCCTCGCCATAGACGAGATTCCCGACCGCGCCGAACCCGACCCAGACCGCGTAAGCGGCGCCGATCAGAATCAGCAGCGACGGCCAGAGCCGGGTGAAACTCGCCGATTCCCTCATCCCGGCGGTGAAGCCGACCTTGAAGAACCCGGCGACGAAGAGACAGGCCCAAGGCCATGCGCCTATTCCTCCGCCGTGATGGTCTCCACCACCAGATTTTCGTTTGTGAATACACAGATCTCCGACGCGATTTTCATGGATTTGCGCGCGATCTCCTCCGCGTCGAGGGGGCTGTCCATCAGCGCCCGCGCCGCCGCCAGTGCGAAATTGCCTCCCGAACCAACCGCGGCGACACCGCCTTCGGGCTCCAGCACATCGCCGGCGCCAGTGATGATCAGCAGGTCGCGCCCGTCGCTGACCACCAGCATCGCCTCAAGATTCCTCAGGTATTTGTCGGTCCGCCAGTCCTTGGCGAGTTCGACGGCCGCGCGCGCCAGTTGCCCCGGCGCCGCTTCCAGCTTTTTCTCCAGCCGCTCGAAAAGCGTGAACGCGTCGGCTGTCGACCCGGCGAAACCGGCGATCACTTCGCGCCCGCCCGGGGCGAGGCGGCGCACCTTGCGCGCCGTGCCCTTGATGACGGTGTTGCCAAGGCTCACCTGCCCATCGCCGGCGATGACGATTTCCGCGCCCTTCTTCACTCCTACGATCGTGGTCATTTCTTCTCCCGTCGCACGCCTTGGCCGCTACATAGGCCGGTGGAGCCACTCTCGCAACTTGTCGGCCCCGCGCGTTCGGCGCTATATGCCGCGACGACGAGAGGGAGAGCCGATGACCCGCCGCGCGACAGAGACCCGCCGCACCGCCGAGACCGAGATCGAGGTCGAGATCGACCTCGACGGCGCCGGCGCCTATGACAACCAGACTGGAATCGGCTTCTTCGACCATATGCTCGACCAACTGGCCCGCCACGCACTGATCGACATGAAGGTGCGCGCGAAGGGCGATCTCCATATCGACGACCACCACACGGTCGAGGACACCGGCATCCTGCTGGGGAAGGCGCTGGCGAAGGCGATGGGCGACAAGCGCGGGATCCGCCGCTATGGCCATTGCTACCTGCCGATGGACGAATGCCTGACCCGCGCCGCGCTCGACCTCTCCGGGCGGCCGTTTCTGGTCTGGAAGGTGGAGTTCACCGCGCCGAAGATCGGCGCGTTCGACACCGAACTGGTGCGCGAGTTCTTCACCGCTCTGGCGATGAATTCCGGCATGACGCTGCATGTGGAGCTGCTGCACGGCGTCAATTCGCACCATATCGCGGAAACCTGCTTCAAGGCCGTCGCGCGCGCGCTTCGCGGCGCGCTGGAGACCGATCCAAGGAAGGCGGACGACGTGCCTTCCACCAAGGGAACCTTGTGAGCGGGAGCGCGCGCGTATGACCGTCGCCATCGTCGACTATGGCTCTGGCAATCTGCATTCGGCGGAAAAGGCCTTCCAGCGGATGAGCCGCGAAGGCTCAGGCGAGCGGATCGTCGTAACCAGCGACGCGGAGGAGGTGCGCCGCGCCAACCGGATCGTGTTGCCCGGCGTCGGCGCCTTCGCCGATTGCCGCGCCGGGCTTGGCGCAGCCGAGGGCATGATCGAGGCGCTGGAGGAGCGGGCCCACCAGGGCTCAGCGCCCTTTCTCGGCATCTGCGTCGGCATGCAGCTTCTGGCGAGCGTCGGGCGCGAACATGGAGAGACGCCCGGCCTTGACTGGATCGCGGGCGAGGTGGCGCGGCTGGCGCCGAATGACGACCAGCTGAAGGTGCCGCATATGGGCTGGAACGAGTTGAGCTTCGGCGAGCATCCGCTTTTCGCGGGCCTCGCGCAGGGGGCGCACGCCTATTTCGTCCATTCCTATCATTTCCGCCCCCGCCAGCCGGAGCATCGCCTGGCGCATGTCGCGCATGGAGAGATGGTCACGGCCGCAGTCGGGCGGGGAAATATCGCCGGCGTGCAGTTTCACCCCGAAAAGAGCCAGGCGACCGGGCTTCGTCTGATCGCGAACTTCCTCGAATGGGCGCCCTGAGGGGCGCAAATACGAAAGGCCCCGCCGGGGCGGGGCCTCGGATCGATCTTCACCGAAATTCAGTGCAGCTTCGCGCCGACATCCTTGATCGACGCGTCGATCATCTCGGCGCCGGCCTTTTTGGTCATGTTCTTCGTGAGCACGACGCGCGCCGCCTCTATGGCGACGGCCACCGCGCGATCGCGCACTTCCTTCATCGCCGCCGCCTCGGCTGAAGCGATCTGATCCTCGGCCGATTTCAGCCTCCGGGCTATGGACTCTTCAAGATCGACCTTGCCCTGCTCGGCTGCCCGGCTGGCTTCGGCGCGGGCGCGAGTGATGATCTCCTGCGCCAGATCCTCGACTTCCTTGTGCTTGCGCTCATAAGAGGCGAGGAGCGTCTGCGCCTCTTCGCGAAGGCGGCGCGCCTCCTCAAGTTCGGTCTTGATCCGATCGGCGCGGGAATCGAGCATCGCGCCGATCTTGCCCGGCACCTTGAGATAGATCAGCAGCGCGATGAACAAGACCGTCGAAAGCGTGACGACGAGATTGGCGTCTCCGAAAAAAACCATCATCTCTTCAGCCTTTCACGATCTCGGCGACCGCGGCGCGGGACGCCTTCTGGTCGGCCATTTCAGGGGCGATCGCTGCGATGACCGCGTCGACCGTATCGGCCGCGACCTCCTCGACCGCTTCCATCGCGCTCGCGCGGATTTCCGCGATGCGTTTTTCGCCCTCGGCCGCTCGGGCGGCGATTTCAGCGTCGGCTTTCGCAATGGCCTTGTCGACCTCAACCTGCACTTCGTCGCGCGCGGCCTGACCGATTTCCTGCGCCTTGGCGCGTGCGTCGGCCAACGCCTTTTCATAGGCGGCTTCGGCGGCCTCGGCCTGATTGCGGAACGCCGAGGCGCGGTCGAGATCGTCCTCGATCTTGTCCGCGCGCTCCTCCAGCCCGGCGGCGATGCGCGGCAGGGCGATGTTCTTGAGGATCAGGAACAGAACGACGAGCGACACCGCAAGCCAGAAGATCTGGCTGGCGTAACTGTCGAAGTTCAGCTGCGGCATGCCACCCTTCGCCTCGCCATGCCCTTCGGCGGCGAGAACGGCGGTGGTGAAGCTCGCCGAGGCGATGGCCGTCAAGGCCGAAATACGCAAAAGGCCCATGCGGCCCTCCTGATCTGAAGCGCCGCGCGCCCTGATGGCGCACGGCAGGCTCTGTATTTGGATTCGGTCCGTCCTCAGACGGCGAACATCAGCAGCAGCGCGATCAGGAAGCCGAAAATGCCGAGCGCTTCGGCGAAGGCGATGCCGAGGAACATGGTGGCCGTCTGGCCGCCGGCGGCGGCCGGGTTCCGGAGCGCGCCGGCGAGGTAGTTGCCGACGACGTGGCCCACGCCGACGCCGGCGCCGCCCATGGCGGTGCAAGCAAGGCCGGCGCCGATGTATTTGCCGAGAAGGGTAGCAGCTTCAGCGTCCATCGTGATGTCTCCTGATTGATGGAATAGGGTGCGCGGAATTCAATGATGCGAATGCAGCGCGTCGTTGAGATAGATGCAGGTGAGGATTGCGAAGATATAGGCCTGGACCACGGCGACCAGCAGCTCCAGCGCGGTCAGCCCGACCATCGCCGCGACCGGCAGCACCACGAGCGGGCCAAGGCCGCCCGCGACGATCATCGCCGCAAGTCCCGCGAAGACCTTCAGAACCGCGTGCCCCGCCATCATGTTGCCGGCGAGACGAATGGAGTGGCTGAGCGGACGCACGAAGAAGGAGATGATCTCGATCACGGCGAGGGCCGGGCGCAGCGCGAGCGGCGCGCTTGAAACCCAGAACATGCCGAAGAAACCGAGACCCTGGCGCATCACGCCGATGATCATGACCGTGGCGAACACCGCGAGCGCCAGCACCCCCGTCACCGCGACATGGCTGGTCGTGGTGAAGGCGTAAGGGATCATGCCGAGCAGGTTCGAGAACAGGATGAACATGAAGAGTGTGAAGATATAGGGGAAGAACTTCACCCCCTCCTGCCCCAGCACGTCGATGCACATCTGCCGAATGAAGCCGTAGAGCACCTCGGCCACCGAATGCATCCGCGTCGGCACGACATTACGCCCGCGCGTGCCGAGGATCAGCAACGCCGCGACGGCGAGCACCGCGAGCGCCATCCAGAGCGTGGAATTCGTGACGGAGAATATGCCGAGCTCACCGCCGAAAAGCGGTTTGATCTCGAACTGGTGCATCGGGTCGATGACAACCGCGCCGTCAGGTCCGCTCGCCATGGTCTTCCCTTCGTTCCGCGGTCCCGTCAGGGTCCGCCTGGTCTTTCTGAAACTCCGCCACCGATCGCAGCATCACGCGGACGCCGGCGGCGAAGCCGAACAACACCATGACGATCAGGAAGAGGGGCAACGTGCCCAGGAGCCAGTCCAGCCCCCATCCCAACCCCGCGCCAACAAAAATGCCGGTCACAAGATCTATCGTCATGCGCCAACCGTATCCGGCGGCGGAAAACTTGCCTTTCGGCGGCGGCGGCCTCGGCCGCCGAGCGCTGCGCACCGAATCTATCCGGCCGCCAAGCGCTTTAAGCGGGTCTTCGGGGGGTCGCGTGGACATTTCGCGCCGCCGCCTCCTGACCGACAACTCCGATTGTGGAGCAGGGCGGAGAATAAGAGCGGAACGAGCCGCAGGTCAATGCCGCTTTCGCGCGAGCGGATCGGACAGAAGTCACTGATATCATGATGATTTAATGGCCTGCGACGCCACGGCGCAGGCGCCACGCGGCGCGCGGGGCCGCTTGCGCGGCGGATTCGCGGGCGCTGCAGGTTGCAACCCAAAAATACAAACCATACTATATGGCATTGCATGAATGGCGATCATAAGGGCGTGAAGTGGCGCGGCTGACCAAGGATGACTGGCTGGCGCTCGGCCTCACGGCGCTGGCCGAAGTGGGCGCTGAGGCCCTGACCATCGAGGGACTGACGGCGCGGGCGCAAAAGACGCGCGGCTCCTTCTATCACCATTTCGACGATCGCGAGGCTTTCGTCGTCGGTGTGCTGGAGGTTTGGCGCCGCCAGACGGAGCGGCTCCTGTCTTCGCCGGACGCGACACTCGGCGATCTGGACCTGAACCTGGAACGGGCGGTGCGGCGGGTGAAGGGCGCCGGCCCGATCGTCGCGGCCGTCGACGCGGCGCGGCTGGCTCGGCTCCGCGAAGCCCAGGCCGACCCGGAATCTCCGGCCGCCGCGGATTACGCCCAGATCGCCTATTCGGTTTTTCTCGGCGTTGTCGCCGCTCCGGCCATCGACGCGCCGCGCGCGCGCGCGCTCATGCGTCTCACCCGCGAGATGATCGCCGCCCACTGGAACGAATGAGCCGGATCAAACCGGCAACGCGGTGGTGTATTTCAGCTCCTTCAGGGAGAAGGAACTGACGGCGGAGGCGACGGCCGGATGGGCGAGCAGGCGCTCCATCAGGAAAGCCTCATAAGCCACGGCGTCGCGCACCCTGATCTTCAGCAGATAATCGCGCGCGCCCGCGATCGAGTGACACTCCATCACTTCATGCGCCGCGGCGATGAAACGCTCAAATGCGGCCCGTTTTTCGGCGGCGTGATCGCGCAGCGTGACATCGGCGAAGACGCAGAGCCCGCGCCCCGCAAGCCCGGGGTCGAGCAAGGCGACGCGCGCGCCGATCAGCCCCGCCCCCTCCAGCGCTTTCACCCGCCGCCACACCGAAGCGGAGGAGAGATGCGCTGCCGCCGCCAGCGTGTCCAGCGTCGCCACGGCATCGCGCTGCAACAGGCGGAGAATCGCCCGGTCGGCCGCATCGAGGGGGATTTCTTCCTTCATCTGGCGATCCGTCGAAAATCTACACGCTTAATCGGCGCCGGAGCGCAAGAAAGAAAGCACATTTCGCGGGCGCCGGGCAATGCTGGAACGATCACAGGAGGAGCAACCGCCATGACGCCAGCCGCCACCGCCCGCCCGCGCCGGGCCCCCGGCCCGGTCGCCGCCGACTGTAGCATCGACCAGCGCTGGAGCGCCTATTCCGCGGAGGAGCACGAAAGATGGGACGCGCTCACCGCGCGAATGATGGAGACCCTCCCCGGCCGCGCATCATCGGCCTTTCTGCGCGCCGCCGAGACTCTGAAGCTGTCCGAAGGCGGCATCCCCGAATTCGAACGGCTTTCGGACCGGCTTGAGGCGAAGACCGGCTGGCGGGTCATCGGCGTGCCGGGCCTGGTGGCGGACGAGACGTTTTTCGACCATCTCGCCAATCGGCGGTTCCCGGCCGGCTGCTTTATTCGTGACGCCGACGAGATGGATTATATCGAGGAGCCGGACGTCTTTCACGACGTATTCGGCCATGTGCCGCTTCTGGCAGATCCTGCATACGCCGATTTCATGGCGGCCTACGGGCGAGGCGGGCTGCGGGCCCTTTCGCTCGGACGGCTGGAGAACCTCGCGCGGCTTTACTGGTACACGATCGAATTCGGCCTGATCAGGGAGGCGGGCGCGCTCCGCACCTTCGGCGCCGGCATCATGTCCTCACAGACCGAAACCGTCTTCGCGCTTGAGGACGGCTCCCCCAACCGGATCGGGTTCGATCTGGAGCGGGTGATGCGCACCGATTACCGGATCGACGATTTCCAGCAGACCTATTTCGTCATCGAGAGCTTTGACGCCCTGCTCGACGCCGCGATGACCGATTTCGGCCCGCTTTACGAGCGCCTGGCCGATGGCCGCGCGTTCCGGCCGGAGGATCTCGCGCCCGGCGACGCGGTGATCCACCACGGCGATCAAGCCTATTTCAACGCCAAGCGTCGCTGATCGAAACCCCGGCGCCCTTATGTCATCGATTGGCGCCGGGGGCGGCTTGCGTCAACGTCAACGGCGACCACGCCAGAGGTCAACGATGTTTCCGTTCCGCCGCCAGATCCCCGAATCGCTGCGCGGCCACAGGATGGCGTCGCTCGCCCCAGGCGAGACGCATGTGCACGCCTTGCGGATCATGCCTTGCGATATCGACCCGTTCGGCGATTTCAACAACGTCGGATACTGACGCTCACCGATGTCGGACGCATCGCGATGGCGCAGCGCACCGGCCTGCTCGCCGCCATGCGGCGGCATTTGGCCGCCCGGGCTGGAACCCGCCGAAACCCGCATGGGTGGAAGCCTGGATCGCAGCGGAGGCGCTTCGGCCCTGGCCGCCAGAGGCGGCCGCCGGCGTCACCCGCGGCGACCGCAAGCGCGGGCAGTCACGGAAAAGAGATGATTCGGCAGGCCGATCTGCCCGGACAACCGCCAATTCGCGTGAAGCGATCAGTTTGGGCGTGAATGGGCGCCCGGCGAAGCGGCGACCGCTATCAACCCAACGAAAACACGCCGGGATATCGACCGCTCCCAAGGGCTGAGCGAGGCGGCCGGAACCCCGTTCCAAACGAAAAACGCCGCCCCGGCAAGGGGCGGCGTTTTCCTGTTCGCTGATCGCGCAGCTCAGGCGGCGGTGATCGATGCAACCGCGGTCTTGCCGCTGCGCTTGTCGATTTCCGTCTCGAACTCAACCTTCTGGCCCTCTTTCAGGCCGCTCATGCCGGCGCGCTCAAGAGCGGTGGCGTGCACGAACACATCCTTGGAACCATCGTCGGGCTGAATGAAGCCATAGCCCTTTTGGTCGTTATAGAATTTCACAGTGCCTACGGTCATTGGGTCGTCCTCTGTCGCGCCGCGCCACAAGGATTGCGGTGCTCAAGCGCAGTCCGATTTTCGGAAACCCAACCCGTTCCCGCCGCAAGCGACAGGGATATGCAGTCAGAAGTCCAACCATCGTCAGGAGGGCCAGATAGCGAATCTCTCGTGAAAAGGCAAGTGGTTCAACGTAATTTCGGCGGCGAGGCGGGGTCCGAGCCAGGCGCGATCCGCGCGGGCGCCGGCGCGGGCGGCTCAAATCCGAGCCCATGCCGGCGCGCCGCGGCGAGCCGCGGATCGCCCGCGTCCAGAACAGCGATGGCGAAGGCCGCCGCCTCTCCGCCGACAAAACGCGCGGTTTCCGCCAACGCGGCCACGACCGCGCGTTCGGCGGCGTCCTCCCTCAGCGCAAGGCAGAGGATCAACGCGCCGTCCTCCCCCGCGCAAAGCCAGCCCTCCGCCACCACGTCGCCGAGCGCGGCCAGCCGGGCGTCGATCCGCGCCAGAAGATCCGCCGACGCCCCACGCGGCGGGCCGAGCGAGAGCGCGGCGCCCGTTTCAGCTTCTATCGGCTGGCGGAACGCGGCGGCGGCCCAGTCCACCGCTTCGGCGGGGAGGATTGTCGCCGAAGGCGCGTCGCCCAGATTGACGCCGATCCGGACGCCGGACCCGGCGAACATCGCCATCACCGCACGTCCCGAAAGCGCGAGATGCGCCACGCCTTCCCCCATGAACGCAGCGAGCCGGTCTTCGTTGTCAAAAACCAGTGCGGTCTCGGCGCCCTCTGCCGGGAACAGCATCGGTTGCGGCGCTTCGCTGGCCAGAGTTTCGGGGTCGACGGCCAGAAACAGCTCGACCGCCGCGAAAACCTCGTAATAGCGGGCCATCGCATCGTCGCCGCCAGTTTCTTCGCCAGTTTCTTTGGCGGCGTCGGACGCCGCCCAGGCGCGATCAAGCGGGGTTTCCATCACGTGCGTTCCTCCATCCAGTCCCCCATCCAGTCAGCCGCGTCGCGCCAGACCCGCTCACGTTGCAGGTCGCGGAAAAGCAGATGCCAGCCCTCATCATAGATGATCAGCCGCTTCGGCCCCGCCAGCGCCGCATGCGCCGCCAGCACAGCCACCCTCGGCGCGACCTCATCGCGCTCTCCATAGAGCGTCAGGGTGGGGATGGCGATGCGCGGCGCGGCCGCGACCGCGCGGTCCATGAGCCGAATCAGTCCCATGAATTCCCGGCTGGACGGGTGAGAGAGGTAGAGCGGATCGCGCCCCAGC
>JBBDTD010000331.1:0-2535 GCA_040904645.1 Paracoccaceae bacterium
CGCCGCGCTCGGCCCGATCGCGGCGGTAATTCCAAACCGCGACAGCCCGGCCCTGATCCGCGCTGCAATCGCCGCGCTGCGGGGCGAGCCGGAGCCGCCGGCCATCGTCATCGTCGACAATGGCAGCGAGGACGCGGAGACGCTGGGGTTTTACGAGACGCTGGAAGCCGATCCGCGCATCCGTGTGGAGCGCCGCGCCGCGCCCTTCAACTTCGCCGCCATGGTGAACCGGGGCGTGGAGATCGCGCGCGAGGCTTTCGGGCCGATGGCGGCCTATCTGCTGTTGAACAATGACATTTCCACCGATGCGCCCGGCTGGCTGCGCCCGATGGCCGAGACATTGGCGGCGCGGCAGGTGGGGATCGTCGGCGCGAAGCTGCTGTTCCCCGACCGCACGATCCAGCACGCGGGGGTGATTGTCGGGCATGGCGGCGTCGCGGGCCATGAGTTGAAGGGCGCGGCGGAGGCGTCGGCGGGCCTCCTTGGCCGCATGGCCGCACCGCATCAGCGCGAGGCGGTGACGGCGGCGGCGATGCTGATCCGCGCCGAGACCTGGGAGGCGCTGGGCGGGTTCGACGCCAGGGCCTTTCCCATCGCGTTCAACGATGTGGATTTCTGCCTGCGCGCCGGCGCGGCGGGATGGCGTGTCGCGCTCGACCCGCGCGCCGTGCTGATCCACCATGAAGGGGTTTCGCGCGGGGGGGCGTTTTCGTTCCGCCGGTTCTTCGCGCATCGCAAGGAACGGGCGAATTTGCGCTCCCGCCACCATACCATCGGCCGGATCGACCGCTTCGAGAGCCCGTGGCGCGACCCGGAGGCGCTGAGCCCCGCGTTCAGGATGCTGAAGCGCCTGCCCTCGGCGCGGTTCTGACGCTCAGGCCCGCCAGCCGAGCAGGCGCTTTTCGAGCAGGCCGACGCCGTAGCTGACGATCAGGCCCATGACGGAGAGGATCAGCACGCCGGCGAAGAGCCGCTCCAGATCGTAGAGCGCGCCGGCTTCGAGGATATAGGCGCCGATGCCATATTCCGCGCCGAGCATTTCAGCAGCCACCAGCAGGATAATGGCGATGGCGAGGCTGATGCGCAGGCCCGAAAGGATGCCCGGCAGCGCCGCCGGCATCACGATTTTCCGCACGATCGCGCCCCAGGGCATGCCAAAGCTCTGGCCCATGCGGACCAGCGTGCGATCGACATTGTCCACCGCGCCCCAGGTGGCGACGACGGTGGGGGTGAAGGCGCCGAAGGCGATAAGCGCGTATTTCGACGGCTCTCCGATGCCGAACCAGATCACGAAGAGCGGCAGCAGCGCGATTTTCGGGATCGGGAAGATCGCCGCGATAAAGGGTGCGAGCCCGGCGCGGACCAGCGTGAAAAGCCCGATCAGCACCCCGACGCAGATCCCGGCGCTGACGCCAAGCGCGGCGCCGACGACCAGCCGCGAGACAGAGGGGATGAGGTGCTCGAAGAGCAGCCCCGTCTCCCACAGGCGCCAAAGCGTCTCCGCGACGTCGCTCGGCCGCGGCAGCGTCAGCGAGGAGATGAAGCCGCTGCGGGTTCCGACCTCCCACAGCGCGAGGAGCGCGGCGAAGAGCGCCGGGGCCGCCCAGCGCGCGCGGCCCGGGTGAAAGCCGCCGCCGCGAAAGACGACGGGGCGGGATGCGGCGGAATGGGAGGCTGGCGCGGCGCCCGAAGGCGCGGCCGCGGCGGTTTGGGTCGCGTCACTCATCGAGCAATTCCCTTTCGGCCTCCATCGCTTCTTCGCGCATCAGCGTCCAGAGCCGGGACTGGACCGCTTCCAGCGACGCGTCGCCCCGGCCGCGCGCGGCGAGGTCCATGTCGATCTCCACGATCTCCCTCACCTCCCCCGGCCGGCGGGAGAGGACGACGATACGGTGGCCGAGGCGCACGGCTTCGCCGAGGTTGTGGGTCACGTAGACGGCGGTGAAGGGCTCGCGCGTCCAGAGCTGGACGAGATCGTCCATCAGAAGCTCGCGCGTCTGGCTGTCGAGCGCCGAGAGCGGCTCATCCATCAGCATCACGGCGGGGTTGACCGCCAGCGCCCGCGCGATGGCGACGCGCTGCTTCATGCCGCCGGAAATCTGGCGCGGCAGCGCGGCGGCGAATTCGGTGAGCCTTGTGCGGGCGAGGACGTCTTCCACGATGGCCGCCAGGCGATCCCGCCCGAGGCGGTGATGCTCCAGCGCCAGTTCGACATTGCCGGCGACGGTGCGCCACGGCAGCAGCGCGAAATCCTGAAAGACGAAGGTGAGCGGGTTGAGGCAGGCGTCGGGCGGCTCTCCGACGGTGGCGATCCGTCCGCCGGTCGGGCGCTCCAGCCCGCCAATCAGCCGCAGGAGCGTAGATTTTCCGCAGCCGGACGGGCCGACGACGCAGAGAATCTCCCCCGCCGGGATGGCGAGGGAAATATCGCGCAGCACTTCCGTCCCGCCGTAGCGGTGGCTGACCTGATCGAGCGAAAGTTCCATGGCGGCGCGCCCCCGCCCGAAGGCGGGGGGGGTGGCGCAGATCGGGGGG
>JBBDTD010000332.1:0-2526 GCA_040904645.1 Paracoccaceae bacterium
CTTCGGGGGCGATCTTCACCTTGGCGGCGCGGTCGGGGGCGGCCGGCGGATAATAGGCTTTCAGCACGCCTGGAAGCGCGTTCAACGCGGAGATGGTGAGCGCCGATGCGGAAAGCGGGGCTGTCGCTTCCGGCGCGACGCTGCGCAAGTCGCTGTAAAGGGCTTCGTTGATTTCATCCTTGAAGAGATAGATCGCGCCGGTGACGGCGATCAGGATCACGAAGGGCAGGATCAGCAATCCCGCGTAGAAATGCCAGCGCCAGATGGCGCGGTAAAGCGCGGCGGGCGGCGCCGCCGGCCGGGTGGTGTCGATCATCGTCGTCTCTCGTGATTGAGTGCGGCCAGCCACCCGGAGCCGGGCGGCGCAAGGTCATGAATGCGGATTCAGACCTGCTGCGGCGGCGCCCGCGAGCGGTATGGCAGAAGGGTGGCTGCGGCGTGCCCGCGTTGCGGCGGCGCCGGCGTCTCCATTGCGCGCGGCGGCGCCGACGGCGCCGGGGATGTGTCGGGAGCGGCCAGAGCCGCGCCGAGGCCAAGCCAGGGGCAGGCGGGCGCGTCGTCACTTTTCTTGATCGGCCCATGATCGACAGGGAGGTAGACTATCTGTCCGCCCCGGCAGATCGGTATGTAGCCCTCAGGCCCCGGCGCGATCAGGCCGGGAGCGATCAAACGAAGGCTGAGAAGCGCGGCCATCGCCAGCGCCATCAGGGGCGCGAGGCGCCCGTCTATCTGTCTCATCCTGAACACGAGGCCACTGTGCTATCGGCCGCGCCCGTCGATCAATGCGGCGGATGCGCAGCTTTCGCTAAAGCAGGCAGAGCATCACCAGAACCGTCGCGACGATCGAAGTTTCGATCAGCGCGCGGGAAAGATGCGCCCCGCGCAATCTGTCGCGCGCAAGCAGGTTCGTGTCGCCCCCGGTTTCGGTCGTGGCGATCACTTCCATGACGGCGCCCTGAACAGCCAGCCGGTTCGGCTCGGTCGAAAACATGAATACGCCGACCACCAGCATGCCGAGCGCGAGCGGCCCGTAGGTCGCGTCGCCCAATAGATAAAGCCCGACCACTGCGAGGGTGATCCCGGCCAGCATGATCAGAAGATAGCTCAACGGCGGGCGAAACCGGTAGTCGCGCGCGGCCGCGATCTCCGCCTCCGAGGGGTGCACGCGCCCGCAAAGAACCGGGCAATGAAGATAGAGGTAGATCGAGCTCGTGGCTTTCAGCGCCACAAGCGCCGCGACCGCCCAGGCGCGCCAGTCGGTGCTGAGCTCCGAAAGCCCGGTGAGGATCATCTCCATCAGTTCGTCTTCGCCTCCGCTCCCAATTCTGGTTGCGCGTCAGCGGGCGCGAGTTCGTCAAGCACCCGCTCCCAAAGTTCGGGCGGCTGCGCGCCGGTCAATACGTGCTTTCCCGCGACGACGAATGTAGGCACGCCGTTGACGCCGATTTCGCGCGCGGTCGCTTCTTCGGTCTCGACCAGTTCGCGGTCGGCGTCGCTTTCGAAAAGGCGCCGCACGACATCGCGCTCCATGCCGATGCTTTCGGCGGCGTCGAGCAGCAGTTCACGGTCGCCGATATCGTCGCCGCGCACGAAATAGCGGAGGAAAAGCTGGTTAACCAGCTCGGTCTGCGCGCCTGTCGTGCGCGACCAGCGGATCAGGCGATGCGCGTCAAAAGTGTTCGGCGTTCGCTCGATCAGATCGAAGCGGACGTCGAGGCCGGCCTCCTGCGCGTGATCCTCGATGCGTTTGTAGAATGTCGTCGCGTTCTCGGGTCCGAATTTGGCCACCAGGTAATCGCGGCGGTTCATGCCGCCCTTGGGCATGTCGGGGTTGAGCTGAAATGGCCGCCACGAGATGTCGAAGGGCTGCCTGCCCCGGGTCGTCACGGCGCGGTCGAAATGCGCCTTGCCGATATAGCACCAGGGGCAGATCGGATCGGAGATGACGTCGAGTGTTATCATGGGGTCAATATGGCTCTATTCGGTGGGTTTGTAACCATGCTTTGCGATCAAATCGCGGCGCCTGAGCTTGCCATTCGGATTGCGCGGCAAGTCATCGACGATGCGAATGATCTTCGGCTGCTTGTAATCGGCCAGCCGCCCCGCCGCATGGTCGCGAAGCGTGGTCTCCGCCACCTCGCCCTCAACGGTGAGGAAGGCGGCGATGACCGAAAGATCTGATCTGACGGGCAGTTCGACCGCAGCGGCGGCTGTGACGGCGGGGTGCGTCAGGAACGCCGCCTCCACTTCTTCGGGCGCGACGCGATAGCCGAGGGCGTTCATCTGGTCGTCGGCGCGGCCCTCGAACCGGATATGGCCGGCTTCGTCCATCACGCCGATGTCGCCGGTGACGAACCAGTCGCCCCGCATCGCGGCGCTCGTCTCTTCCGCGCGCCGCCAATAGCCGAGCATGAGGCCGGGATCGGCGCGGTGGACCGCGATCAGCCCCGGTTCCCCCATCGGGACCGGCGCCGCACCGCCTACCAGCGCCAGAACCGCGATGCGCCCGCCCGGCTCCCGCCGGCC
>JBBDTD010000333.1:0-14974 GCA_040904645.1 Paracoccaceae bacterium
GAAGCGTCTGGGTGCCGCCGCCGCCCGGCATGATGCCGATCGTGACCTCGGTCAGCGCGAAACGCGCGCCCTCGGCCGCGTAGGCGAAATCGCTCAGAAGCGCGAATTCGCACCCTCCCGCATAGGCCGCGCCATTGACCGCCGCAATGATCGGGATCGGGCAGTCGAGTAGAGAGAGCATCATCCTCTCGAACAGGCGATGCTGGCTGTGCCAGTCCTCGTCCGACATGCCGCGCCGCTCCTTCAGATCGACGCCGGCGCAAAACGCCTTCTCCCCGGCGCCAGTCAGGACGACGCTGCGCCAGCGGCCCTGCTCGACCAGAAGATCGGTGAAGACGGCGAGCACGTCGCGGCCCATCTGCGTGTTGATGGCGTTGCGGACTTCGGGCCGGTTGAACCTGACCAGAAGCAAGCCCGGTTGCGGCTCTTCCAGCACCAGCGTCTCGTAAACTGCGATGGTCATCGGGGTCTGCTCCTATGCGTTCAGGCGTTGTCACGTGTGGGCGGCGGCGCGATCGAGCCGCGCTGAATGAAGACCGCCGGCAGCAGCACATGCTCCGCCGGCGCGTCCCGGTCCTTGGTCATTCGGGTGATGAGGAGTTGTGCGGCGGTGCGGCCGACCTCAGCCTGATCCCAGCTCACGACGCTGATCGGCGGTGAGTAAAGCTCCGTCAGTTCGGAATCGCCCGCACCGACCACCGAAATGTCCTCGGGGATTCTCAGTCCGCGCACGCGGATGGCGCGCAGGATGCCCGAGAGCATGTCGATGCCGCCCGCGATGATCGCGGTCGGCGGGTTGGCGCCGGCCAGAAGCGACGAAGCGTGGCGGAAACTTTCCGTCGCATAGAAGCTTTTCGCGCGCACCAGCGCCTGATCGACCTCCACCCCGCGTGACTTGAAGGCGTCGAGATAGCCCTGAAGGCGGGCGCGGGCCGGGAACACCACCGGCTCGCCGGTCAGAAGCACGATGCGGCGATGGCCGAGATCAAGAAGCCTCGTCGTCGCCTCGAAGGTCGCTCCGGCATGGTCGGCCATCACGCAATCCGCCCAGGCAGGCTCGTCGCGGTCGACAAGGACGAGCGGAGTTTCAAGGTCCTGCAGGAATTTCTCGAACGCAGCGTCCATCGGCGCGTAGGGGCCGAACATGATGCCATCCGTCTGCTGCGAGCAGAGCCGGTTCAGAAGTTCGCGTTCGCGCTCGAAACGCCCTTCGGAGTTGGAGATCAGGAACGAAAACCCGGCCCGGTCCAGCACATCATGCGCCGCCCGCACGAAGGCCGCGAGCGGCGGAATATTGATCTCGCGGATGATGCAGCCGACCATATGAGTCGAACGAAGGCGCATGCTCTGCGCCACGGCGTTGGGCCGATAGCCAAGTTCGTCTATCGCCTTGCGGACCTTAGCCTGAATATCCGGCCTGACCGTCGCCTTGCCGTTCAGGACCCGCGATACGGTTCCGATGGAGACCCCCGCGGATTTCGCGACATCCCTGATCGTCAGATTTCCGTCCAGTTTTTGCATCGGCGCCTTCATCCGCAAGTGCCGCCCTTTCAGGCAAGGCCCTCACCTATACATGAGTTCCGGGAGCCATAGGATCAGATCGGGCAGGGAGATCATGATCGCCAGCGTGATGACGTCCATGGCCAGAAACGGCACGATTCCGCGAAAGACATCCTCCAGCTTCACGGAATCGCCAATCGCGGCCTTCAGCACGAAAACATTGAGGCCGACTGGCGGGGTGATCATGCCGACCTCAAGCAATTTAACCAGCACGATGCCGAACCAGAGCAGATCATAGCCGAGCGCATCGACGACCGGCACCACCACGGGCAGCGTCAGCAGCATGATCCCGATCGGGTCCATGAACATGCCGAGCAGCACATAAAGCGCGCAGATCGCCAGCAACACCAGAAGCCTGCCGCCCTCGACCTCCCCCGCCCATTCCGCGAGCTGCGCGCTGACCCCGGTGAAAGCGACGAAGGAGACCAGCACCTTCGAAGCGACGGCGATGGCGAAGATCATCGCGGTCTGGGTCACGGTTTCCCGCACCGCGTCCCACATTCCGGCGCGGTCCAGCCGCTTGCGGGCGAGGCCGAGCAGCAGCACCGCGAAGGCGCCGATGGCCGCAGCTTCCGTCGGCGTCGCGACGCCGGAATAGATGACCGACATGATGATCATGAAGATCACCAGAATCTGCCAGGTGCCGCCGAGCGAGCGCGCCTTGTCGCCCCAGGTGAAGGATTCGGTGATCCGGGGCGCCAGGCCCGGGTTAAACCGCACGCGGAAGACGATCATCGCCATATAGCTGAGGCCGGTCAGAACACCAGGTATGATGCCGCCGATCAGCAACTGGCCAATCGATTGCTCCGCGAAGATGCCGTAGACGACCATCAGGATGCTGGGCGGGATCAGCGCGCCAAGCGTGCCGCCAGCCGCGACCGCGCCTGCGGCGAGGCGCTTGTCATAACCGCTGCGCAGCATCTCGGGCACCGCGATCCGCCCCATGGCGGCGGCCGTGGCCAGCGATGAGCCGGAAATGGCGGCGAAAAGCCCGCAGGCGGCCACGCTGGCGAGCGCGAGCCCACCGGGAAGGTTGCTTAACCAGACCCGCGCGGTCGCGTAAGCGTCTCGCGTCGCTCCGGAGCGGAAGGCGAAATTGCCCATCAGCAGGAACATCGGAATCGCCATGAGCGTGAAGGAGGCGACGAAGGAATAAGGGTCGCGCGACAGCATCGAGACGGTGCTGCGCCAGCCCATGTCGACGTTGAAGCCGCCGTATCTGGTCGCACCGATAGCGAACAGGCCGAGCAAGCCGACAGCGAGCAGCCCGAAGGCGATCGGCACGCGCAGCGCGAGCAGAGCCAGGAGGGCGATTCCGCCGATCAGGGCGAGAAGTGATCCGTCCACGTGGCGGCTCCTGCGGATTGAATATCGTCAGTGCGAACAGATTCTCCGGGGCGGCGTGCGCCACCCCGGAGCGATGCGCTTCGCGTCACCACATGTCGACGAGGCCAAGTTCCTCACCCTTGGCGGTGTAATCCGCCTCAAGCTTCTTGTACGTCGCCACGATCGCTGCGGTGTCGGCGAGCGAAGCGTTCTCCGTCGCCCATTCGGCGAAGAAGTCAGGCGACGCGTCGATCCATTTCTGGCGCTCGGCCGCGGGGAAAACCGAATATTCCATCTTGCCCGGGCCGGTTTCCTCGGCGAGCGCCTTCTGGTCTTCGAGCGCGAGCGCCGAGGCCCGCTCGGCGTAGCGCTGCTCGGCGGCGGCCATCGTTTCCGTCATGATCGCGCGCACGTCTTCTGGCAGGGAAGCCCAGAAGTCACGATTGACAAGTTCAAGCTGAATCGCCTGCCCGAGGCCGGCCGCGATGTAATAGTCGGACACCTCGTTGTGGCGGATCGGCCGGGTGGTGACGATGTAATTGGTCGAACCTTCGACGACGCCTTTCGAAAGCGCTTCGTAAACGTCGTTCCAGGGGATCGAGACTGGCGTCGCGCCAACCGCGGAAAACGCGCTGGCCTGCACGCCGCGCGCGCGCACCTTGAAGCCCTTCAGATCATCGACGCTGGTGATCGACTTCTTGGAGACGATCCCGGTGCCGCCCGTGGCGATCACGCCATGCGCGCGGACATTCAGCTTCGCCAGTTCGTCATCAAAGGCCGGATGCTGCGCCACCATGTCCTGAATCGTGTTCATCGCCACATAAGGCGACGGGCTGGTGAAGGGCAGATTGGTCATGTTCCAGAGCGGCATCTGCCCTGGATAAGAGACCGTATAGATCTTGCCCATCTCGATCAGGCCATCGCCGATCGCGGCGATGATGTCCTGATCGCGGACCAGAGAATTGCCGAGGAAAAGCTCGAACTTGACGCGGCCTTCGGTGCGCTTCGTCACCTCGTCCGCATACCAGATCATCGCTTCCTGGGTCGGATCGCTGGCGGCCGAGGGCGACGCGTAGCGGATCATGATATCCTGCGCCATGGCCGCGAGCGGACTCACGGCGATAGCGAGGGCCGCGAAGCCCCCTGCGATTATCAGTTTCGTCGGCTTCATACTGTATCCTCCCGATTTCATTCTTTATTTTCAGGCGTGGTTATCGTTGCCGCAAAGTCTTCTTGCGCCCGTCGCCGGGCGATAGTGAGGTCCAGCGTCAGACGCAGGATCAGGGCGACGAGGCCGACGACCGCGACAACGCGCGCCGGCCAGGTGACGATCTGATTGATGCCGAGATAGGCGTCGCCGGTGACCCATGCGCGCTGCGCGCCCCACCCCATCGCATAGGCGAGCACCGCGAAGGCGACCGCGCCGACAAAACATCCCAGCCAGACGAACCTGCGGATCGCGCGCGGCGAGAGCCGGTCCGTGAAGAGAGTGACCTCGACATGCTCGCGGCGCGCCTGGGTATAGGCCAGCGGCAAGAACACCACCGCCACCAACAGCATCTCGTCGATCGCCTCCACATCGGGAATCGGCATCGAAAAGAGAAACCGCCCGGCGATCGAGACGACCGTCAGCAACATCATCGCGAAGAGCGCCGCGCCTGCGACATCGGCCAGAAGCCGGTCGACCGCGAAGAGAGGCGCGCGGCGCGCCGTTTTTTCCCGGTCGCTCACGCAGCCCCGCGCGCCGGCTGGGCGGCTAGTTTCGCTCGCTTCAAGGCGGTGGCGGCGGTGTCGAACGATCTGCCGTCTTCGCCGATGACGACGCCGTAATGATCGCTCGCCACTTCGCGGCTCACATAACCGTCGCGGACATCTGCGGCCACGCGCTCCGCCTCGCGGTCAAGCGGATCGCCATATCCGCCGCTGCCGGCAGGCTGGATCGCGACCCTGTCGCCCGCGTGGACGACAACATAGGCGCCCTTGCTCGGAACCAGTTCCGCCTCGCCGCCGGAGCGCGTAACCGAAGCCTGGAATTTCGCGCCTTCGCGGCCCCCGAACAGGCCCTCCGGCGCAACTATGCCCCGTTCAGCGATCACCGTCAGCGTCGCCTCCTCGAACCCGACGCGGTAGACCCGCTCGGATGTCAGGCCGCCGCGCCAGCGCCCGGCGCCGCCCGAATCCGGCACCAGCCGCCAGCTTTCCACGGTGAGCGGCGTCAGATTCTCGATCTGCTCGACCGAGGTTATGCCGGCGTTGCCGACCAGCACGCGGATGGCGTTGACGCCGTCTCGCATGGGGCGCGCGCCATAACCGCCGCCATGGGGGTCGATATGCTGGACATGCTTGCGCCGAAGCGACCGGCACCGCGCATCATCCGGGTCGACGCCGCTGAAGATGCCGGAACAGGCGGCATCGTTGCTTTGCGCGACCACCCGGTCGGGAACCGCCACCGATAGCGCCTTCAGCAGCATGTCGATGATGCGGGGCGACGTTTCCGTCACGCCGCTCACCACCGAGGCGGGATAGGTGCAGTTCAGCAGCGTCCCTTCGGGACATATGATCTCGATCGGCCGATAGCAGCCCTGATTGATCGGAATGGAATGATCGGTGATCGCCTTGACCGTGAACCACGTCGAATTGCACGTAACCGAGAAGGGGCAGTTGACGCCGCCGCGGACCTGCTTGGCGGTGCCGGTATAGTCGAAGATCATCCGGTCGCCTTTGACCGTGATCTTCACCTGCACCGGGATCAGGTCGGTCGGCCAGTTCGTCGCCTGCACCGGCTCGATGAAATCGGACCCTTCATAGACGCCGTCCGGGATCCGCTCGATCTGCGCGCGCATCAGCTGCTCGGAATAATCCAGCGCCTCGGTCATCGCCTCGGCCATCTGGGCGGCGCCGAATTTCGCCGCCAGCTCCTTGATGCGTTGGTCGCCGACGAACGTGCCCGCATATTGGGCGTTGATGTCGAGCACCCGGTTGTCGACGTCGCGTGTGTTCTGGACGATCAGGCGGAAGAGATCCTCGACCGGCTTGTCATCGCGATAAAGCAGCACCGGCGGGATCCGGATTCCCTCGGCGTGAATATCCCAGGTGACGGGCGTGAAGCTGCCGGGCGCGGTGCCGCCGATATCGACCCAGTGGCCGCGCGTCATCGTGTAGGCGACGATCTCTCCCTCGAAGAACACCGGCCGCGTCAGCTGGACGTCGGGCTGATGGTTGCCGCCGCCGAGATAGACGTCATTGGAGACGATGACGTCGCCGGGCCGCAGGTTCTCGACCCCGATCGCCTCGACCGAAGCCTTGGTCGAAATCACGGCGGAGCCCATCATCGTCGGGATGTCGTTGCCCTGCGCGACAAGTTGCAGCTTCGCGTCGAATATCGCGGCGGAGGCGTCGCCGCCCGAATGGATGATCGGGCTTCCGGCGGTGCGCATCATCGCGACCTTCATCTCGCGCGCGATGGCGTAAAGGCCGCTGCGGATGATTTCGAAATTTACACGGTCCATGTCAGGCGCTCCCTACGGCGATCATGATCGCCGAGTCTTCCCTGACCTCGACGCTGTCCTTCTCGGAGATGGCGATACGCGAGCTCGACTCCTCGATCACCAGCGGGCCCTGAAGGCGATCCCCCGCGCAAAGGTCGTCGCGCCGGTAGCGCGGCATCTCCACCCAGGTCTCGCCGACGCGGATGCGCGCGACGCCGACCGGTTGCAGCGCCGCGCCATTGCGCGCCCGCGTTTCGCCGGCGGCGAAACGGCCAACCTTGCCAATCGCCCGGATCCGCAGGTTCATCATGCGCACGGGCCGCCCCGTCACATCGAAATTCCAGTGCCGGCGATGCTCGTCCATGAATCGCGACCCGATCGCGTCGACTGCGGCGCGGTCGATGGCGCCGTCGCCGATCTCGACCTGCATCGTGTCGCCCTGGCCGAGATAACAACAATCGGCGCGCCGCTCGATGACGACCTGGTCGTCCGCGACGCCCGCGGCGCGCAGTCGCGCGCGGCCCTCTTCCTCAAGGCCGGCTACGCGGTCCGCCAGGGTCTCGGGATCCACGTCCTCGACATTGAGAACGACAGAGGCCTGAAAATCATGAATCACGTCCGAGACAAGCATCCCGAAGGCGCTGAAGACACCGGGCATCGGCGGCAGCACGACGGTCGGGATCTCCAGCTCGCGCGCCAGATCGACGGCGTGGACAGGACCGGCGCCGCCATAGGGGATGTAGACGAAGCTGCGCGGATCATAGCCGCGCTCCACCGTCACCAGCCGCATCGCCTGCGCCATCAGCGCGTTGGCGACCTGCCGCACCGAAAGCGCCGCACTCTCGACGCTGACGCCAAGCGGGCCGGCGAGATGTTCGCCGATCACCCGCCGCGCCGCTTTCACGTCGAGCGCGAAATCTCCGCTCATGAAGCTGCCCGGGTCGACATGGCCGAGGACAAGGTTGCAATCGGTCACGGTCGGGCGCGCGCCGCCCTTGCCATAGCAGGCCGGGCCCGGGTCCGCGCCTGCGCTTTCGGGGCCGATGCGCATGCCGCCGGCCTCATCGATCCAGGCGATGGAGCCGCCGCCGGCGCCGATGGAGATGATGTCGATGTTCGGGCAGCGGATCGTATAAGTGTTGAGCATGGTGGAGTTGCGCATTTCGGGCCGCGCGCCGCGCACCAGCGACACATCGAAGCTCGTCCCGCCCATGTCGCCGGCGATGGCGTTCCCGACGCCCATCCGTTCGCAAAGCCGCGCCACCGCGGTCACGCCGCCGGCCGGGCCCGAGGCCAGAAGCGTGACCGGCCGGTCGCTGATCGCTTCGGGCGGCGTCAGGCCACCATTCGATTGCATGAAAAAGATGTCGGAATGAATGCCGAGCGCGCGGGCTTTCGAGGTGAAATTCGCCGCATACTGGCCGCAACGCGGGCCGAGCATTGCGTTCACGACCGTGGTGCAGGTGCGCTCGTATTCCATGATCTCGGGGTTCACCTCCACCGAGCCGGTGACGAATATCTCTTTCGCCCGCTCGCGGATCGTGGAAAGCGCCTGGCGCTCGTTCACTTCATTCACCGGCGAGTTGAGGAAGCAGATCGCCAGCGCCTCCACCCCTTCAGCCTTCAGCTCCCGAAGGCGCGCGTCGAGATCGGCGACGTCCAGTTCCTGCTCCACGGCGCCGTCATAGGCGATTCGCTCTGCGACCTCGCGGCGAAGATACCGAGGCACGAGCTCTTTCGGCGCCTCGAAGAAAAGATCATAGAGATCGGCCCGATCATGTCGCCAGCCGCGGCGGAGCTCAAGCACGTCGCGAAAGCCGCGTGTGGTGACCAGGCCGGTTTTCGCGCCCTTGCCCTCGATCACCATATTGGTGGCGATCGTCGTGCCATGGCCGACGAAACCAACATCGCCCGCGTCGCTACCGCTGATCTCGAGAATCGATTTCAACCCGTTCAGCGCCCCGATGGTGGGGTCCTCAGGCGTGGTGGGCACCTTGGCCGACCACACATTCGCGCTGACGTCGTCAAACATGACGACATCCGTGAACGTGCCCCCCACATCGATACCGACACGACGCATGCGATTCCTCCTCGGCGTGCGCATCGCTGGCCTGCTTTGTCCGCCAGCTTATGCACTTCAGGCGCTGCTTCCATCGCCTGTTATGAAACGTTTCATTACACTAACGTCGCGCTTTGGCCGCTGTCAATCGGCCGCGGCGCGAATATTGATTTCCGGGTAGCGGCCGTCCACGAAACAGTGGCGCGCCAACACCGCATCGCGCGTCCGGCTCCTTACGATCTTTCCCATCGCGTTCCGCGCAATCTCTGGCGCGTCGACGAAAAGCCTGGGGCGCTTGAATCCGGTCAGGCTTTCAAGCGCCGGGCCCAGAAGCTCCCGCCAGTTTGGCGGCGCGCCAGCCGCTACGGCAGTAATAACCTCGCCCCAATAGGCGGAAGGAAGACCGACAATCACCAACTCGCCATGAGGTAGCGCCGCCTGAAGCTTGCCTTCGATCTCTTCCGGCGTGACGCGATAGCCTCCAGACTTGATGACGTCGGCCTCGCGTCCAACCAGGTGCAAGCGGCCGACCTCGTCGAAGAAGCCGAGATCGCCGGTGCGGTGGAATTCCTCGGGACCGGTGGCCTGCAGGCCACTCCCGGTGAGGATCGCCGCGAGCATATGTTGCGCCCTGATCATCACCGGACCGATTCTGCGCTCGCCGCCCTCTCCTGCCGCGTCAGGATCGTCGCCATCGCCGATCTTCACCTCCACCCCGCTCGCAGGCCAGCCGACGCATGTGGTTTCCGAGGAGGCGGGGTCAGCGTACCAGAGATCGGTCTCTGCGCCTGTCATCACGGCAATCGGGTTGAACACTTCGGTCTTGCCGAATGTCACCCTCACGACCGGCCCGAATATACGTCTGGCCTGCCGATAAAGCTCGGGAGAAAGCGGCGCGGTGCCGGTAAAGATCGTCGCAACGCCTCTGATCTCCTGTCCTTCCAGGGCGGCCACGATCTTCGCAAGCACCGTTGGCGGCGCGAACATCTCGCTTGCGCCTCCGCCACGGAGAATCCCCTCGACCACCTCCACGGCGACTCCGTCCAGCAGCGTGACGGCGCCGCCGCCATCCAGATACGCCTGGGTCAGCAGGCTTGCGCCATGGGAATACGGCGTCATCAACAGGATGCGCCTCCCCGGCGCGCTGGCGTTGGGAAGGCTTGCGCGCTGGAGCAAATTCGCCAGCCAGCGCCCGCCTTGCGAATGGATCACCCCTTTGGGTTTTCCGGTGGTGCCGGAGGTGAACATCACCCTGCCCCACGCCTCCGGTTCAACCGTGATCGCCGGAAGGTCTCTGAAGGAATCCGGCGGGATGGTTTCGGCCCGAACCACATTGACGCCGGCGGCGAAGCCCGCCTCCACCGCGCCTGCGACGATCAGGGTTTTCGCGCCGGAGAGCGTCAGGCAGTGCAGCGCCTCCTCGTCGGAAAGCCTGGGATTGATCGGCGCTTCGGCGGCCCCGCTGAGCGTGACGCCCAGACTGGCGGCGACAGCGAGACGGGAGTTCGGAATCATCGTCGCCACCACGTCGCCGGGGCCGACACCCGCCCCGCTGAGCCGGCGCGCGGCGCCGGCGGCGGCGGCGAAAAGCTCAGCATAGGTGACGTCGCCGTCCCGGTCGGTGATCGCGACCAGGCCCGCGAAGCGACGCGCCAGCGGGGCCCACTCGGATTTCCAGCAAATGCTTCGCATATTGACCTCCGGCTGTCGCTGACGCTCCTCTTCGCCCCATACAGGAAAATCCCAGCGAATAAAATGAAACGTTATATTGACGCGGGCGCCGCGAAGCCATTACGATCCGCTCGACAAAAGAAAGGCCGCAAGATGGATCACCGCAAGCCGCTCATCGGCGTCACCGTCGTTGAACTCGGGCATAGCGTCGCCGCGCCTTACGCCGGCATGATCCTCGCTGATCTCGGCGCGCGGGTGATCAAGGTGGAGAACCCGAAGGGCGGCGATTACGCGCGCGATTGGGGCCCGCCCTTCTGGGGTGACGCCAGTTCCTCCTTCGCCGCGCTCAATCGCGGCAAGGAGGGGATCACCATCGACTTTTCCTCGCCGGAGGACGCGGGCGCGCTGCGCAGGCTGATCGTCGAGGACGCCGACGCCGTGATCCAGAACCTGCGGCCCGGCATCCTCGAGCGCTTCGACCTCAGCCCGGATGCGATGATCGCGGCGAAACCCTCTCTCATCTGGTGCGATATCGGCGCATTCGGCGCCAGCGGGCCGCTGGCGCGCAAGCCCGGATACGATCCGCTGGTGCAGGCCTCGACCGGCATCATGAGCATCACCGGCGAGGGCGGGCGCCCGCCTGTCAGGGTCGGCGTCTCCCTCGTCGACATGGGCTCGGGGATGTGGACGGTGATCGGGCTGCTTTCCTCCCTCATCGCCCGCGCCCAGACCGGCAAGGGCGCCCATGTTTCCACATCGCTCTACGAGACCGGCCTCGCCTGGATGACCGTCCCCCTCGCCGGGTACGAAGCCGACGGGAACGTGCGCAAACCCCATGGTTCCGGCGTCGCGGAGATTGCGCCCTATCAGGCGTTCGAGACCGCTGAGGGCTGGCTGATGATCGCCGCCGGCAATGACAATCTCTTCCGCAAGTTCTGCGCCGTGCTCGGCCTGGACCATCTTGCCGCCGACCCGGATTATGCGGTCAATTCCGCGCGGGTGGCCAACCGCGTAAAGCTCCTCGAGATGATCTCGGCCGAGGTGGCGAAATGGCGGCCTGACGAGTTGGCGGGCCGGCTCGACGAGCTTGGCGTCCCGAACGCGCCGCTTCTGACCGTCGACCAGGTCGCGCATCATCCGCAAACCGCCGCGCTGGACATGACCGTCAACAGCGGCGGCCTCGCGCTTATGGGCGTGCCGCTTTCCATCGACGGCGGGCGACCGCGCGCCACGGGCCCGGCGCCGAAGCTCGGCGAAAGCGACGAAACGATCAAGAAACCGGCGGGAAAGCATCGTGCGAGCTGAATTCGAAACCATCGCGCTGGATCGCCCGGCGCCCCATGTCATGATCGTCACGCTTGACCGGCCAGCCGCATCCAACGCGATGAACACGCGGATGGGCCTCGAGCTGATGGCGCTTTTCGAGGGCTTCGCCGTCGATCAGCAGGATATCCGCTGCCTGATCGTCACCGGGCGCGGCGAGAAGGCGTTTTGCGCCGGGGGCGACCTCAAAGAGCGCAAGGGGATGACCGACGAACAATGGCAATCCCAGCACGCCATTTTTGAGCGCATGGTGCGCGCTATCATGGGCTGCCCGATCCCGCTCATCGCTGCGGTGAACGGCGCGGCCTATGGCGGCGGCTGCGAGATCGCGGCGGCCTGCGATTTTGTCTACGCCTCGAGCGCCGCGCGCTTCGCGCTGACGGAGGTGACGCTCGGCATCATGCCCGGCGCGGGCGGCACCCAGAATCTTGCCCGCGCCGTCGGCTCGCGCCGGGCCAAGGAGGTGATCCTCACCGGCCTGCCCTTCAATGCCGAGGAGGCCGCTTCCTGGGGTCTCGCCAACAAGGTCTGCGCGCCGGATGCGCTGCTTGAAGACGCGCTGAAAACCGCCCGGCGCATCGCCTCCAACGCTCCGATCTCGGTCCGGCAGGCGAAGCAGTCGATCCAGCGCGGCCTGGACATGTCCATCTGGGACGGACTCGCCTACGAGATCGAAGCCTACAACCGCATGGTGCCGACCGCCGACAGGCGCGAGGGCGTGCTCGCCTATAACGAAAAACGCAAAGCCGACTTCAAAGGCCGGTGAGGGAGACGCAGATGCCCGACAAGGCGCAAATCCGCGAGGTCGGCCTTCGGGACGGGCTCCAGATGGTCAAGACCATCCTGACGACGGAGCAAAAACTCGAATGGTGCCGCCGCGAAGCCGCCGCCGGGGTGCGGGAGATCGAGGCGACCTCCTTCGTTCCCGCGAAAGTCGTGCCACAATTCGCCGACGCCGCGCAAACCGCAGTCGGCGCGCTCAAGGTGGCCGGCTGCGAGATTTCGGCGCTGGCGCCCAACCTCAAGGGCGCCGAACGCGCCTTCGGGATCGACGTCCGCAAGGTCAATTACGTGCTTTCGGCGAGCGAGGCGCACAACCTCGCCAATGTCCGGCGCACCACCGAGGAGTCGCTGGCCGATTTCGCGCGGATAGTCGCGCTCCGCGATGAGATCGCGCCGGGCGCGAAGGTCGGATCCGGCATCGCCACCGCCTTCGGCTGCACCATCGCCGGCGAAGTGCCGGAGGCGCGGGTCTACAAGATCGCGGAGCGGCTGCTCACGCTCGGCGTGGATGAAATCGTGATCGCGGATACGGTCGGCTATGGCGACCCGGGGCAGGTGCGCCGCATCCTCAGCCGCGTGATCGACATCGCCGGCGCGACGCCGGTGGCTTGTCATTTCCACGATACGCGCGGGCTTGGCCTCGCCAATGTCACCGCCGCCCTCGAAGCCGGTGCGCGGGCGTTCGACTCCTCGCTCGGGGGCTTGGGCGGATGCCCCTTCGCGCCGGGGGCGAGCGGCAATATCGACACCGAAGACACGGCGTTCCTCCTTGAATCGCTCGGCTTCGACACCGGGGTGGATATCGACGCGCTGGTCGAGCTGCGCGCGCTGGTGGAGACATGGCTGCCGGGCGAGCGGTTCGTCGGCGCGATCGCGCGGTCCGGGCTGCCGAAAACCTACAAACCGGCTGCGAAGGCCGCCTGAAAGGACAATGATGGATCAGGTGAACCCCAACGCCGGCCTCGCCCCGCTTCATATCGAGATGGGCGAGGACCACCCCGAGTTGCGTGATGCGATCCGGCGCATCACCGCCGATTATCCTCCCGGCTACTGGCGCGATCTGGACGCGAAACAGGGCTACCCGAGTGCGTTTGTCGACGCGCTGACGGCGGGCGGCTTTCTCGGCGCGCTGATCCCGGAGGAATATGGCGGCTCTGGTCTGCCGCTCAGGGCCGCAGCGGTGATCCTGGAGGAGATCAACGCCAGCGGCTGCACCGCCAGCCCGGCGCATGCGCAGATGTATATCATGGGCACGCTCCTGCGGCACGGCAGCGAAGAGCAAAAACGGCGCTACCTGCCTGACATCGCATCAGGCGCGCTGCGCCTTCAGGCTTTCGGCGTGACCGAGCCGACCAGCGGCTCGGATACGACCAAGCTCAAGACGCGGGCTGTCCGCAAGGGTGACAAATACATCGTCAACGGGCAGAAGGTCTGGACCTCGCGCGCGCTCTATTCCGATCTCATGCTGCTGCTCGCGCGCACCACGCCGGTCGAGGAGGTCGAGAAGAAAACCGACGGCCTGTCAGTGTTCCTTGTCGATCTGCGCGAAGCGCGCGGCAATGGCGTGGAGATCAAGCCAATCAAGGCGCTGATCAATCACAACACCACAGAAGTGTTCATCGACGATCTCGAAGTCCCCGCCGCCAACCTGATCGGTGAGGAAGGCAAGGGCTTTCGCTATATTCTGGACGGCATGAACGCCGAACGCATCCTCGTCGCTTCCGAATGCGTCGGCGACGGCAGATGGCTGCTCGGGCGGGGCGTCGACTACGCGAAGGAGCGCGTGGTCTTCGGCAAGCCGATCGGCGCGAATCAGGGCATACAGTTCCCGCTGGCGCGGGCCTTCGCCGAACTGGAGGCCGCCGACATGATGTGCCGCAAAGCGGCGGCGCTTTTCGACGCCGGCGCGCCTTGCGCGGCGGATGCGAACATCGCCAAGCTGCTGGCGTCCGAAGCCACCTGGAACGCGGCGGAGGCCTGCATGCAGACCCATGGCGGCTTCGGCTTCGCATCCGAATACGATATCGAACGAAAATGGCGCGAGGTGCGCCTCTATCAGACCGCCCCGATCTCGACCAATCTCATCCTCGCCTATGTCGGGCAGCATGTCCTCGGCATGCCGCGCTCCTACTGAAGCGACTCAAGCGAAAGCGAACCATCATGACCGGATTGACCAGACAGGCAGCCGAATTCATCGCCGCTCTCGATCCGGCGGCGGTTCCCGATATCTGCCTCGACGCCGCCGCGTTCGGGATCACCGATTGCGTCGCCGTGATGATCGGCGGCTTCGATGAGCCCGCGCCCGGCATGGCGCGCGAGCTCATTCACCCGATCAGCGCGGACGATTCCGCGCCGATGATCCCGACGGGGGAGATGTACGCGGCTCAGGACGCCGCCTTTGCGAATGGCGTCGCCGCGCACGCGCTCGATTATGACGATGTGGCGATCGACGGGCACCCTAGCACGGTGCTCGGCCCGGCGATTCTGGCCGAAGGCCATGCAGTGGGCGCCACCGGCGCGCGGGCGCTGGCGGCTTATGTCGCCGGTTACGAAGTTTGGGCGCTGCTGGATTCGCTGGAGCCGGGCAAGCTCCATGACCGGGGCTTCCACCCGACCGCCGTGCAGGGCGCCATCGCCGCCGCCGCCGCCTGTGCGGTTTTGCGCGGCCTCGATGCGGATAAAGCCTCGCACGCCATCGCCATCTCGGCGTCGCTCGGCGCCGGGCTTGTAGCGAATTTCGGCACCATGACCAAACCGCTCCACG
>JBBDTD010000334.1:0-10313 GCA_040904645.1 Paracoccaceae bacterium
AGTGAAAGTGGGCGCGAATTTCGCCGGGTGGAAAAATCAAACGACGCGCTGAGGATCGAGCTGATCGAACCGCGTACTTTCGAGCGCGAATGTTTTGAAGTATCGGTAAGGTCGTTATCGCCAGACATTATCGTGGATACATTCGCATCCATAGGCGAGTGGAAAGATTCCGTCCGGCGCGATGAGGCTGCACGGGTGGTGCTTCTCAACATTGGCGGCCGAAGGATCGCTGACGCGGGCGTTCGCGCGGACCTGACGAGTCTTATTCGTCTCTCCGGCCCGACGCCCGTGATCGTCCTGGCGGTGTCCGAAGATCTCGACGACATGCTGGACGCGGTGGAATTCGGCGCCCGAGGCTACATTCCGGCGAGTGTCGGCGTGGCCGTGATGGTCGGCGCGACCAAGCTCGCCGCAAACGGCGGCGTTTTCCTGCCCGCGCCGAGCATATTCGCCATGCGCGAACAGCTGAAGAACGCCGCCGATGATCACAACACTGGCGGCGCGCTGTTCACCAAGCGCCAGGCTGCGGTGGCGGATGCGCTGCGCCGCGGCAAGGCCAACAAGATGATCGCCTATGAATTGAACATGTGCGAAAGCACGGTCAAGGTTCATATCCGTACGATCATGAAGCGACTAAAGGCAAGCAACAGGACCGAAGCTGCTTTCAAGCTCCACGGGCTTGAGAATAACAATCAATAGATAGTTTGGTCTTCCTCATGTGTGTATTGTTATATGTTCTGGAGGAAAGATGATCGTACATTCGTCCAGTGGGGCTGAAGATGGGGTATCGAAGGTCTTTCATTGGGCCTGGCGGTGGAAGTTCACTATATTTATTCCGGTATTGATCAGCATATTTCTTGCTGTCGCAACTTACTCGCATGTTCCTGCGCAATACACGTCACAGGCGGTTCTCGTGATGGATGTTCGCCATCGGCCGGTCTTGCCCGGCGAGTCGTTGATCGCCCCGCTGCCGCAGGAGAACCCGGTCGTGAAGACCGAGCTGGATATCATCGCTTCGCGAAACATCGCCGCGCACGTCATGGGCCTTCTCGCGGCTCGCGGCGTCGCGATGGCGCCGCCGTCCAGGGACGTCAATCCGGCCGTTCTGCTGATCAGGTCGGCTGCAGATATGATCGGAGCGTCCATCGCCGCGGCGCGATCGTCTGACATGGACCCGCCTGAAATCCAGCCGATTGCGCGAAGCGCGCGCGCCAGTCTTGACGATCTTCTGGCGGGCCTGCGGGTCTCCAACGACGGCAGATCCTACACTATATTCATAGAATACATTTCGCCCGACGCGGAGTTTGCGGCGGCGGCGGCCAACGCTTTCGCGGACGCCTATCTGGAAAAACAGATCGCGATCTACGACGACGCCGTGGCCCGGGCGCGGGATTTTCTGGGTCCGCGGGTCGAAAGTCTTCGCGCTCAGCTTGAGGAGACGGAACGAAAGCGCCAATCGCGCCGACGCTCGGCCGGGCTCACTCCTGACGGGGAAGATACGCTGCTGGAGCGGCGGCTCGCCGATCTCAGCGCTGAACTGGCGTCTGTGCGCGCGGCGATCGCGGAGGCGCGCGCGCGCCTTGAAACCGCGAACGACGCCTCGCCCGCGATGGGCACCAGCGTCGACTCACCGCAACTCCAGGCCCTGGTGGCGGAGAAGTCCCGGCTGGAGCGCGAGCGGGCCAATCTGGTTGAACAAGGGGCCTTGAAAAGCCAGACGCTGGCGGCGATCGAACAGGGCATCAGCGCCGCCGACGAACAGATCGGACAGGAATTCCAGAGAATTCTCGGGCGTCTCGCCCAGGAGATAGTGGTGCAGGAGCGCAAGAAGACGATCCTGGACGCGGAGATTGAAAAGATGCGCGAGGCGTTGGAGCAAAACGCCGGCGCTGTGATCGAGGTGGCGCAACTCGACCGTGAAGTCGAGGCGTCCAGCGCTATCTACGAGAGCTTCCTGTCGCGGTACAAGGAGACGATCGAGCAGCAAGGCATAGCGATTCCCGATGCGCGATTGATCTCGGTCGCTGAGCCCGGAGCGCGCAATGGCGCCGGGAAGCTGGCGAAATGGCTGATCGCCGGACTTGTCATCGGCACCGCGGTCGGCGGGGCAGGCGCGCTGGGCCGCAGCGCGATCGAGGCGCGAAAGGCGAGCCCTGAAGGCGTCATCGCCGAAACCGGAGCAGCCATTTTCGGTTTCCTGCCGCGTCTCTCCTCGGCTCAGGTGCGCCGCGCCGCCGCCGCCACGCTCGACCTCAGGTCGGCTTGGGGCTCAGCGTTCGCGCTGATCCATATGAATTCCCTGCTGCCGCTCGAGGACCGGTCGTGTTCGGTCGTCGCGGTCACGTCGGTCGCGAAGGGCGACGGCAAGACCACGGTGGCGATCGGGCTCGCGCAGGCCCTGACGGCCTCGGGCGCGCGCTTGCTTCTGATTGATTGCGATGTGGGAGCGCCGCGAATCTCTCGGCGCCTCGGCCTTTCCGGCCCGACGCGGGCGGGCGAAGCGGATGCCGACGCGCCGACGCTCGCGCCCGAGAACCTCCAGAGGGCGCGATGGGGCTGCGATGTCCTGTTGCTCGCGAACGCCAACGCGCCGCGGGCCTTCGCATTGGAGGGCCGCCGGCTCAGGGCGCTGATCAGCGAAGCGCGCGCGAAATATGACGTGGTCATCCTCGATAGCCCGGCCATGGGGGATCATCCCGAAGCGACGCACCTGGCGGCGGCGGCCGATCTCGCTATCCACGTGGTGCGCTGGCCACGGTCGCGTATGTCCGACGTCCGCTTCGCGCTTGACCAACTGGCGGCAATCATGCCGAAGCGGCGGGTCGGCGTTGTGTTCGTTCGGTTGAATCACTGTGGCCGCCAATACCGGGTCACGCAGTGCGAACCCAATCAGTCGGCGGAGGTCTGACGCGATGCGGTGCCGATATGTGTTCGCCAAAGAAGAACGCCGCGGGGCCCGCGGTTTCATGCCCGGGACGGTTCGAGCGATCAGCATGGCCCTGGCGGTCATCTGCCTGCTGTTCGGGCGCGCGGACGCCGAGGAGGCGGCCTACCGTGTTCACCAGGGCGACCGCATCGCGATCGCGATCCTGGGCGCGCCCGATCAGTCAGGCGAGTACGCGGTCAATATCGACGGGACGCTGACCCATCCGCTGGCGGGCGACGTGGCCGCGGTGGGGCGAGCCGTAGCTGAACTTCGCGCTGACCTTTCCGAACGGCTCGGCGCTTATCTGCCCAGCCCCGCGCTCACCGTGAGCATCGCCGCCTACGCCCCGGTCTTCGTTGTCGGCAACATCGAGCGCAGCGGCGAATACGCCTTTCGCCCGGGGATGACGGCGTTGCAACTTATCGCGATGGCCGGCGGGCCTCGGCGCGAGATCTTTCCGTTGCGGGATGGCGGCCTGGCGATCATCAGCGCGGAACGGGACTACGCCGATCTATCGCTGCGGATGTTCGGCAGCGAGGTCGCCATGGCGCGGTTCAGAGCGGAGATCAACTCCGGGGAGTTCGGCGTCGACGTGCGGGCGCCGGCGATCGTCACGCAAGCGGACGCGGATTTCATCATCGAGAATGAGCGGCGCCTGTTCGAACTCCGGCGCGAGGCGCGCCTTTCCGAGGATCGCGGACTGGAGGCGCAGGGTGAGAGTTACGAAAATGAGATAGAGTTGCTTGAGAAGAGCATTACTCTGCACGATGACGAGTTGCGACTACTCGTCGAAGATGTCGACGCGGCGAAGACGCTTGTCGAGCGTGGCCTCTCCACGCCGGCCAGGCTTCGGGATGTCCAGCGGACGCAATCGGCGACGCTGCGCGACGCTCTCGACCTTCAGGCTGCTCTTGCGCGCGCCCGTCAGGGCCGCCTCGATGTCGAACGGCGAAGGAATGACGCGGCGGCGGCGTTTCGGAGCGCCGCGGGAGATGGCTTGCGGGTGGCCGAGCTTCAGATCGCTTCGTTGCGGCTCTCCCTCGACGCTGTCGAGAAGACCCTCGCGGCCTATGCCGCGGCGCCCGATCCGTCAAGCGTCGCCGCGAGCCCGCCTGAACTCGAACTGAGCGTCCTTCGTTCGGGCGATGATGGTCTGGTGGAACGGGTCGCGCCCGAAAGCGCGCCGCTGGAGCCGGGCGATGTTCTGCGGGTGGCGCGGCGCGGCGCCGGTCTTATCCAGCAGCTGAGGTGAATCGGGGAGCCGCCCCGCCGGATGCCCCGCCGGCGCGGGACGCCCAGTGAGCGTAGAGTTCGGTCACGCCCTGCCGGAGCGGAATGCGCGGTCGCCATCCCAGCGCCCAGAGGCGTGAGACGTCTATCCTCTTGCGCGGCGCACCGTCCGGCTTTGAGCGGTCGAAGACGATGTCGCCGTTGAAACCGGTCACTTCGGCGATCAGCCTCGCGAGGCCCCCGATCGAGATCTCCTCGCCTGAGCCGACATTGATGAGCGCCTCTCCTTCATAGATCTCCGCTAGCAAAACACAGGCTTCCGCGAGGTCGTCGACATGAAGGAATTCGCGCAGCGGCGCGCCGCTGCCCCAGATCGTGACCGTTTCGTCGCCGGCGCGGGCGGCTTCGGCGAACCGCCGGATCAGCGCCGGCATCACATGCGACGTGGCCGTGTCGAAATTGTCATTTGGCCCGTAGAGATTGGTAGGCATGAGGCCGATAAACCGATGGCCATACTGGCGGCTGAAGAACTGACCAAGCTTGAGCGCCGCGACCTTGGCGACCGCGTAGCCTTCGTTCGTCGGCTCGAAAGGCCCGGTGAGCAGCGCGGATTCCGTCATCGGTTGCGGCGCATCGCGCGGATAGATGCAGCTTGATCCGAGGACGACCACTTTCTCGACGCCGTATTCATGCGCGGCGGCGATGATGTTGGCGTTGATCATCAGGTTCTCGTAAAGGAAATCGGCCGGCGCGGTGCTGTTCGCCATGATGCCGCCAACCTTGCCGGCGGCGATGAAGATCACCTCGGGCCGGCGTTTGCGCATCCATTCCTCGACCTGCGCCTGACGCAGGAGGTCAAGCTCGCCTCGCTCCGCCGTCATCGGCTCGCAGCCGCCGCGCCGCAATCGACGCGTGATCGCGGAACCGACCAGGCCGCGATGGCCGGCGATCCATATCCGTTTGCCTTCGAGATGGCAGGGCGTCGGCGCGTCATCACCACTCGGCATGGATGTTTCCTTTCAACGCGTGCCGCGCGGACGAGAGATCCGCCTCGACCATTTCAGCGACGAGTTCGTCGAACGACACTTTCGGGCGCCAACCGAGCCTGTCGCGCGCCTTGTCCGCGCGGCCATGGAGAAAATCGACTTCCGTCGGGCGAAAATAGCTTGGGTCCACGATTATGATGGGCTCGCCCGAGCGTTTGCAGCGCCCGACCTCGTCCAGGCCCGTTCCCTCCCATTCGACAGGCCGGCCTGCGACGTCGAAGGACCGCTCGACGAATTCGCGGACAGTGTGGCATTCGCCGGTCGCAAGGACGTAGTCCTCCGGCTCGTCCTGCTGCAGGATGCGCCACATTCCGTCGACATAGTCGCGGGCGTGTCCCCAGTCCCGCCGGGCGCTGAGGTTTCCGAGCCGCAGATTGGTCTGGAACCCGCAGGTTATCGCGGCGACGGCGCGGGTGATCTTGCGGGTCACGAAGGTTTCGCCGCGCAGCGGGCTCTCATGATTGAACAGGATGCCGTTCGAGGCGTGCATCCCATAGGCCTCGCGATAATTGACCGTGATCCAGTAGGCGTAGATCTTCGCGGCTGCGTAGGGGCTGCGTGGCCGGAAGGGCGTGGTTTCGCTCTGCGGTTCGACTGCGCTGTCGCCGAAAAGCTCCGATGTCGACGCCTGATAGAAGCGGCATCTGTCCGCGATCTTGAGGATGCGGATGGCCTCGAGCACGCGCAGCGTTCCGAGCGCGCCGACATTGGCGGTGTATTCCGGCGTCTCGAAGCTGACCTGCACATGGCTTTGCGCGCCGAGATTGTAGATCTCGTCCGGCTGCACTTCCTGGATTATGCGGACCAGGTTCGTGGCGTCCGTCAAATCGCCAAAATGCAGGAAGAACCGCGTCGCCGTCTTTCGCGGGTCCTGATAGAGATGGTCGATCCTTCCGGTGTTGAAAGACGACGACCGGCGCTTCAGACCGTGCACGATGTAGCCGCGCTTAAGCAGAAACTCGCTTAGATACGCCCCGTCCTGACCGGTCACGCCGATGATCAACGCTGTCTTTCCGCACATGCCTGGCTCCCCCATCCAACACGCGTTCGCGGCATGGCCGCGCAGCGGGTCGCCGCCCGCGCCCGCCATCGGGCCGCAGAGGAAGCATGACGCGAAGCGCCAAGGCTTGGGCTCCCTCCATTTGGGCGCGCGATAGGCCGATCGGATGAGGGCTTCATCGATTTGGCGATCGGCGGCGGCGGCCCCGATCGCTTTAACTGGGGCGTGAACAGCCGCCGGTCGCCGCCGGCGATTACGCGGGGCGAGCACGGAAGGCCGGCCGATGAAGATTGTTTTCGTCAATCGATATTTTCACCCGGACCAGTCCGCTACGAGCCGCATGGTTTCGAGCCTCGCATTCATGCTCGCGGCGGAAGGTCATGAAGTGGCTGCGCTTTGCGGCCGGAGCAGAAGAGACGGCGGGCAGACGTTGTCCCCGGCGCGCGAGCGTATCCAGGGCGTTGATATCGTTCGCGTGCCTTCGATCGGGTTCGACCGCAACAATCTCCTCGCGCGCTTCGTTGATGATCTGGCGTTCCATATCCTGACGGCGCTTCGGCTGCTTTTGGCTACGCGCCGCGGCGACATTTGCGTGGTCTGCACCGATCCGCCGCTTCACAGCGTCAGCGCGGCCCCGGCGATCGCGCTGCTCGGCGGCAGAATGGTGAACTGGGTCATGGATCTCTTTCCGGAAGTCGCGGTCGAGCTTGGCCTCGTCCGTCGGCGCGGCGTCGGCACGCGCGCCGCGCTTGCGCTTCGGGACCTGTCGTTGCGCGCGGCGGCGCTCATCGTCTGCCCGATCGGTGCGATGCGGGACCGGCTGGCTGCGCAGGGCTGCGACGCCGCGCGCCTCGCCGTGGTCCGGCACTGGTCGGATGAAACCGATATCACGCCCGTCGAGCGCGCGGACAATCCACTTCGGCGCGCGTGGGGCCTCCGCGATGCGCTGGTCGTCGGCTATTCGGGAAATTTCGGCCGCGCGCATGACTTCGGGACGCTGATCGACGCGGCGGAAGCCCTGGCCGACGATCGGAACATCAAGTTTCTCCTGATAGGCGATGGCGCGCGGCGTGGATGGGTCGAAGCCGAAGCGGCCCGGCGCGGGCTGGACAACATCCTCTTCAAGCCGCTGCAGCCGCGCGAAGTCCTGAGCCAGAGCATGTGCGCCGCGGACGTCCATGTCGTATCGCTGTTGCCGGCGCTCGAATCCTGCATCGTGCCGAGCAAGTTTTACGGCGTGCTCGCCGCCGGTCGGCCGACGCTGTTCATCGGCTCCGGGTGTGGCGAGGTCGCGCGGGTCGCGGATGCGGGGAAATGCGGCGCGAGCGTGGAGATTGGCGACGTCGTGGGCCTCGTCGACCATATCCGCGCCCTGCGCGACGATGCGGCGCTGCGAGAGGAGATGGGCCGTCGCGCGCGGCGTCTTTTCCTGGCGGAATACCGCGGCGGCAGGGGGCTTGCGGAATGGCGCTCCCTCATCGCGAGGCTCGCAAACGATGAAGGCGCGGCGTCTGCCGCGCCGCGCGAGAGGCCGGTTTCATGAGCGCGGATGTCGTCGTCAGTCAGCTCGGCGCGCGGATGCACTATGCTGTGCCGCGGATCCTCGCCTCCGCCGGCCGGCTTTCCCGGTTCTATACCGATATTTGCGCCTCCGACGGGTGGATGACCCAACTCGGGAAGCTTCCGTTTGGCGCCGCCGTCCCTGCGCTCACCCGGCTCGCCGGTCGGGTTCCCGGCGGCGTTCCGAAGGACCGGATCGTCACATTTCCGGGGTTCGGGCTGCGCTCGGCGCTGATCCGGCTTCGCAATCACGACGACGCCGCGGTCATCCGTCACGCGCTCTGGGCGGGGCGGCGATTTTCGATGCTCGTCGCGCGCCGTGGATATGCGGGGGCGTCGGGGCTCTACACATTCGCGGGCGACGGGCTCGAACAGATCGAGGCGGCGAAACGGCTGGGCCTTTGGGTGGCGGTGGAGCAGATGAACGCTCCCCGCGAGGTGCTGGACGAACTCGTTAACCGGGAACAGGCGCGCTTTCCAGAATGGGGCGCGGGGATTCCCGACTCAACCCGTTTCGCCGAGGCGTTCGCAGAGCGCGAGCGCGCCGAATGGGCGTTGGCGGATCTCATCGTCTGCCCCTCGGAGTTCGTGCGTGAAAGCGTGCGTTCCTGCGGTGGGCCGATCGAAAAATGCGTCGTCGTTCCATATGGCGTCGATCCCGGCGGCGCGCCTCCTCGACGCGAGCCGAGAGCGGGGCCATTGAGGGTGCTGACGGCGGGGGCGGTCGGTCTGCGCAAGGGATCGCCTTACGTCCTCGCAGCGGCGGAGGCGCTCCGCGGCGAGGCGTCATTTCGCCTGGTGGGACCACGCGCCGTCCCCGCGGAGCCGCTCCAGAGGCTCGACAGCGTGGCCGAGGCGCCGGGCGTTCTCCCCCGGAGTGAGATGCGCGGGCAGTATGATTGGGCGGATGTTTTTCTTCTTCCGTCTGTATGCGAGGGGTCGGCGACCGTTGTCTACGAGGCGCTCGCGGCCGGCCTGCCGGCGATCGTGACATCTAGCACCGGAAGCGTCGTGCGCGACGGCGTCGAAGGCTTCGTCACGCCTCCGGGCGACGCGGCCGCCATCATCGAGAGATTGCGGCTCCTCGCGACTGATCGTGATCTTGCACGCGCCATGAGCGCGCGGGCGCGGCGCCGGGCGCTGGAGTTCAGCGTCGAACGCTATGGCGAGCGGCTCCTCGCCGCGCTGCCGCCGCCCAACCCCGACATTCGGCGCCGCCCGCGCGCTGCAGAATTGGTCGGATGAGGGTTCTCCATATCATTGAGTCGATCGACCCAGGGCAGGGCGGCCCGCAATGCAGCATCATCCATCATGCGACCGCGCAACGCCGCCTGGGCGCCGATGTCGCGATCGCAAGCTATTTCGATGACGCTGCTGAGGCCCGCGTTTCCGAGGAACTCGACGCCGCGCCGGATTCCGCGCGATTTACGCTCCATCAGCTGCCGAGAGAGGGCCGTGTCGGGCGCGCGTTCGCGATTGCAGCCGCTTCGGCGCTTGTCCCGCTTATCGCCCGCGCCGATTTCGTGCACCTGCACGGGGTATGGGAGCCTGTGCTGATTCAGGCTGCGCGGATCGCCCGCCGCCTCGCGAAACCCTACTGCGTGACCGCGCACGGCATGCTCGATCCGTGGAGCCTCGATCAGAAGCGTCTGAAAAAACGCTTCGCGCTCCTTGCGACCCATCGGTGGATGCTGCGGGGCGCGCGTTTCCTGCACATGTTGAACAGCGACGAGCGCGCCCTGGTCGCGCCGCTCGGCTTGAATCCGTCGATGGTGACGATTGCGAACGGCGTGAATTTCGGTGAGGTCGTGGCGCGCGCGGTTCCCGGGCGGTTCAAGGCGGCGCTTCCGACCCTTGGCGATCATTCATTCATCCTGTTCCTCTCGCGCCTCCATCCGAAGAAGGGGCTCGATATTCTGGCGGCGGCGTTCGTCGAGCTCGTGAAACATCGACCGGATGTCGATCTGGTCGTCATAGGGCCGGACGGGGGGGCGGAGCGCGACTTCCGCGCCCGGATCGCCGCCGCGGGTCTCGAACCCCGGGTTCATCTTCTCGGGCCGGTCTTTGGCGCCCGCAAGTTCGAGGCGATGGCCGATTGCGCCTGTTTCTGCCTTCCCAGCCGGCAGGAGGGCTTCAGCATCGCGATCATCGAGGCGCTCGCCTGCGGCGCGCCGGTGCTGATCTCGGAGGGTTGCCATTTTCCTGAAGTCGCGGCGGCCTCGGCCGGGCGCGTCCTGCCGCTGTCGGTCGAGGCCTTCGCCGCCGCGCTGGGAGAGGTCGCCGACGACCCGGCGGCCGCCGCGGCCATGGGCGCGGCGGGGCGCCGTCTGGTGTCCGAACGGTATACCTGGTCCGCGATTGCCGCCGAGATGTTGCGCGCCTACGGCGAGTTCGCCGCCAGGACGCCGGTCGCGGCGGCGCGCGCCGCGAGTTGATCAGCGCATCCGCCGTTTTCTGATCGCCGTCGCAGGGTTCCCGCCGTAGATTGTCCACGGCTCGAGCGCCGCGACGGCGACCGCGCCCCCCCCCCCCCCCCCCCCCCCCCCCCCCC
>JBBDTD010000334.1:10323-14918 GCA_040904645.1 Paracoccaceae bacterium
GCCGAGCACGGCGCCCGCGCCGACGCTTACCCCGGGGCCCACATAGGCTTCGGCGGCGATCCAGGCGCCTTCGCCGATAGAGATCGGTTTCGGCCGAAGCGGGAAGTCCGGATCATCGACATCATGCCCGGCGGCGCAGAGATGCGCTCTCTGCGATACGATCGCGCCGTCGCCCAGCGTGATCTGCGCGACATTGTAGCAAATCACGTCGGGTCCGATGGAGGCGTGCGCGCCCATCCGGAGATGCCCCGGCCACCAGATCCGCGCGCCTCCGCGCACCATTGCGGCCGGATGAATGCGGGCGCCGAACGCTGACAGCACCAGGCGCCGCCACGGCATCCATGACGGCGGCGTCCATCCGGCGAGCACCGCCCACGCCAGGCGCCACATCGCCCGCTTGATGCGGTGGCGGAACGCGAAGGTCGGGCCACCGACTATCGGCAAAGGCGCGGCGACATCGCTCGCCTGAGAAAATCGGGAGTCCATCACACGTCCTTTCCCGCTTCCGCTCCGTTCACATCGTGCGCGCCTCCACCCGCCGTTTGGAGCGTCGGCGCAGGCGATCGGACCCGCGCATACGCGAAAACGGGGATGCAGAAGAACGCCATGTGAACCCAGGCGGACACCACCCAGTCGGTTGTGTGCGAGAACGCATGCATCGCGGGGATTGCGCTCAGCATGTAGAGAAACTGACCGAGCGCCTGACCCTCCATCGCCGAGTTCCAGAGCCGTCTCAGAACATAGGCCAGAAGGAAGAATTTCGCGGCGCCCAGATACCAGAACGACCTGAACGCATCGACCATACCGGTCATCGTCGTTCCCGTAAGCGGGTTGAAGTCGCGCGGATCCTTCGGCGTCTCGAGCATCAGCGACTGCTTGAACGCCGCACCGCCCAGACTGGTCGGCAGGTAGTTCCAGATCACCTGATTCCAGTGAAAGGCGCCGTAGTCGAAGCGGCCGGTCCTGCCCGTGTCGCTGATAAGCAGGATCGCGTTTCGCAGCTCCGGCCCGCCGTTTTTCAGGAGATCCTCAAGATTGTCCCCGGCGTCGATCTCCGAGATCTCGCTCCAGACGAACGCGGTGTGCGCGCGCGTCACCTGTCTGTAATCCGCCATGCTGGTGGCCCCGACCAGCGCCCCGACCAGCCCCACCACAAGCAGGCCGCGCGGGATCGTCCAGCGCCGGTGGTGCCAGAGCGCCAGCGCAAGGATCAGGCAGAGCTCGGCGGTCTCGGCGCGTTTTCCCGTCACCACGATCCTGTCGAAATAGAAGGCGAGATCGAACAGGATGACCGCGAGCATCCATCGGCTGGGGCGCTTTGCGTAGCAAAGGCTGGCGATGGCGAGGCTATAGGTCAGCAGCCGGCCGAAAAAGAGATAGACGACAGGAGCGCCGGAGATCTGGACGCCGATGGTCTGCTCGCCCGGAAGCTGTGAAAGTGAGTAATAGAAATACGCCCCGACAATGGCGAAACCGGTCGCCACCTCGTTCAGCCGTCGCTCGCTGAACCGCACGCGCAGAACGTCAAACGGCGCGTTCGTCGCGCGCCAGCCAAGCACAGCGCAGGCGAGGCAGAGGCAGGTCATCAGCACCGTCTTCGCGTAGCCGCCCTGCGGCAGGAAGGGCGCATTGATGAGGCCCGGCGATTGCGGCAGCACGAATGTGAAGACGATCAGACCGGCGAGAAAGGGAAACGCATAGGCGTTCCGCGGGGTGGCGACACCCCAGAGCAGACAGCCCGCGGCCATAGCAAAAAGAACCGCCGTCAGGGCCTCGCTCATGGAGCCCCGGCGCGGATCATATCGGGAGCCCCCGGTCCCGCCGAAGACGCTCCGCGGTCTTGATCTCGATCATCAGCTCATAGCTGGCGATCATCCGGCAATAGGTATAGCCCGCCCATCCGTCGAGAAATCCGCCGCGCAGCAGATACATGTAGACGAAGCGCAAGGTGGGGCGGAAAGGCATTCGCGCGGCGATCGCCTTGATGCAGGCGCGCCGGTCCGCCGGGTCGCGGGAGACGAGGCCCGCCCACTCGATCCGCGGGCGACGTCCCTGTTCGAGCGCCAGCGTCGCCTCGACCGAGGAATAGCGGTTGTGCTTGTCGTACCAGGCGGTCAGGCCCTTGTTGAAGCTGTAATGGATGAAATGCGCTTTCAGGCGGCCCGTTGGGCGGTCGCTCACGCAGCGGGAGTGGACCAGCCGCTCGAAGCGCACCAGTTCGGGCCGGACCATGCGCGTGATCCATGTCGGATAGAGCGAGCTGCGTCGAATCCAGCGACCCATGAACATGTTCTTGTAGCGCGCCTGAAAAATCGCCTCACGACGGTTCGGATCAGCGGCGAGCGCCAGCATTTCGTCACGAAGATCGTCTGGCGTGACCTCGTCAGCGTCGGGTGTGTAAACCCAGGCGTGCCTGAATTCGATTTCCTTCAGGCCATACATCCGCTGCCGTGATTCGCTGTCATATGCGCGTTGTACGATGCGCGCGCCAGCGGCGCGGGCGATCTCCAGAGTGCGGTCGGTGCTGTACGAATCGAGCACGACGATATCGTCGCACCAACCGAGGGAATCGAGGCAGCGGCCCAGGTTCTCCTCCTCGTTCAACGTCATGATCAAGGTCGAGATGCTCACCGTCGATCCCCCTGGGACATCATCATGCTTTCGTCGCGCAGGGCCGGCTCCGCGACCCGGAGCCGTGACGACTTGATCCGCGCCAGATGCTCGGAAAGCCGCGCATGGATCTCCGGCCGGGCGGCGAACACGATCAAGCTGTGAGCCGCGATCGGCGCTGTCAGAGCCGCGATCATCACGGTCGCGGAGACGCTGTAGAGAACACCGAGGAACCCAACAGCCCCACAGACGCAGGACGCCGCCGCGATCAGAGCGGTCGCCACGGCGGGGGAGAGCCCGAAGTCCAGTAGAAGATGATGAAGGTGCCACCTGTCCCCTGAGAACGGGCTCCGATGTGCGGCGATTCTGCGCACGATAAGGCTGCCCATATCGATCAGCGGCACCGCGACGAGCCAGATCAGTGCGGGCAGATGCGCCCCCGCCGGTCGCGAAGCGAGGGCGAGGATCAGGCAGGCGAGAGTCGCGCCAAGCGCAGTGCTGCCGGCGTCGCCAAGAAACACCGCCGCGCGGGCGCGCCAGGGATGACGGAGGTTGAAGACCAGGAACCCAGCGGTCGCGGCCATCGCGATCTGCGCGTCTCCGGCGATTCCGGATTCGCCGGTGATGAGCGCGATCTGGACGAGCCAGAACAGCCCCGCCAGCGTCACGGCGCCGGCCAGCCCGTCGATGCCGTCGATGAGATTGAAGCTGTTGACGACCCCGACCGTGAACAACAGGCTGATCGCCACACCGAAGACCATGACGAACAGCCCGGCGTCGGAGGAAAACTCTCCGAGGTTCGGAAACGTATATTGGCTCGCCAGCAAGAGGAGCGAGGCCGCCGCGAACTGCGCGCCGAGCCGAGCCCGCGGCTGGAGGCCGCGCCAGTCATCCAGCGCGCCGAGAGCGGCGATGGCCGCCACCCAGACGCAGGCGATCGCAGGAGAGGCGATCGCGTCAAAAGCGGCCGCGACGGCCAGCGCCAGGGCGATGGCCAGCCCGCCGCAGCACGGTGTCGCCTCGGCGTGGAGTTTGATCGCACCCGGCGTGTCGATGAAACCAAGGCGCGGCGCGTATGGCCGAAGAAGCTGAATCGCAACGACGGTGACGAGAAAGACATTTAGAAGAATGGTCGGCTGAACGTTCATGGCCCCCACCATCACGGGACGGGTCGCCGGCTTCGTCGCCGGGTGGACGCGCCTCGTTTTTAGATCGCCGACAATCAGAGGATCTGCGCCGACAGGGCGAGACTGACCCAGTGTCGTAAGCGTTGGGGCCTCTCAATTGGTCGGAGTGGGGAGGTGGGATGGCGGTTTGCATCCGCCTTGCGCCGAGCGGCTCGTCCAAACGGGCGCCGCGAACGTCGGAAAGGTTGATGGCGCAAGCCGGCCTTCATCCAATTGGCCAGCTTGTTCATCAACAGGATAGTCGCCCACTAAACCCGTTTTCCGTGATTTTTACGGCAAGGTGACCCAGGTTAGCTGTTTAGAAGCTGACGGCCTCATGACCTATGTCGAATTCGCGCTTGTGCAGTAGATCCTCGGCGTTCCGCGGCGGGACCCGGACGTACACCATCACCGCGAGGTGGATGATCGCCGGCCTTGTCCTGAAATAGCCGAAGGGCTGCGTTTGATCATACCGGCAACGCCATGACGGCGCACTGTCTGTCTCAAGCAAGTTGCTCTTGCAGCGCTATTCGAGAACAAGCATGAGGTGAAACCACGCGCCGTGGTTCCCGCGTTCGCTGCGCCGGGACATCGAGCTCGTCTGCGATCGACGTTCAACGACGTTTGACTTCAGCGTAATTGAGCGGGATCTCGTTTGTCGATTTGATCGTCTCCATCGCGAACATGCATGAGACGTCGCTCAGATCCACCTGTGCGATCAGGCGTTTGTAGAAATTGTCATAGGCTTTGATATTCTGCCTGTATGAACCGCCCCGGGTTTACCGGAGAAATTTTTGTCTGAAACTTACGCGGCTTTTT
>JBBDTD010000335.1:0-2413 GCA_040904645.1 Paracoccaceae bacterium
CGCGCCGGCGCCGGCGCCGCGCGTGCGCGGCTTGCGCTTGTCGTTCTTCACGGCCGCGGCGCCGGCGCTGACGGCATCCTGCCGCTGGCGGCGCAGCTGGGCCTCGTCGACGCTGCGCTCTTCGCGCCCGAGGCGGCGGGCTGCTCGTGGTGGCCTGTCAGCTTTCTGGAGCCGATGGATCGGCTGCAGCCCTGGCTCGACTCCGCCCTCCTGGCGGTAGATCGGGCGATCGCCGCCGCCGCGGAGGAGGGGTTCGGGGATGACCGCGTCGTCCTGCTCGGCTTCAGCCAGGGAGGCTGCCTCGCCCTCGAATTCGCCGCCCGCTCAGGACGGCGGCTCCGGCACGTCATCGGCCTTTCCGCCGGCCTTGTCGGAACCGCCGATTCAGGCGAGCCGCCGTCCGGGGCGCTGTACGGCCGTGCTCCGAAAATCTTCGACTACGACGCCGGGTTGGGCGGCTTGCCTGTCTACATCGGCTGCCACGAAACGGACCCCCACATCCCGCTCGCCCGCGTGCGCGAGACCGAGACGGCGTTTCGCGCGCTCGGAGCCGCATGTGAAGTGACCATAGCAAAAGGCGCGGGACACGGGATCACGGAAGGGGACGTGCTGGCGATGCGCAGAATCCTGCTCACGTCCGCCTGATCGGCGCGGCTGTCGGGAGCCAGCGCTCACGCGCCACGGACATCCCGCCCGCATCACGGGGAAGATCGCATTGACGATCTCGCGCATAGGCCAGACGCGCGGGCGGCCCACCGCGTGCGGCGGCGGCAGGTGACGCCCGATCACCGCCCGTTTTCTGATAACGCAGCGAGCATATGCAGCATTGCGGAAACCTCCTGCCTGCCTGTCCTGCGGCGCCACATTGCAGCGTCGCCTGGATGGAACATCGGAGATTCGGTGTCGATGCGACGCGAGCTATCCGACCCATTCCGACCGCCGAACAGATTGCCGGAAAGAAAAGTTAAAACGTTTGGCGATGTGGACGGATTGGTCCCGGAGAAACGTATTTCAATGGCGAGTCGGGGCGCGGACTACGTCACCGAGTGTGAAACCTTCAACGATGGCGCCGGTCCCGGAGCGCCGCCTGCGGTCCTCGACTGGATTTCGGAGGTCGGGTCGGAGGCGACCTGTCGCCCATAACTCCTGACCGGACGGGCTCCGCGGATGTTTGTCTCCGCCCAGGGGGGGATGGATTATTATGCGCATTCCACAGAAAATATTGGCCGAAAGAACTGGCAGGCCCTATCCGAACATTTGACCGCCGTCGGCGCGTTCGCCGCAGCGTTCGGGGCGCCGGCCGGAATTTCAGCGGCGGCCCGATTTGCGGGGCTGTTGCACGATCTTGGCAAATACAAGGCCTCGTTCCAGGCGCGACTCGCGGGTTCGAATGAACGCATCGATCATTCCACTGCGGGCGCGGCGGTTGTCGGTCACCTTGCGCAGGGCGATGATGACGCCGTCATCGCGGAACTCATCGCCTATGCGATCGCCGGCCACCATGCCGGGCTGCCAGACGGGAACAGCGCAGATTTCGCCTGCCTCACGGATCGGCTGAAATCATTCGATGAGTCCGATATCGATCCGGTCTGGCGGCGTGAGATCGCATTCGCCCCCCAAAGGCTCATGCCCGCACTCGATTTTGGCGGCAAGGGCGACGCGGACGCGCTTGCGTTCGGCCTCGCACTGCTCGGGCGCATGATATTCTCCTGTCTGGTCGATGCCGACTTCAAGGACACCGAGGCGTTCTATTGCGTTGTCGAGGGGCGCGCGGCGGACCGGTGCTGGCCAACGCTCGCGTCCCTTCCGCCGGAACTTCTGCCGGCGTTCGACCGCCATATGGGCCGTTTCGGCGCGCCGCGCGGGCCGGTCGGCCGGCTGCGCGCCGAAATCCTCGCCCATGTCCGCGCGCGCGCAGGGGATGCGCCTGGCCTCTTCACGTTGACCGTGCCGACCGGCGGCGGCAAGACGCTGACTTCGCTCGGCTTCGCGCTTGACCACGCCCGGGCGCACGGTCTCAGGCGGATCATTTATGCGATCCCTTTCACATCGATCATCGATCAGACGGCGGCGATCTTCCGCGGTGTGCTCGGAGCCGACGCGATCCTCGAACACCACTCGCCGATCGAGGGCGACAAGCCTGCGAGCCGCGACGCGAGCCAGGCGGACAGCACGAGGGCGGAGAAGGACAAGCTGCGGCTGGCGATGGAGGATTGGGCGGCGCCGGTGGTGGTGACAACCAATGTGCAGCTTTTCGAGAGCCTCTTCGCCGCCCGGCCTTCTCGTTGCCGAAAGCTCCGCAACATCGCGAAAAGCGTCATCGTGCTCGATGAGGCGCAGAGAGGTGGTTCGGTTTGCCTGAACACCGTGCGGGGCGGTTATAAGTGGATCGGCCGCTCATTTCAGGCCGCCG
>JBBDTD010000336.1:0-14632 GCA_040904645.1 Paracoccaceae bacterium
CGCCCCAGAACGCCTTCATCGAGAGCTTCAACGGGCGGCTCAGGGGCGAGTTTCCGAACGCAACGCTCTTCACGACGCTGCGCGAGGCCAGGACCGCCCTCGTCAACTGTAAGGAGGACGACAACCGCCACAGACCCCGCTCGGCCCTCGGAAACATCCCGCCCGCCTAGTCCCCCGCCCCATTCGCAGAGAAGACGACAATGGAAATCCGGGCTCCACAGGCCCATCAAATCAAGCCCGAGACTCTTCGATCCCGTGGAGGAGACTTCGGGCTCAGGTCAACATGAACGATCCCCGAGATCACCCGCCGGTCGTCCACCCGAGGCGCGCCGCGCGGCTTGTTCGGCAGGAGCGGCTGCAACCGCGGGAGCCGGGCTTCGGAACGCCAGAAGCGGTGGTCCGACATCGCAATCTCCCAGCATTGGTGGGTTTGAGCCATATCTCACGACACGTGGGAATCCTGCTTGTGGGGCCTGAGCCCCGGCGTTTGGTTCTCTGATCGACGTTGCTTCTCTATTATCAGACCGTATTCGTGCGCTCCATCGCCCGGCGATAGGCGACGACATCGTCATTCGCCGCCAGCACGACATCCGCATAAGAGACGACCTGGCCCGCCTTCACGTCCTTGACCAGCAGCACGTCCTGCGCCAGCCCGATCGGCAGCGCCGCGGCGGCGACGGAGCGCTCTGCAGGTAAAAGTTTGCCCCAGACACAGTATCCGCCTTCGCCGTCGAGCATCTCGCCCGATTTCAGGTCGCGCTTCGCGGTCGCAACGACATCGCCGGCGAAGGCGCGCGTCTCCCCTGTCGGCTGGCCGAGCAGCGCGGCGGCGAGGATCGATATGTTCAGCTCCATCCCGATCAGGTGAAAGGGTTTGTACATCGCCGAATAGCGCCCGCTGGCGTCGGTGTTCATGCCGTATTGGCGAAAACAGGCGGCCGCGTAATCGTTCGGGGCTTCGAAAACCGCGTAGACGCCCCAGCGCAGGTCGCGAAACACCGGGCGGCCGTCCCGCTCCTCGGAGGAGACGACTTCGACCATCCCCTTGCCCTCCAGAACGCCGCCTTCGGACGCTGGCCTCAGGATGTGCGCGAGGTCATCGACCCCGCAGGGCGGAAAAAGGAGCCCGTCCGAAGGCGGGATCAGATCACAGGCGTTAGCGATCGCAGCCATCTCCAGCGCCGATTTTGTGCCGTCGGTGAAGGAGTTGAACATTTTCGGGTTCATGCCGTCCCGTCGCGCCTGATCGGGATCGAAGCCCAGATTCTCCCACACCGTCTCTGGCGTCGACTGATGGTAATGTGGGCGGTATTTCGTGCCCTTGCCCGCCGCAACCACGTCGAACCCGCAGGAGCGCGCCCAGTCGACGATCTCCGCCGTCAGCGCCGGCTGGTCGCCGTAAGCCATCGAATAGACCACGCCCGCCGCCCGCGCCTCGCGCGCCAGCGCCGCGCCGGCCAGCACGTCAGCCTCCACATTCACCATGACGATATGTTTGCCGGCGGCGATGGCGGCGCGGGCGTGACGCACGCCGGCGTGGGGATTGCCGGTCGCTTCGACCACCACATCCACATCGTCGGCGGCGACCGCCTTTAGCGCGTCGTCGCCGAAAGCTGTGGCGGCGATCCGCGCGTCGTCCCACCCCACGCTGCGGCAGGCGGCGCGCGCGCCGTCCGGGCGCAGATCGGCGATACGCGTCACTTCGAGCCCGGTCGTGGTCGGAACCTGCGAGAGGAACATGGAGCCGAACTTGCCCGCGCCGATCAGGCAGACGCGCACTGGTCGATTTTCGGCGGCGGCTTTTTGCAGCTTGGTGTGCAGGAACATCGTCTCTCCCCCTCTGTTTCAACCATGAACACTGAGGCGCGCCCCTCGCGCAAGCGATCTTGCGGCGTTAGTCTCGCGCCGGAGTTGAGGAGGCGGGCATGACCATTCTGATTTCCGGCGCCGGTATAGGCGGGTTGACGCTGGCGCTCACCTGTCACCAGATCGGGCTGTCCTGCCGCATCGTGGAGCAGGTGCGCGAAGTGAAACCGCTCGGCGTCGGGATCAACCTGCAGCCGAATGCGGTGCGTGAGTTGATCGATCTCGGCCTCGGCCCCGAGCTTGAGAGAATAGGCGTCAGGACCGAAGAACTGGCGATGATCGCCAGCAATGGCCGCGAGGTCTGGCGGGAGAAGCGCGGGCTCGCCGCGGGCTACCGTTGGCCGCAGTATTCGGTGCACCGGGGCGAATTGCTGATGGTGCTTTATTTCGCGGCGATGAAGCGGCTCGGCGCCAGCGCCATGGAAACCGGGGTTCGCGGCCTTGGCTATCGCACCGAGGGCGATGAGGCCGTGCTGGAAACCGAGCGCGGCGAGCGGCGCGGGGCGCTGCTGATCGGCGCCGATGGGCTGCACTCGCGCACCCGGGCGCAGATGCACCCTGGAGAAGGCGCGCCGATATGGGCGGGGGCGATCCTCTGGCGCGGGGCGAGCCGCGCGCGGTCTTTCGCGAACCATAACCTGATGACGATGATCGGCGATTACGACCAGAAATTCGTGGCCTATCCGATCAGCGCCCCCAATGCGGCAGGCGACATCCGTATCAACTGGATCGCGGAGCGGCGCTTCGACGCCGGGCACGGTTGGGCGCGCGAGGACTGGAGTCGTGAAGCGCCTGTGGCCGATTTCATCCACCACTTCGCTGATTGGCGCTTCGGCTGGATCAATGTGCCCGACCTGATTCGCGCCGCGCCGGTCGTTTATGAGTATCCGATGGTGGATCGCGATCCGCTGCCCTTCTGGACCGAAGGGCGGGTGGCGCTGATGGGCGACGCCGCCCATGTCATGTATCCGACCGGCTCCAACGGCGCGAGCCAGGCGATCGTCGATGCGCGCCGCATCGGCCGCGCGATGCTCGACCATGGCGCGACCCCGGCCGCGCTTTTGGATTATGAGGCGGAAATGCGGCCCAGGATGGCGAAGCTGATCGCCGCCAATCGAGGCGCCGGGCCGGATTATGTGCTCGAAATCGTGAAGGAGCTGTCAGGCGGCGTTTTCGACGACATCGAATCGGTCATGCCACTGAAGGAACGGCGCGAATTCGCCGCCGCCTACAAGAAAACCGCCGGTTTTTCGGTCGACGCGCTGAACGCGGCGCCGCCCCTGATCGCGAAGGAAGAGCGGCGCGCCTGAGGCGTCAGCCGTCGGTCCCGCCGCCGCCCGGCACGACCCCGGCGCCGGCGGACGCGGTGCCGCTGATATTGCTGCTGGTCTGATTGACGCCGGCGGTCATGGTCTCCAGCAGGCCGACGACGCCGCCATCGGGCCCGAGAATGAAATAGACGATGCCGACGCCGAGCACGACGACCATGGAGGTGATGACGACCCAATCGACATTGACCGCGCCTTCGCACGCCGCAGGGAACCCCGAAGCGCGCCGCGCCGCGATCCGCAAGGAACTAATCATGACACACCCCATACTGACACGGCACCATACGACAAAACCCGCCGAATTGCGCGGAAATACGCGGTCTTGCGGCCAATGTCGATTTCGGGCGAAAGATGACCGCGCCGCCTGCCGGGCGCGTCGTATCCGCAGATGAAAGGACTTCCCTTGCAGAGCTTCGATTTCGACCGCCCGATCAATCGTCTTGGCAGCCATTCCGTAAAGTGGGACGGCCTCAAGGGCCGTTTCGGCGAGCATGCCGTCGGCGCCTTGCCGATGTGGGTGGCGGATATGGAATTCGCGGCCCCGCCTGCGGTCAACGCCGCGCTGGCCGCCGCGGTCGAGCATGGCGTGCATGGCTATTACGGCGATCCTTCGGCCTATCTGGCTGCGATCAAGGGTTGGATGAAGCGCCGCCATGGTTGGGAAATCGACGAAGGCTGGATCCTGACCACTGCTGGGGTGGTGAACGGCGTCAACCTCGCGATTCAGGCCTATTGCCAGCCCGGCGACGGCGTGATCGTGCAACAACCGATCTATCACCCGTTCGCCCCGGCGATCCGCAACAATGGCTGCCATGTCGTCGGCAACCTGCTGAGCTATGCGGATGGCCGCTACGGCATGGACCTCGACGCGCTGGCCAAGTCGGTGGACGCGAAAACCCGGATGCTGATCCTCTGCTCGCCGCACAATCCCTGTGGCCGGGTGTGGAGCAAGGACGAGTTGACCGCGATCGCCGAATTCTGTCTTGAGCGGGGCATTCTGATCGTCTCGGATGAGATCCACCACGATCTGGTGTTCGACGGCCCGCACACGGTTCTGGCGACGATCTCGCCGGAAGTCGCGGCGCGGACGGTGACCTTCACCTCCACCTCGAAAACCTTCAACCTGGCGGGCGGGCATACCGGCAACGCCATCATCTCCGACCCGGAGCTGCGCCGCGCCTATGTGCGGCAGATGGAGCGTTGTGGCATGATGTCGAGCAACCGCTTCGGCTATCTGATGGCCACAGCCGCTTATGCCGAAGGCGAGGAATGGCTGGAGGCGCTGCTCGTCTATCTGAAGGGCAATCGCGACTATATCGACCGCATGGTGGCGGAACGCCTGCCCGGCGTGCGCTCGCCGCGGCTCGACGCGACCTATCTCTCCTGGCTGGATTTTTCCGGGACCGGGATGACCGACGCCGAACTCGTCAAACGGTTCGAGCACGACGCCAAGGTCATCTGCAACCACGGCGCCAGCTTCGGCCCCGGCGGCTCAGGCTTCATGCGGCTGAATTTCGCCAGTCCCCGGGCGATGGTCGAGGAAGCGATGGAGCGGATCGTCGGGGCGTTCGGGGATTTGCAGTAAGCCGCGCTCAAACCACCCCCGCCGCCAGAAACGCCGCCAACAGAATAAGCCCGGTGTCGCGGTTCTGGCGGAACAGCACGAGGCAGACCTCCGGGTCGTCGATCTTCAGCAGCCAAAGCTGGCGCGCCATGTGCGCGCCATAGATCGCGCACCCGATCAGCGCCACGATCAGCGCGGCGCCCGATAGCGCCAGCACCGCCGCCCCGGCGGCGCCGAGGGTGGCCAGCGCCGCAAAGGCCGAGAGCCAGCGCGTCGTGCTCGCCCCGAAAAGCCGCGCGGTGGATTTGACGCCGATCAGCGCGTCGTCCTCCTTGTCCTGATGGGCGTAGATGGTGTCGTAATGCAGCGTCCAGGCGATCCCGGCGGCGTAGAGCAGCAGCGGCGCCGCCGTCAGCCCGCCCGTATGCGCCGCCCATCCCATCAACGCCCCCCAGTTGAACGCGAGGCCGAGGAAGATCTGCGGCCACCAGGTCACGCGTTTCATGAACGGATAGATCGCGACGGGGAGGAGCGCGAGCACGCCGAGCCAGATTGAGAAGCCATTGAAAGTCATCAGGATGCAAAAGGCTATCAGCGCCTGCGCCACCATCCATACCGCCGCGCCCCGCGCGGAGACCTGCCCCGATGGAATCGGCCGAGATTTCGTGCGTTCGACCGCGCCGTCGATGTTCCGGTCGGTGATGTCGTTCCAGGTGCAGCCGGCGCCCCGCATCAGAAAAGCCCCGATCCCCATGGCGACGAACAGCCAGAGATCGTCGATCCGCCAGCCGTTGGCGGCGATGGCGAGCGCGAGCGACTGCCAGCAGGGCAGCAGCAGGAGCCAGGTTCCCGCTGGCCGGTCGGCCCGCGACAATCTGAGCCAGGGCCGTGAAAAGCGCGGCATGAACTGGTCCACCCAGTTTTGCGCCGTCGCGTCGGCGACGCGGCCGTCATCTGGGTGGGGGGCGGGGCTGGCGTCGCTCGATGGTTCGGTCATAATCGCCTCATGACACGGGACGCCCCAAAAATCAGGCTCTTTGTGAAAGCCCCGCGCGCATCTGTCGCGCCGGGGCGGCGCAAGGCGCCGGCTGTCAACGCCGATAGGGCGGCGGCGCCCACCACGCAGTGGCGGCTCGCACTTCGGGGCTGGCGATGAGCTTCCTGCGCCCTGAAGCGACGCGCGCGATCGCCCGCTGGGCGGAGACCGCGATATACGCCGCGCTGACGCTCGGAGGGCTCTGGGCGATTTTCTTCGCCGTGTCGCTCGCCGGGCCGTGGCGCTGGGGGCTGGCCGGCGTCGTGGGGCTGACAGGGATCTGGCTCACCTGGTCTGCCGGTCTCTCGGCGTTAGGCCGGGGCGAGGGCCGTGCGCCCGGCATTGTGTCGATCGATGAGCGGGAGGTCGCCTATTTCGGCCCGCACCAGGGCGGTGTGGTTTCTCTCGATGATATAAAGCGGATCGAGATATGGACGGCGGATGAGAAATACTGGCGCCATGAGGCCGAATGGGTGCTGCGTTCGGACGCGGGTGAGCCGGCGCTGATCATCCCGATCAGCGCCGCGGGGGCCGGCGGGCTGATTGACGCTTTCGCCGCTCTGCCCGGTTTCGCGCCGACCCGCGCCCTCGGCGCGCTCGGCGCGGCGCCGGGCGCTACGATCACGATCTGGTCACGCGACGCCCGCCCTGCGGAGCCGGCCCTTGCGTATCTGCCGGGTCGTGAGTAATTCCGCAGCGAGGGTCGGCGCGGATCGACCGGTTTAGAGATCAAGGATCAGCGCCATGTCCATTCCCCAGCAGGGCGGCGGCCCGATCGAGAGCAAGGATCAGCTTGCCTCCTATCTTGAGGAAGGCGACAAGCCGAAGGCTGACTGGCGCATCGGCACCGAACATGAAAAATTCGGCTACTGCCTCGGCCAGCGCAAACCGCTTCCCTATGAGGGCGACTGTTCGATCAAGGCCATGCTCGAAGGGCTGCGTGACGGCTTCGGCTGGGCGCCGGTCGAGGAGGCGGGCGCTATCATTGGCCTGACCAAGGATGGTGCCAATGTCAGCCTCGAGCCGGGCGGCCAGCTTGAGCTTTCCGGGGCGCCGCTGGAGACGATCCACCAGACCTGCGACGAAGTGAACCAGCATCTCGCCGAGGTGAAGACTGTCGCGGACCGGATCGGCGCCGGCTTTATCGGCCTCGGCGCCTCGCCGGACTGGATGGCGGGCGAGATGCCGATGATGCCGAAGGGCCGTTATCGGCTGATGACGGATTACATGGGCCGCGTCGGCACCCATGGCACGCAGATGATGTACCGGACCTGTACGATCCAGGTGAATCTGGACTTCGCCTCCGAAGCCGACATGGTGAAAAAACTGCGGGTGGCGCTGGCGCTGCAACCGGTCGCGACGGCGCTTTTCGCCTGCTCTCCGTTTTTCGAAGGCAAGAAAAACGGTCACCTCAGCTGGCGCAGTCGGGTCTGGCGCGGGCTCGATAACGCCCGCACCGGCATGCTGCCCTTCGTTTTCGAGGATGGGTTCGGGTTTGAACGCTATGTCGACTACGCGCTCGATGTGCCGATGTATTTCGTCTATCGCGACGGCAAGTATATCGATGCGCTTGGCCAGTCCTTCCGCGATTTCCTCAATGGGCGGCTGCCGGCGCTGCCGGGCGAGATCCCCACGCTTTCCGATTTTGCGGACCATCTGACGACGATCTTTCCCGAAGCGCGGCTGAAGAAATTCATCGAGATGCGCGGCGCCGATGGCGGGCCGTGGCGGCGGATCTGTGCGCTGCCGGCGTTCTGGGTCGGGCTGATCTACGATCAGGCCTCGCTCGACGCGTCATGGGATCTGGCCAAGAACTGGACTGCGGAGCAGCGTGAAGCGTTCCGCGTCGATGTCTCCGTCCGCGGCCTGAAGGCCGAGATCGGCGGGCGCACCGCGCTCGACCTCGCGCGGGAGACGCTGGCGATCTCTGAAGCCGGGCTGAAGGCGCGCGCGCGCGCCGGCGCCGGCGGCATGTTGCCGGACGAGACGCATTTCCTGAACGCTCTCAAGGAGATCGCGGAAACCGGCCAGACCCCGGCTGAAGAACTGCTCCGTCGGTTCGATACTGAGTGGAAAGGCGATTTCGCCAACCTGTACCGCGATTGCAGCTACTGAACCTGGCGTGTTCCAGCGGGGACGGATCGGCGCCGCGCCGCCGATCCGCCTTCAGATCAGCTCTTTGCCATCATGTTCTTGATGGCGCCGACGACCGCCATCAGCGCGGCGCCGGCCGCGTTGCCGCCGATCGCGCCTGAAATCAGACTGAAGAGCTGCGCTTGCGTGAACCGCTTCCGCTTCATCTGTCCGTCCCTCCATCAAGGACCGGGCTCAAACTCCAGGCGGCGGGAAAACTCAGTGGCAGGTCAGTGGGGTTGGAGCCAAAACGCTTGCGGCCGATCTGTTTCCAGATCGGCCGCAAACGAACACAACTGACAATTTCACAGGCGGCCGGACGCAACTTCACTCACAAACCTTATGGCGCCAGTATTCTTCTCGCGAAAAAAGGAGCACAGCCCCGATACGCTTAAACCCGTGCCGCCTTGCTGGCGCCGGCGTTCGTCTCGACGCGCCGTTCACACCGCGTCGTCGCCGTTGTTTGTTATCTAGGGCGCAATCAAGGCGAAACTGGGGAAGGCCTTGCGGCGGATCAAGGCGATTTCGAGAAAGTTTGGGGGCGGCGCGCTGCGAGACAGGCGCCCGCGCATGGACGTCAGTCGACGAAGGCGCGCTCGACGACGAACTCGGCCGGCCGGTTGTTCGCGCCCTCTTTCATGCCCGCCGCTTCCGAGAGCGCCTTGCAATCGCGAAGCATCTCTTTCGAGCCGCAGATCATCACCCGGTCCACCGCCGGGTCCAGCGGCGGCAAGCCAAGGCCGGCGAAGAGCGAGCCATCGGCGATCCGCTCGGTGATCCGACCCTTGACCGGATAATCCTCGCGCGTGGTCGCCGGCGCGTGGATGAGTTGCGCCGTCGCCATCTCGCCCAGAAGCTCGTTGGCCTTTGTCTCCGCGACGATCCGGTAGCCGTAGTCGAGCTCGGCCGCCTCTCGGCAGGTATGGGTCAGGATCACCTGATCGAATTTCTCATAAGTTTCTGGATCGCGGATGAGCGACGCGAAGGGCGCGACGCCAGTGCCTGTAGAAAGCATGTAAAGCCGCTTGCCCGGCGTCAGCGCATCATTGACGAGGGTGCCGGTGGCCTTTTTGCGCATCAGGATTCTATCGCCGACCTGAACATGCTGGAGGACCGAGGTTAGCGGCCCATCCTCGACCTTGATCGAAAAGAATTCCAGCTCCTCGTCCCAGGCGGGGGAGGCTATGGAATAGGCGCGGTAGAGCGGCTTGCCGTCGATCTCCAGCCCGATCATCACGAACTCGCCCGAGCGAAAGCGAAAGCTCGCGGGGCGGGTGGTGCGGAACGCGAAGAGCCGGTCGGTGTAATGCGTCACGGAGAGCACGGTCTCCGCGAAGACGCCGGCGGGAAGCGGCTCCGGCACACGAACGGCGACAGGCGCTTCGCGGATCAGGTCGTCGGGCATGGTTTCGCCCCCATTCGATGATCAAAAATATCGTGGCATACCTAAACGCCGCGTCACGGAATGCAACCTGCAGCGCATAAATTTTACCTGAAATCGAGCATATAAGAAATAATTAACAATTATATAGTGTGTAATGTAGGGAGGCGCAAACGCAAAAGAGCGCCTCAGCGGGCGCCCTTCACTTCGTCCAGGACGACAAGATCCTATTTGATCTTGCCTTCCTTGTACTCGACATGCTTGCGCACCACCGGGTCGTACTTCCGCACCGCCATCTTGTCGGTCATGGTGCGAGAGTTCTTCTTGGTCACATAGAAGTGCCCGGTGCCGGCGGTGGAGTTCAGCCGGATCTTCACGGTCGTCGGTTTCGCCATTTCGTTTCTCCTGCCCCGCGCAATGCGCGCCCGCCAGCGAGCGGGTGAATTTCGAGCGCTCTATCTACAACGGGTGCCGTCCGAGTCAAGCCCGGTTTCGCTCCACCCCGATGCAGGAATCCGGCGCGGCTTCAGGATCAGCATTGCGACATAGGCGCCGGCGGCGGCGGCCAGCACGTAAAACATGCCATGCGGGGGCCAGGCGTCGAGCGCCGCGCCGAGCGCGGGCGGCGCCACCAGCGCGCCAAACCCGTAGGCGGTGGTGAAGGCCCCTGTCCCCCGCGCCAGTTTGGCACCGATATAGCGCGAGCCAAGCTCGTTCAGCGAAAACGTATAGAGTCCGACGACCAGCCCGCCCCAAAGCAGCGTGACCAGCCAGAGCGGCCAGACCGTATGCGCCAGCGCCGGAAAGAGCATCGCGGCCATGACGGAGGCGAAGGCGCAAACCCCCAGCAGCCTTCGACGGTCCGCCTTGTCGCCGAGCCAGCCGAACGGGACCTGCAGGATCACGTTTCCCGCCGCGAGCAGAGCGACCAGCGTCAGCGCCGCCGCGGCGTCGGCGCCGAGGCGTATCGACCAGACGGGGAAGAGGCCCATCGCCCCGAACTCGATCACCCCGAAAAGCGTGACCGCCCAGAGAATCGCCGGATCGGTGCGAAAGAATCGGAAAACATCCGCGAACGACGCCGCCCCCTCCGTCTCATCCGAAAGGTCGGGCTGCTCGCGCCAGGCGGCCAGAACCGGGGGTATGGCGCAAAGCGAGATCGCCGCGCCGGTGAGGAAGGGCGCCCAGCCGGCGGCGCCGATCATCTTGAGCACCAGCGGTCCGACCAGAAAACCGATCGAGAGGAAGAGCCCGTATATCCCGATGACCAGTCCGCGGCGCTTGGGCGGCGCCGCGGAAATGATCCATATCTCGGAGCAGACGAACAGCGTCGCGGTGGTGAAACCGAAAAGAAACCGCAAGCCCATCCAGAACCAGGGATTCGGATAGAGCGGAAAGACGAGAAGAAGCGCCGCCATCGCGACCGTCGCGCCGATCATCAGCGCGCCCAGCGAAACATGACGGAGGGCGAGCGGCACCAGCGTGCCTCCGGCGAGAATCGCCGCCGCCGCCGCCGCGCCGTTCAAACCGATCATGACGCCGCTTACCCCCATCTCCTCCAGGAGGATCGAGAAAAGCGGAATGGATAGCGAAAGCCCGAACGCGAAGATCGAGATTGCGGCGATGGCGGCGATCATGCCGCGTAGCCCGCCCCGCGCCGCCGGCGGGGCGGGCGCGGCGCCGGTCATCAGAGGTGATCCAGGTACGACCGGCCAGCGTCGTGGTGGAAGAAGGGCGTCGGGCGCGCGACGTCGGGGGCGATCAGCCGCGCCTCGACCTCCGCCAGCACCACTTCGGTGATGAACGGCAGGTCGAGCGCTCGCGCCTCGGCCAACGTCAGCCAACTCAGATGGCTCAACTCCCCATCCGCCCGCGCCAGATCGTCAGGGTCGCCGTGCACAAGCGATGAATCGGCGAGGAAAAACCGCGCATCGAAGCGCCGGCTGCGCCCCGGCGGCGTGATGGCGCGGAAAACGAATCGCAGGTCCCGTGTCGCTGGGCGGAGCCCCGCCTCCAGGAACTGGCGCCAGTCGTCGGTGGCGCCCGAAGCCATCGGCGACGCCCCTGAATCGGGCGCGCCGAGCGCCAGTCCGGTTTCCTCCCAGGTTTCGCGCACTGCTGCGAGAGCGAGCGCCGCCGGCGTTATGTCGGGAGCCGCGCGGGCCTGAAGCCGGGGCGCGTCCTCCTCATGCACGTCGAAGAGCGGCGCGAGCGCATGATCGCCGGGGTCGAGCGCGCCGCCGGGAAACACGAATTTGGAGGGCATGAACGCAGCGCCGGAGCCGCGTTGCCCCATCAGCACGCGCGGCTCGCCGGCGCCCTTGCGAACAAGGATCAGCGTTGCGGCGTGGCGGGGAATGATATTTTCGGTCATGGCGGATAATCATCCGGCCCGGCTGGCCCTGTCCAGCGGCGAATCACGCCTTACGTAGGGTCAGCGCGGCGCAGGCGCACCCTGATCGAAGCCGTGCATCCGGTGCGCCCATTGAAAGGCGACGATGCCGCCCTTGACCCGCGGCAGCAACACGACGACCCCGGTCATCGCGATGACGGGCCAGACGACCGCGTGCGCCCAGGTCGGCAGGATGAGCAATTCATAGGCGAGGACCATCAGCGGCGCGATGATATGGCCGACGATCACAATCGTCAGCCAGCTCGGCGCGTCGTCCGCGCGATGATGGTGGAATTCCTCTCCACAGATATCGCAGGCCGGGCGGACCGTGAGATAGCCGTCGAAAAGCTGCCCGCCGCCGCAATGCGGGCAACGGCGCCGCCAGCCGCGCAGCAGGGCGGGCTTGAGTGGTCGCGGCGTGGCGTGATGATCTGAGGCGTCTTTCATGCGCTACTATCTATAGTGGCGGTGGGCGCGTTGCGACGGCGCGGAATGTCTTGCGGCGCCATGTCGCGACCGGATGAAACCTTCTCGTCCCGCGCCGGAATGCTGTGCGCGGGCCGTTGGACCTTCCGACGGGGACGAAATCGACCCCGCACTGTCGCCGCTCGCTGGCGATGGGACGAAGGAACGGAAGGACCTGACCATGAAGAAAACCACATTCGCAATTTCCAGCGCCCTCGCGCTTTTCGCGGTCGGCGCCGTCGCAGGCTCGGGCGTGAAGGGCGACGGCCACGGCGACCGCGCGGCGCATCACGCCAAAATGGTCGACCGCATGTTTGATCACATGGATGCGAACGGCGATGGCGCGATCGACGCGGATGAGCGCGCCGCGGCGCAGGCCGCGCGCTTCGCGGCCTCCGACGCGGATGGCGACGGCAAGGTCACCGAGGCGGAAATGAAGGAAGCCGCACAGCGCCACGCCGCCGAGCGCGCCGAGAAGATGGCTTCGCGCCGTTTCGCCCGGCTTGACGTCAATGGCGATGGCGGCGTTGATCAGAGCGAGATGGCCGAGGCTAGGGGCGCCCGTCATGAGCGGATGATGAAACGCGTCGACGCCGATGGCGACGGACTCGTCACCCGCGAAGAGGCGATGGCGGCGAAGCCGATGCGAGGCCATGGCGGGCGCCACGGCGGTCATGACGGCGAAAAGGCCGACTGACGGACGCCGGACGAGAGGGGGCGAGCAGCGCGATTGCGGATGTCTTTCGACGGGAATTCCGACGAGTCGGACGAGGCGTTGCTCGCCCGCTTCGCTGCTGGCGATCAGCTGGCGGCGCGGGCGCTCACGATCCGGTTGACGCCGCGCGTGCTCGTGCTCGCGAGGCGCATGCTGAACGACGCGGCGGAGGCTGAGGACGTGGCGCAGGAAGCGATGATCAGGCTCTGGCGAATCGCGCCCGACTGGCGCGACGGAGAGGCGAAACTCTCGACTTGGCTGCACAGGATCGCCTCCAACCTTTGCATCGACCGGCTGCGGAAACGCCGCCGGAGCGGCCCGTCCCTCGACCAGATCGACGAGCCGGCCGATCCCGGTCCGACCGCCGTGCAGGTGCTGGAGGCGGGCGACAGGGCCGCAGCGGTGACAGCGGCGTTGAGCCGCCTGCCGGAGCGCCAGCGGCTCGCGGTCGCGCTTCGGCATTTCGAAGATCTCGGCAATCCCGAGATCGCGAACATGCTCGAAGTCAGCGTCGAGGCGGTCGAAAGTCTGCTGACGCGGGGACGAAGGGCGCTGGCCCGCGATCTCGCGGCATGGATCGCCGGCCAGAATGAGGTGGGGATATGACGGAGAACTGGGAAATGAGACAGGAGGACTTCGAATCCGCGCTGGCGCGGTTCGGCCCGGAGCCGGACCTCTGGCCCGAATCCGCGCGCGCCGCCGCGCTCGAAGGCGCTTTCGCCGATCTTCGCGCCGTTCCGGCCCGGGCGCCGGACGCGCTCCTCTCGCGGGTGATGGCCGACGCCGCGGATATCGCCGCCGCGCGGGCCGCCCCGCGAAACCCGCGCCCAGGCTGGCTGGCGGCCATCGCCGCGAAGGCGCGCCATGCATTCTCGACGCCGATTCTCCGCCCGGCCATGGCCTGCGCGGCCTGCGCCGTGCTTGGCCTCTGGCTCGGCCAGACGACAATGGTCGCCAGCGCCGCGACGACGCTCTTCCCCGCTGAAGAGGCCGCAGGCGCGCTGGCGTTCAGCGACGACGGGCTCGGCGGCGTCGAGATCGCCTTTGGCTATGGAGAGGAGGGCTGGGAATGACCGACGACGCCGGAAAGCGGCTCTTTGGCCTTTCGCCCCGCTGCGCGCGCTGGGTGCTGGGGGTCTCTCTCGCAGTGAATTTCCTGATGCTTGGCCTGGCGGGCGGGGCTGCGCTGAAGATGGGCGATCATGGCTCGCGCGGCGGCCGGTATTCCTTCACCAGCCAGATCGTCGAGGCGGCTGGCCCCGACCGGCGCGACGCGGTGCGCGCGATACTCGACACCGGCCGCCGGGAGGACTGGCGCGAGGCGATGCGCGGTCGTTGGGAGGATATGGCGACGTTGATCGCGGCGAAACCGTTTGAGGCCGCCGCGCTCGGCGCCGCGCTCGACGCTTCCGATGCGCGCCGCGCCGCGTCCCGGCGTCAACGCAACGACGCGACGGTGGAGGCGCTCGCCCTCCTGACTGACGAAGAGCGCGCTGCGCTTTCCGGCGGCCTGCGCGAAAACCTGAAGCAGTGGGCGAAGCGCCATTGACCGGAGCGGGCGGACGCGGCGCTCAGGCGGCGTCGACGCGCACCTGATCGCGCCCTTCGCGTTTCGCTTTCCGGAGCGCGGCGTCCGCGCGGCGCAAAAGCGCCTCGGGGCCTGAATCTTCGGGCCGAAGCGCCGCCACGCCGACCCAAACCGTCAGCGCTAACCGCGCGCCGCCGGGCGCTGCGACCGGGGTCCCGGCGACC
>JBBDTD010000337.1:0-14630 GCA_040904645.1 Paracoccaceae bacterium
CTGCTCCGCGCTCGCCACCGCGCGTTCGAACTCGATCGGCGAGGGCGGCCCGATTGCGGCGATCGCGCTGAGCACCCCGTCGGAAAGATGATGCAGTCCTTGCTCTTCGGCGTCATAAACAGCGCGCCAGCGACCGGGGCCGACGGAGGTGAAATCAACGACGCTCCGCGCGCCGGAGGGGGCGACGACCTCCAGCATTTCGGGGGTTTGCGTGACCGAGCGGCGCGTGACGGTCAGCCGCGCGCCCTCCGCCACCGCCGAAAGCGCCTCCTCTTCCAGTTCCGGCTCTTTCATCAGCCAGTGCGCAAGGCGGCGCAAAAGCTCCGCCTGCGGGCCGCCGCCCTCAAATCCGCGCGACCAGAGCCACGCCTGATCGGAGGCGAGCACCGCCACCCGGCCTTCGTCGACCCGGTCAAGGATCAGCAGCGGCTTGTCTTGCGCTCCCGACATCAGCACGTCGCCCGACAGCCGCTCCAACTCGATCTGGCGCATCCAGCGGCCCCAGCGCGGCGGTTCTCCCGGCGCGGCGCCGCCGAAACGGTCGAGATCGGCGGTGACAGGGTGTCGCGCGCCCGAGTCGGTGATCGTCGGAAGGTAGGGCGCCTCGATCAGCCCGGATGTCGGCGCGACAGGCAGGATTTCCGCCAGAGGGGTCCGATAAAGGCTCTCCACCCCCGCGAACCAGGGCCCGGTCGCGATCAGCACCGCGCCGCCATCGCGCACGTAGCGGGCGATATTGGCGATATAGGGCGAGGGCAGCACGCCGCGGCGTCGATAGCGGTCGAAGATGATCAGGTCGAATTCATCGACCTTCTCCAGAAACAACTCCCGCGTCGGAAAGGCGATCAGAGAGAGCTCGAAAACCGGCGTGCCGTCCTGCTTGGTCGGTGGGCGAAGAATTGTGAAATGCACCAGATCGACGGAAGGGTCGGCCTTCAGAAGATTGCGCCAGGTCCGCTCCCCCGCGTGGGGCTCGCCGGAGACGAGAAGAACCCGCAACCGATCGCGCACGCCGTTCACCGTGAAAGCGGCGCGGTTGTTGCGCAGCGTAATTTCCCCATCGGCGCCTTCCAGCGTCAGCTCGACCACATTCGCGCCGCCGTGGGCGATGGATACGCTCAGCTCCGTCCCGCGCCCCGGCACGGCCTGGGCTGCGGCGACGACCTCTCCGTCCACGGCGATGGTCACCCGTGCGGGGCCGAGCGCGGCGAGGCGGGCGGCGGGGCCGCTGTCTTCCACCGAAAAGCGAAACACCACTTCTTCCCCGACGATGCCGAAGGCGGGCGCGGCGGTGACGGAAAGCCGGCGGTCGAACTCATCACGCGCGCCCGTGAGAAGCCCACTCACCGGCCCCGGAAAGTCGCTGAGCGCCTGCGCGTCATGCGCCTGCCCGTCGGTGATAAGAATCGCGCCGGCGATACGATCCTCGGGCGCATCCGCCGCGGCGGCGGAAAGCGCCGTCAGCAGCGTGGTGCCGGGGTCACCGACCGGGCCGCCGGCGTTGCGCACCCTGACGACGCGGGTCTCTATCGGGTTTTCAGGGTCGCGAAGGTTCAGCGCCTCCAGTTCGGCCAGCAGCGCCTTCTCCGCCTCGGCGGTCTCCGCGGACCGCTCGCCGATGGTCTGGCTTTCGCTTTCGTCCACCACCACGAAGGCGATGTCGGAGAGCGCGCGCCGCACCTCGCGCACTAATGCCGGGTTGGCGAGCGCCAGAAAAAGGACGCCGAAGCCGAGCGCCCGCAGCGCCCAGGCGGGGGAGCGCAACCAACCCGCCATCAGGCAGAGCGCCAGCGCGGCGGCGCCGGCGAGCGCCAGCCAAAGTGGCGCGATCAGCGGGTCAAATGCGAGCGCAGCGTTCAATTCCCGAGCCTTTCAAGCAGCGCGGGCACATGCACCTGATCGGATTTATAGTTTCCGGTCAGCGCGTACATCGCGATGTTGACGCCGACGCGAAAGGCCATCTCCCGCTGGCGAAAGCCATTGTCGCGCCCGACCGGCGCGAGGAAATCGCCGGTCTCGCTCACCGCCCAGGCCGCAGCCCAGTCCGCGCCGCCGATGATGACCGGAGAAACGCCGTCATTCGGGTCTGAAATCAGCTGATCCTCGCCCTCTTCGCCTTCCGGCGCCGGGCGCGGCGCCTCCAGCCAGACCTCGCCGCCGGTCCAGCGCCCCGGAAACCGGTCCAACAGATAGAAGGTCCGCGTCAGAACGTGGTCGGCCGGCACCGGCGTCAGCGGCGGCAGGTCGAGCGCGGCTACGAGCCGGCGAAGCGCCCGCGCGTTGGGCCCGGCGGCGGAGCCTTCGCGCGCCAGATGCGCATCGCGCGTGTCGAAGACGATCATGCCGCCATTGCGCATGTACTCGTTCAGCCGCGCGGAGGCTTCGTCCGAAGGCGTCGGCTGGCCGTCGCTGATCGGCCAGTAGAGCACAGGAAAGAACGCCAGCTCGTCGCGTTCGAGATCGACGCCCATCGGCTCCACCGGCTCCACCGCCGTGCGCGCGGCGAGGACGCGGCTGAGTCCGCGCAGCCCGGCTTCGGCCATCCGGTCCAACTCCGCATCACCGGTCAGCACATGCGCCAGCACGGTTTCATTCGCGGCGATCAGCGCGCGGTCGGCGGCCGCGCTCTGCGCGTCGGCGCGGGGCGACGCGAGAATGACCAGCGCAAAAAACACGGCGGCGCCGGGATTGAGGCGAAACCGCCGCCCCGAGAGCCAGAGCGCCGCGAGAAGATCGACCGCGAAGAGGAGGATCGCCGCCCCGAGCAGCCATTGCGCCAGCGGGCGCTCAGTCCGCCCGCCAAGCCTCTCGTACGAGGCGGAGAGCGGCGGCGCGGGGGCGAGCGTGGGCGGCTCCGGCGCGGGGAAGAGATTGAAGGCGACGCGCGCGGTCTCGCCGGCGTAAACGCCCGGCGGGGCGTCGGGACCGGCAGGCGCTTCGAGGCGGCCCGCCGCCACGGTCGCGAGATCACCGGCTGCCGGCGCGACGCGACCAAACCCGTCAAGCGCCGCGACCAACCGCACCGGCGCGTGGGCGGGCGGCGCGTCCCCCGCGCCGCCGCCGCCCGAAATCGCGATCAGCCGGCGGAGCATGTCGACGAACAGCACCGAGAGCGGCAGTGAAGACCAATCCGCGTTCGCCGTGACGTGAAAGAGCACGACCCGCCCTTCGCCCAAGGGCGCCGCTGTGACGAGAGGCGTGCCATCCTCCAGCGCCGCCCAGGTCTTTTCCGCGAGGTCGGGGCCGAGCCGGGCGAGAATCTGGCGGGAGATTGTAACTTCACGCGGCGCGGTCAGGCCGTAAAACGGACTTTCACGCGTGAACTCACGGATCATCTGCGGCGCGCCCCAGGCCATCGCGCCGCCGACGGCGCGGCCCCCGCCCCTGAGCGGCGCCGGCAGAAGCGGGTCCGCCTCCGCGTCAGCGGCCGCGCCGGCGGCGAGATCGGCCCCCCGCGCAAGGCGCGGCCCGGCGAAGCGCACCAGAAGCCCGCCTCCCGCCACCCAGGCCTCCAGCGCTACGCGCTCCGGGCCGGACAGACGGCCTATATCGGCGAAAAACAATGCGTCGGGATTGGCGGCGAGCAGCTCATCGATCCCGCCCTCGACCAGATCGGCGTTCCGCTCCAGCGCCGTGCGGAGATAATGAAGGGAGGAGACCAGCCGCAGCCCGCCTTCCTCGACCCCGCCGGCGGCGAGGCCCACCCGGCGCCGGCGCACGCTTTCATCCGTCACCGCCACCGCTCCCGCGCTTTCGCCAGTCAGCAGCGCGATGCGGCTGATCTGGTTGCGGAGTTCCAGCGGCAGGTCGATCTCGACGTCGCCGACGCGCTCCCCCTCGGGGAAAAGCGCCTCGATGGTCGCGAGGCGGCGCTCGCCCTCATCGCCGGCGCCCGCGGCGGGCGCACGGCCGAACACCGCGATCCGCGCGGCGGCTTCCGGACCCGGATCCGCCCGCAGGGCCGAGGCCGTCATCCGCCCGCCCTCAAGCCGCGGCGCCGAAAGCGCCCGCGCCGGGGCGACGGGGCCAAGAATCCTCAGCCCGCCAAGCCCGGCCAGCGCACGGACCAGCGCGCCATCGTCGCCGTGGTTCAATCCGTCGGTCAGGAACACCACTTCCGCCGCTCCTTCAGCGTCGGAAGCGGAGACCAGCCCGGCGAAAGCCTCGGCGTATTCGGAGCGAAGCGGCGCCCATGGCGCGGGGGAAAGCGCCTCCAGCGCGCCGCGCCATTCGACGGCCGGGCGCAGCGTGAGGCGGAAATCAGGCGACACGGGCGCGGAGAGGACATGCAGCGAGACCGGCCTGTCAGCGCGCTCCGCCCGGTCAAGCTCCGCCAGCGCGGCTTCGCGCCGATCTTCCCAATCGGGCGCGCTGGCCCAACCGCCGTCGAGCGCCAGCACCACCGGCCCGGCGCCCGTCAGCCGCTCACGCGGGTTCAGCACCGGATCGGCGAAGGCGAGGATCACCGCCGTCGCGAGGGCCATCCTGAGCAACAAAAGCCACCACGGCGTGCGGTGCGGGGTCTTTTCCGGGTCTTCGAGCCCCAGAAGCAACCGCACGCCAGGAAAGGCGATCCGCGCCGGCGACGGCGGCGTCGCCCGCAATAGAAGCCAGAGCACCGGCAGCGCCGCGAGCGCGCCGAGGAGCCACGGATTCAGAAACGCCAGCGCGCCGAAGGAAAGCATCAGCGCCGCCCGCCAGCGAGCGCGCCGTAAAGCCAGAGCAACGCCTTGCGCGGGCTTTCATCGGTGCGGTGGATCAGGCATCGCCAGCCGCAGCGCCGCGCGGTCAGATCCAGATCGCGCCGCCGTTCCGCCAGCCGATCACGATAGGCGGCCTGAAGCCCGCGCGCGCGGTCGGTTTCAAACTTCACCCCCCGACCCATCGATTCGAAAACCAGCCTTCCGTCGAAAGGGAATGTCTCCTCCGCCCGGTCGATAACCTGCACATAGCAGCCCGAAACGCCGGCCGCGGCGGCGTGGACGAGGCCGGGCAGGATATCTTCGCGCGGCCCCATGAAATCGGAAAGGAACACCGCCTGACCGCCGCGCGCGAAATCCGCGCGGGGCGGCGCGCCGAAATCCGGGCGCTCGGGGCGCTCATCGGTCAGGATGGACCCCATCCGCATCAATTGCGTCTCTCCGCTCGCGGGGCGCGCGGCGTCGGTGCCCAGCAGGCTGACACGCTCGCCGCCGCGAACCAGAAGCACGCCCAGCGCCATGGCCAGAAGCGCCGCGCGGTCGCCCTTGGAGCGCGCGGCGCGGTCGGAGCGAAAATCCATCGAAAGCGCATCATCGCGCCAGATCGAGACGGTCTGCGCCGCCTCCCACTCCATTTCGCGCACGAACATCTGATCAGACCGGGCGGAGCGGCGCCAATCGACCGACTGATGCGGGTCGCCCGGCTGCGCGGCGCGAAATTGCCAGAACGTCTCCCCCGGCCCCGAACGCCGGCGCCCATGCACCCCGGCCACGACCGACGCCGCCAGCCGCTCGGCCTCCGCCACAAGCGGCGGCAGCGCGCCCGAAATACGCTCGGCGTCGCGGCGAAGCCATCCGGCCCCAATCCGCTCAATCGGCGGCTTCGATGCGCGGGGCGTCGGATCGGTCATCAGGCCGCGGCGCCGCTTCGCTGGGCCGCATCGCCGATCGCGCGCTGCGCCAGCATGTCGATCACCCGCTCAAGGCTTTCGCCCTCGGCCCGCGCGGCGAAGGTCAGCGCCATGCGGTGGATCAGCGCCGGGCGAGCGAGCGCCAGGACATCGTCGATATCGGGGGCGAGCCGGCCCTGCATCAGCGCCCGCGCCCTGACGCTGAGCATCAGCGCCTGCGCTGCGCGCGGCCCAGGCCCCCAATTGACCGCCCTGTCGATGAAGTCATACGCCTCCGGCTCCCCCGGGCGCGCGGCGCGCACGAGGCGGAGGATCGCATCGACCACGCTGTCGCCGACCGGCATCCGGCGCACCAGCCGCTGCGCCGCAATCAGCTCCGGCCCGGTGAAGACCGGCTTCGCCTCCGGCTCCTCGGCCGAAGTGGTCGCGATCAGGATCTCGCGCTCCGCCGCAAGCGTCGGATAGGAGACGTCGACCTGAAGGATGAACCGGTCGAGCTGCGCTTCGGGCAGCGGATACGTGCCCTCCTGCTCGATGGGGTTCTGCGTCGCCAGAACGTGAAAGGGCGGCTTGAGATCGCGGCGCGCGCCAGCGATCGTCACGAATTTCTCCTGCATCGCCTGAAGCAGGGCGGACTGGGTGCGCGGGCTGGCGCGGTTGATCTCATCGGCCATCAGAAGCTGGCAGAAGACCGGCCCTTCGATGAAGCGGAAGCTGCGTCCGCCGCCGACCGCGTCCTCCAGTACTTCGGCGCCGAGAATATCCGCCGGCATCAGGTCCGGCGTGAACTGGATCCGTTTCGCGTCGAGGCCCATGACCACGCCCAGCGTCTCCACCAGCCGGGTCTTCGCGAGGCCCGGCGCGCCGACCAGGAGCGCATGCCCCCCCGAAAGCAGGGCGTTCATGGTCAGGTCCACCACGTTGCGCTGGCCGATCACCCGCTTGGCGATCTCGGCTTCCGCGGCGCGGAGCTTTTCGCCGGCCGTTTCGATCTCGTCGACGATGTCGGTCTCGGTGCTCAAGGGCGATGCTCCTTCATTTCCGGTCAGGGCGGTGCGTCTCACCCGGACAAACTATATGGTGTGGGAGGGAAAGCGAGTCACGAGGATGTAAAAATGAGCGTGGAGACTGTCACACCCAACCCGGACGAGCTTGCGAAATCCCTCGGGACGGCGGCGAAGGCGGGGGGCAAGGGCCCGGCGCCGGTCCACCTCTGGAACCCGCCATTTTGCGGCGATCTGGACATCCGCATCGCCCGGAACGGGCAATGGTTCTATCTCGGCTCGCCGATCGGGCGCATGCCCCTGGTGAAGCTTTTCGCCTCGGTCCTGCGCAAGGATGGCGACGATTATTTCCTCGTCACTCCGGTGGAGAAGATCGGCATCAAAGTCGACGACGCGCCCTTTGTCGCAGTCGATTTCACCGTCTCCGGCGCTGGAAGCACGCAGAATCTGACCTTCATCACCAATGTCGACGACGAAGCCGTCGCAGGCCCGCACCACCCGATACGGGTGGAGCGGGACACCGAAACGGGCGAGCCCTCGCCCTACATCCTGATCCGTCGCAATCTGGAGGCGCTGATCGACCGAAAGAGTTATTACCGGCTGGTGGAAGCCGGCACGGTCGAGGACAGGGCGGGCGAGCGCATGTTCGGAATCCGGTCAGGCGGCGAATTCTTCGTGTTTTGTCCGGCCGCCGAACTGGAGCTTTGAAGGGTGCGCAAGGGCTCATTGCTCACGGATTTTCTCTCCCGCCATGCGCGGCCATGGCGGCTGGTGCGAGGAGCTGGCCGAGCCTGCGAAATCAGGCGCGGCGACAGCGCCGCGCCCCTGGCATGAGGCGCGCAATCTTGCCTTGCGCCGCGCGGAGAGGCATTTGGATGGCATGGGCGCCATGCTGACACGGACGGAAATCGAACGCGCGATCCGGTTATCCGGCGTGCGGAGGTCGGATTACGACCTGAACCCCGAGAAGACCATCACGAACAAGGGCCGCCTGCTGCGCCCCGCCGCCGTGCTTTGCGGGTTGGTGGAGCGGAGCGGCGGGCTTTCGGTGATCCTGACCAAGCGGCCGGACACGATGCGAGAGCATGCCGGCCAGATCGCATTTCCTGGCGGCAAGGTGGACCCCGGTGACTGCGATTGCGTCGCCGCCGCGCTCCGCGAAACGGAGGAGGAGGTCGGCCTGCCGCCGAGCGCCGTGGAGATTCTGGGCCGGATCGACCCTTATGAGACCGGCACAGGTTTTCGGATCGACCCCATCGTCGCGATGGTCGACCCGGATTATCCGCTGATCCCCGACCCGCGCGAAGTGGATGAGGCTTTCGAGGCGCCGCTCGATTTCCTGATGGACCCGGCCAATTTGAAACGCCATTCCGGCGTCTGGGGCGGGCGCGAGCGGCTTTATTACGCGATCCCATGGCGTGAACGCTATGTCTGGGGCGCGACCGCCGGTATCCTCAAAAGTCTCGCCGACCGGATCGCCGCGCTCGAAGACCTGAAAGCCGGCTGATGGCCCGGATCGCGCCGGGCTGGCTCGTCGATCCGGCGACAAGGGCGGTGATGGCGGCGCTCGCCCCCGCGCGGCCGCTTTTCGTCGGCGGATGCGTGCGCGACGCGCTGCTCGGCCGGAACAGCGCCGATGTCGATATCGCCGTGACCTCGCCGCCCGAGGAAACGCTGCGTCTCGCCGCCGCCGCCGGGCTTGGCGCGCATCCGACCGGGATCGAGCATGGCGTGGTGACGCTAGTCGCCGATGGGCGCGCCTTCGAAGCGGCGACGCTGCGCCGTGACGTGGCGACCGACGGGCGGCGCGCCGTCGTCGCCTGGACCGAAGACGTGGCCGAAGACGCCGCGCGGCGCGATTTCACAATCAACGCGCTTTACGCAGATGGCGACGGGCGCGTGATCGACCCGCTTGGCGAGGGGCTCGCCGATATCGCCGCGCGGCGGCTCCGTTTCGTAGGCGACCCGGCCGCCCGCATCGCGGAAGATTACCTGAGGATCCTGCGGTTCTTCCGCTTCCACGCCGTGCTCGAGATCGAGGATATGGACCCCGCCGGACTCGCCGCCTGCCTCGCGGCGGCGGAGGGGCTTTCGCATGTCTCGAAAGAGCGGATCGGGGCGGAGATGCTGAAGCTGCTCGCCGCGCCTGACCCCGAACCGGCGCTGGCCGCGATGGGCGCGGCGCTGACAAGCGCCCTGCGCGGCGCCGAGCCGTTCACTGGCCTGACAGCGGCTGAGCGCGCCGTGGGGGAGCCGCCTGCGCCGCTGCGCCGGCTCGCGGCCCTCGGCGGCGGAGGCGTGGCGCGCGCGCTCAGGCTTTCGCGTGCGGAGAGTTCCCGGCTCGACGCGATCAGGGCGGCGCTTTGCGCCGATCAATCGCTGGCCGAGGCCGCCTATCGACACGGCGCGGACGCGACGCGCGACGCGGCGCTGATCCGTGCGGCCCGGGGTGCGCCCCCACCCGCCAATTGGCGGCCGGAAATCATCCGGGGCGCGACCGTGTCCTTCCCCGTCACCGCCAGCGATCTGATCGCGGCCGGGGAGGCGCCCGGCCCCGCCCTCGGCATCCGGCTCAGAAAGCTTGAGAACGCCTGGATCGCTTCGGATTTCAGCGCAGCCAAGGCGGAGTTGATGATTGATCACCCTTAGAGGGTGTTCGAGAAGGTGGATTTCTCTGGCTATTGCTTTGTGCTTCATGGGATGTCGGAGTCCCTGATGCGAGACGAACGCCGGCGCCCCGACGCAAGCGCCGCGCCTGTCCGAGCGATCTGACGAACAGCCAATGGGCCGTGGCCGAGCCGATGATATCGGACGCTGCGCCGGGCGGTCGCCTCGTCGACCGGGCCAAGGACAACACCCACGTCGACCTTGAGAGCGTGCGCCGGACGCCCTGGATGAAGGGCTTCGTGGTCATTCGCCGCCGCCGGGCAGTCGAGCGCACCTTCGCCCGGCGCGGGCGATGCAGGCGTCTGGGCAGGGGGCTGGCCGCCGCAGCCCACGCCAGGATGCTCACGAAACCCATCGCAAGATCTTGATATCGTGTGGAGTTTTTCGAGTCAGGCTCTTGAGCGGACGAAGCCGCCATCGTCAGGCGAGCGTCTTTTCAAAGTAAACGCGATTGAACCCGCCCTCGGTCCGGCGGTCCACTTCAATATAGCCGAGTTTGGGATAGATCGAGAGGTTCTCGGTCATCACCTCGTTGGTGTAGAGATGCACAGCGTTCTTGCCGCTGCGCCGCGCGGCCTGCTCGCAAAAATTGATGAGCGCCTTCCCGACACCGCGCCCGGCCGCGTCGGGAAGCACCGCAACGTTTTCCAGAAAAACATGCCTTTCTTCGACGAAGAATACGATAAATCCATGAAAAACCTGCTGATCATCGGTGGCGACGTATACCGCTCCGTCAGCGATCTGCGCCGCGAAATCAGCGATCATCGGCGCCGGCTTCCGGCCCAGCGACGGCACATAACGGGCATATGCCTGTTCCGCGCATCTTCTGATTTCCGACTCGTCGCGCGCCACGGCGTTGCGGATCATTAGCGCCCTCCTCAGTTATGGCGAACCCTAGGTGTTTGATGGTGCACTATTTTCACCGGACAGACTCATCCCATGGCCTCTGTGACGGGTATTCCAAGGGCAGTGTAACGGTTGAGAACGGCGATGCGAGCTTGGATTTCGGCAGCCTCCCGATCAAAGTCCCGTGCCATGAGGCTCTGGCCCAGCAGTTCACACAATGCATCTTGGTTTCGACACGGCTCCGGCGGTGATATCCACTCCATCGTCGCCATATGGCGCGGCCCGGATATCGCGACGCATTGACCGCTTCGTTTCGGGCGATGGCCCCTGCGCTGGTGGGCGGCCACGGTTTGGCGTTCTTGCGCGGAGGTATGACGGCATAAACCCCACGGGCCGCAATCGCGTCGTGGCGTTTACGCGTATCATATGCCCCATCGGCGGTCACTGATCCGATCTCCTGATCGTCAGGAATTTGGTTCAGCAGCCCGGGCGACATGGGCGCGTCACCGATGTTGCTGCTGGTGACCTCGACGGCCCTGACCTCCAGCGTTTCTTCGTCGATCCCTGTGTGTATCTTGCGCCAAATGCGCCGCTTCGAGCCGCCATGTTTGCGGGCGTTCCACTCGCCTTCACCTTCGGCTTTGATGCCGGTGCTGTCGATAAGCAAGTTCAACAGGCCGGCTCCGGATCAAACCAGATTGAAAGTGAACCGCGTTGCTTCAACGCGGTGTTCTACGAAGGCCAATTCCTGGTCTTGTGCTTCGCAGGGGACGAACTGCTCATGCCCCACAGCTATTACGCTGGATTCACACCGTGAATCCCTAACCCGATTTGTGCAACAAAGCCTCCCACAACTTCCACACCTGATCATTGACGCTAACACTCACGCCAATTCAGCGCCAACCACGCGGGCGGACTGGTTGTCAAGGCCGCCAATTTCAGCGACAGCGCCAATGAAGTGATTAGAAACAAGGTTGATCGCCTCCGATTACGAAGAGTCCGGCGATCATTACTCATTTACGGACAAACGCCCCGCTCTGGTCATCGGGTCGATCAGGTGGAGCTTCGGTGGTTGATGTCATGGTTTTCATCGCGGTGAGGCAGGGCGCGCCGCTCTGGTCCATGCGCACGATCAGGCGTGGGCGAAGATTGGCGCAGGTTTCGATTTTCGGTTAAGCTGCGCCTTTCGATGTTTCGGCGTTTGATGCGCCCGCCCCGCAGCTTTCACCGCAGCGAGCGGATTGAAATCAGCGGGTGGCGGGTTCCGCAGAAGCGCGGATCCCGCCCCCAATCTCCGTCGGCGAACCGTCAGTTCGCCTCGTCTATCTCCCAGACGATCGAAACCATCGCGGTGACGCCGGTTTCCCCCGCTTCGACCGGCACTGAGGAGTCAGCCATCTTGAATTGCATCGCTCGCGGCGACGGGCCGCCGCCGCCGCCCATCTCTTCGATGGCGAAGATGGAACCCAGCTTCACACCGGCCGCGGACGCGTAAAGCTGGGCCTTGCGCAAGGCGTCGGCCACGGCGTTGCGCCGGGCCTCGTCCCGCAGGGCGGTGTCGTCTGCGAAGCCGAATTCGACGCCGTTCATCCGGTTCGCGCCGGCGGCGACGAGAACGCCGAGCGTCTCCCCCACCGAGGGCAGGTCGCGCACCCGCAAAGTCACCTCGTTCGAGACCGTGAAGCCGATCAGTTTCGGCGCGCTGTTGTCCACGCGCTGGCGATCCTCGAACATCGGATAGATCGAAAGGCCGGAGGTCTGGATATCCGCCGGCGCGACGCCGCGGGCTTTCGCGGCCGCGATCAGCGCCGCCGCCTGCGACGAATTATCCGTCATCGCGGCGGCGGCGGTCCCGGCCACCGTCTCGACGCCGATCCGCACCGTGGCGAGATCCGGCCGCGCAAAAGCCTGCCCCTCTCCGATTACAGTCAGGCGTTCTTCGGCCAGCGCGCCGCTGGCGACAAGCACCAGCGCGGCGATCATTGGGGACATCAGGCGCATTCGCCTCTCCTTTCATGGTTATCTTCAACTCTCGGCGGGCTTTGACGTTCGCCTTGGCCATCGTTTTATGCCAGAAATCAAACTGGCGATATCGCTCCCGAGAGGAATTAGTCATGGATTTCCTGAGCGCAAATATCTTCGTGATCGCGCTGGTCGTTTTCGCCCTGATCGCGATCAGCCGCGGCGTACGCACCGTGCCGCAGGGCGAGGAATGGACAGTGGAGCGGTTCGGTCGCTTCACCCATTCTCTCCGACCTGGTCTTCGCTTCATCATTCCGCTCGTCGATCAGGTCGGCCAGCGCGTCAACATGATGGAGAACGTGCTGGATATTGACGGCCAGGAGGTCATCACCCGCGACAACGTCATGGTCCGGGCCGACGCCATCGCGTTCTACCAGATCGTCGATGCGGCGGCGGCTTCCTATGAGGTGCGCAATCTGGAGCATGCGCTCTCCAATCTTTCGCAGACCAATATCCGCACCGTGCTCGGCGCGATGGATCTCGACGATGTGCTTTCCAACCGGGACATGATCAACACAAAGCTGCTGACCGTGATCGACCAGGCCTCCACGCCCTGGGGCGTGAAAGTGCTTCGGGTGGAGATCAAGGACCTCTCGCCGCCGGCCGACATCACGGAATCCATGGCCAAGCAGATGAAGGCCGAGCGGGAGAAACGCGCGGAGATCCTTGAGGCCGAGGGCATGAAGCAGTCCGCGATCCTGAAGGCCGAAGGCGTGCGCGAAAGCCAGGTCCGCGAAGCTGAGGGCCGGCGCGAGGCGGCCTTCCTCGACGCCGAGGCCCGTGAACGTTCGGCGGAGGCCGAGGCGAAGGCGACGGCCATGGTCTCCAAAGCCATCGCGGAGGGTGATGTGCAGGCGATCAACTACTTCATCGCGCAGAAATACACCGAGGCGCTCCGGGATATCGCCGCCTCGCCGAACTCCAAGACAGTGATGATCCCGCTGGAGGCGGCGGGCCTGCTGGGATCCATCGCGGGCATCGCAGAACTGTCGAAAACCGCCATGCGGAAAGACTGACCCATGGAAGGCGATCTCTTCGAGCTGCTTCAGGGCGTTTCCCCGTGGTGGTGGGTCGCGCTTGGCGTCTCCATCGGTGTGCTGGAGATGCTCACATTCACCTATTACCTGATCTGGCTCGCGCTCGCGGCGCTGGCGACGGGCATGATGCTCTGGGCTGCGCCGGCCATGGGCGGGGGCGCGCAGCTCATCCTCTTCGCCGCGCTTTCGGTCGGCTTCACATTCGCCGGCCGCTTTGCGCTCGCCCGCACGCGCGGGCGGGCGGAGACGCCGGGCCTCAACCGCCGGTCGGATCGGATGATCGGGCGCGCAGGCAAAGCGGGCGGCGGGTTCGAGCATGGCGAAGGCGCGGTGGAGATCGATGGCGTGCGCTGGAGCGCGCGGCTCAGCGCCGGGCAGGCCACGGATGGCGTATCGTTGATCGTCACCGGCGCCGAGGGCATGGTGCTGATCTGCGCGACGCGATGAGCCGCCGGCTCAGAGAAAGCCGAAATCGCCGTGGAAACCGAAGTTGAAGTCTTCCTCGTCCAGCTGTCTGCGAAAATTTTCCAACCGCACCGTCTCGCCTTCGAACCTGACCAGCGTGTCGCCGCCGGATCGCGAGATCGAAAGATCATCGAAATCAGCGCGCCGAAACGCCGCGAAAGCGATCACATCGCCGTCATCGCGTCCGAAATCCTTGATCCGGTCGCCTTTGCTGAAGACGAAGACGTCGTTCCCCTCGCCGCCATGAAGCAGGTCCCTTCCGCCGCTCCCGCGAAGCTCGTCATTCCCGTCGCCGCCGATCAGCCGATCGCGTCCGGCGCCGCCGATGAGCCTGTCATTGCCCTCGCCGCCCTTGACGAGATCGTGGCCGCCACCCGCCTTGACCCGATCGTTCCCAGCGCCGGCGAAAATTTCGTCCGCGCCCTTGCGGCCGAAGATCGAATCGTTCCCCTCACCGCCGAACAGCCGGTCGGCGCCTCCGCCGCCGTCGAGCCGGTCGTCGCCGGACCTTCCATCCAGAAAGTCGCGGCGTGGGCCACCCGTGAGCGCGTTGTCGTCATCGTCTCCGATGCGTCTGACGCCGGATATTCCGCCAGTCGCGTCCCCGCCCGATCCGCCACCCGACACACCGTCCTGCCGATAGCCGCTTCCATTCGCGAAGGTGAAATCCTCTCCGGCGCGAAGCGCGAGGTCGGCCACGACGACCTTCTCGATATCGAGCCCGTCATAGGCGCCGCCCCGGCCGGTTCCGGGCGTCTCGGAGATGAAGAAGAAATCATCTCCGCGCTTCGAAGGGTCGGGGTCGATGTCGAGCCCGTCGGAACTCGTGTCAAAGGTCGTGACCTGACCGTTCGCCGTTCTTACCGAAAGCGAGACGACCGCATCCTCGCCACCGAAAAGCCTGCCGCCGGACGAAGCCGAAGGGTCGGTCACGATCGTCACCCTGTCAGTGGGCCGGAACCATGTGTCGCCGATCTC
>JBBDTD010000338.1:0-14607 GCA_040904645.1 Paracoccaceae bacterium
CTCGGCGCAGGATCGGCCGGGCGGCTTCTGGCGCGCGCGTATCCCGACCGGATCGCGATGCGCCGCCCCGGCGCCGGGCCGCGCGGCGAGGCGCGGCACCTCCTTTCCGGGGGCAAGGGCGCCTGGCTGCCGGCGGAGGACCCCCTCGCGGGAGAGGCGTTCATCGTCGCCGCCGATCTTGACGGCGACACGACGGAGGCCCGCATTCGCCGCGCCGCCGCCATCGACCGCGCGGCGCTGGAGGAGATATTCTCCGATCGGATGACATGGCGCGAAAGCTGCGCCTGGTCGCGGCGTGAGCGGCGGGTGCTGGCTCGGCGGCGGCTGATGCTCGGCGCGCTGGCGCTGGAGGAACGGCCATGGCCCGAAGCGCCGGAGGAGGCGCAGATCGCGGCGATGACCGAAGGCGTGCGCGATCTCGGCCTCGCGGCGCTCCCCTGGAGCGAAGCTGCGGCGCAACTCGCGGCCCGCGCGGAATGGGCGCGCCGAGGCGGGGCCGATATCGCGGCGCTGGACGAGGCCAGCCTCGTCGCCGCGCTGGAAGAATGGCTTTCCCCCTGGCTCGGCGGCCTGCGGCGCGCGGAAGATTTACCCCGCCTCGACCTTTTCGCCATCCTCTCCGCCCGGCTCGGGCGCGACGGGCTGGCGGCGATCGACCGCGCGGCGCCCGCCGCCTTCACGCCGCCAACGGGCGGGGCGCGGCTGATCGACTATTCCGATCAGCCGCGCGTCTCGCTCAGGCTGCAGGAGCTTTTCGGGCTGGACCGGCACCCGATGGCGGGCGGATCGCCGCTGGTGCTGGAGCTTCTGTCGCCGGCCGGACGGCCGGTGCAGCTGACGGCGGACCTGCCGGCCTTCTGGCGCAGCTCGTATGCGGACGTGCGCAAAGACATGCGCGGGCGCTACCCGCGCCACCCCTGGCCCGAGGATCCGCTTTCCGCCGCCCCGACGCAGCGCGCCAACCCCCGACGCACGCGCGGCGGAAGCTAGATCCCGCCCCCCGATCAGGCTTTCTGGCGCGGATATCCGAGCGTGGCGAGCGCCGCTCCGATCTCATCGAGAATCGCAGGGTCGTCGATCGTCGCGGGGGATTTGAACGGCTCGCCATCGGCGATCTTGCCCATGATCCCGCGCAGGATCTTGCCTGACCGGGTCTTGGGCAGCCGGTCCACCACGACCGAAAGCCGGAACGCCGCCACCGGGCCGATCCGCGCGCGCACCAAGGCCGCGCATTCGGCGACGATTTCCGCATCAGGGCGCGCGCAGCCCTTGTTGAGGCAGAGGAACCCCATGGGAACCTGCCCTTTCAGATCGTCCGCGACGCCGATCACCGCACATTCCGCGACATCGGGGTGATCGGAGAGAATTTCCTCCATCGCGCCGGTCGAAAGCCGGTGCCCCGCGACGTTGATGACATCATCGGTGCGCGCCATGATATGGAGATATCCTTCCGCGTCCTTCATTCCGGCGTCGCCGGTCTCATAAAAGCCGGGGAAGGTTTCGAGATAGGATTTGCGGAATCGCGCCTCCGCGTTCCAGAGCGTCGGCAGGCAGCCGGGCGGCAGCGGCAGCTTCACCGCGACCGCGCCAAGCACGCCCGGCGCCACTTCCCGTCCGCCATCGTCGAGGATACGCACGTCATAGCCCGGCATCGCGACACCGGTGGAGCCGACCCTGACCTCCATATCGGGGTCGAGGCCGAGCGGCAGGCCGGTGATGGCCCAGCCGGTCTCTGTCTGCCACCAGTGATCGACCACCGGCACGCCAAGCCGCGCCGCCGCCCAGTTCACAGTGTCGGTGTCCGAACGCTCCCCCGCCAGATACAATGTCTGAAGCGAGGAAACATCGTGCCCGGCGACCAGCGCGCCGGTCGGGTCCTCACGTTTGATGGCGCGAAACGCGGTGGGAGCGGTGAAGAAGCTCTTCACCTTGTGGGCCGCGATCACCCGCCAGAAGGTCGCGGCGTCAGGCGTGCCGACGGGCTTGCCCTCGAACAGCACCGAGGTGCAGCTGCGCAGCAGGGGCCCGTAGACGATATAGGAATGGCCGACCACCCAGCCGACATCGGAAGCGGCCCAGAACACGTCGCCCGTATCGACGCCGTAAAGGTTCTTCATCGACCAATTGAGCGCCACCGCATGCCCGCCCGAAGGCCGCACCACGCCCTTCGGCTGGCCGGTGGTGCCGGAGGTGTAGAGGATATAAAGAGGTTCCGCCCCGCCGACCGGCGCGCAGGCGGCGGGCGCCACGTCTTTCTGAAATTCGAACCAGTCATGGTCTCGCCCGGCGATCAGACTGGCTGGTTTCTCGCTCCGCTGGAAAAGGACGGTGAACTCGGGTTTGTGGCGCGCGATTTCAATCGCGCCGTCGAGGAGCGGCTTGTAGTCCACCACCCGGCCCGGCTCGATCCCGCAGGACGCGGCTATGACCGCTTTCGGTTGGCAATCGTCGATGCGCACCGCCAACTCGTTCGAGGAGAAGCCGCCGAAGACCACCGAATGGACCGCGCCGATCCGCGCGCAGGCCAGCATGGCGACGGCGGCCTCGGCGACCATCGGCATGTAGATTACCACCCGGTCGCCCTTGACTACGCCGCGCGCCGCCAGCGCGCCGGCGAGCCGCGCGACCAGATCCTGCAATTCGGCGTAGGTGACCTTGCGGGTGATTCCGGTGATCGGGCTTTCATGAATGATCGCCACCTGATCGCCGCGCCCGGCCGCGACATGGCGGTCCACCGCGTTCCAGCAGGTGTTCATCACCCCATCCGCGAACCATTCTCCGGATGGAGGGTTATCGGCGAAAAGCGCGCGCGAGGGCGGCGTCACCCAGTCGATAGCCTCCGCCGCGCGCATCCAGAACGCTTCCGGATCGGCGCGCCAGCCCTCATAGACATCGCGATACCCCATCGACGCGGCTCCTCGAATTTTTCTCTTTCGATAGGAAAAATCATGAATGCCGGCCGGGAACAAGGCGAAGTCGGCGGGCGCCGCGTTCAGGCAGCGCTTTGCGGCGCGGCCTCCGAGGACGGCGGGCGCGCTGTCCGGTCGAAAAGCCGCTGCTGCTCCGCCGCCCATGCGCGGATGTCATACCGTGCGGCGGAAGCCCGAAGGGCTTTCATCCGTGTGCGCTTCTCTTCCACCGGCATCGCCAGCGCCTGGTCGATGGCGTTGTCCATCGCCCGGTTCGAGAACGGGTTCGCCAGCACCGCCGCGCCGAGTTGGACCGCGACCCCGGCGAATTCGGAAAGCACCAACGCCCCGCCCCCGTCGGTGCGTGAAGAGACGAACTCCTGCGCCACGAGGTTCAGCCCATCGGCCAGCGGCGTGATCCAGGCGACATCCGCCGCGCGGTAATAGGCGACAAGCTCAGGAAACGGGATCGCGGTGGAAATCAGCGCCACCGGCTGCCAGCCGAAATTGCCGAACTTGCCGTTGATGCGGCCCGAAAGCTGCTCAATGTCGTTCTGGACGTCGACATAGGCCAGCATCTTCCGGTTCGCCTGCACGGACACATGCAGAAGCCGCACCTTGCCGTGAAGATCCGGGCGTCGCTCCAGCAGCCGCTCATAGGTGAGAAGCTGCTCGATATTGCCCTTGGTGTAGTCGGTGCGCGAGACGGAGACGATCAGCTGCGCGTCCCCCAGCTCCTCGCGGATCGCGGCGACACGCTTTTCAGTCTCCTCCGAATTGGCGAGGTTGGCGATGTATTCGACATCGACGCCGACCGGAAATGCGCTGATCAGGATCTCTCGCCCCTCATAGTTGATGGAGACAGGCGTGGTGCGCTCGGACAGCGCTGAACCTTCGCAGGAGAAATCCGGGCTCACCGCCACCCGCTCCGGCCTGCTGACATCGACGAGGCTGCGCGCGACGCTGACGAAATTGGAGGCGTAACGCGGGATGTGAAAACCGACCACGTCGCAGCAAAGCAGGCTTTCGATGATCTCCTTGCGCCAGGGCAGCACATTGAACATGTCCGCAGCGGGAAAGGGCGTGTGGTGGAAGAACGAGATCCGCACATCCGGGCGCATCCGGCGCAGATAGCCCGGGACCAGCCACAGGTTGTAGTCATGGACCCAGACCACCGCGCCCTCCGCCGCTTCGGCGGCGGCGGCTTCGGCGAAGGCCCAGTTCACCTCCCGGAAAGTCGGCCAGTCGACCGGGTCGTAATTATAGCGGTCCTTGAAGGAATGAAGGATCGGCCAGAACGCCACCTTGGAAGTGATGTGATAGAAGCTGTTGACCTGCTCCTCCGTCAGCGGCAGGCGGAAGACGACATAGGAGCCGAAATCCTCCTCCATTTCGACCACACGCTCGAAATCCGGATTGGCGGGGTCTTCCACCTGCTTCCACGCCACCCAGGCGCCCTTGCCAGTGCGCCCGAAGAAGCTTTTCAGCGTCGGGATGATGCCGTTCGGGCTCTTGTTCGCCCGTCGCACGATCCGGCCTTCTTCCTCAACTTCCTCGAAAGGCTGCCGGTGATAGACAATGACCAGATCAGAGGACACGCATTTCTCCTTCAGGAAGGGGGTGAAGATCGAACCGCTCGATGGCTTCGAGTATGCCGGCGGCGCCAGCGGCCTTGGCCTTGTGAACCTTTTCCAGCCCGGCGACGCGGACAAGAAGCCCGGGTTCCGACCCGCCGACGGCGACGGCGTTGAAGCCCGCTTCCAGCATCGAAAGATCGTTCAGCGTATCGCCCGCGGCGAGCACGCGTTCCGCTCCGACGCCCAGATGGGCGATCAGGCGGCGAAGCGTCGGCCCCTTGCTGACGCCGGGCGGCAGCACGTCGAAAAAGCGGTTGTCGGAGACAAGACTGTCGAATCCGAGCGCGGCGACCGTCTCGTGCGCCGCCGGGTCGAACGTTTCGGGGTCCAGATCATAGCTGACGCGATAGCGGAACGGCGTTTTCTGAAGGCTGAGGCCCGGCCGCCCGTCGAGCGCCGCGCGCACCTCTTCGCCCCGATCCGCCCATAGGCTGGATATTTCGGCTTCGAGCGCCGCGAGCGGCTGAACCGGAATCTCTGCGTCCCGCGCGATGGCGGCGACGGTCGTGCCGACATCGCCGATTACATAATCGGGCCAGGGCGCCTCTCCGGCGCGGCAAAGTTCGGCGATGAAGCGCGGATCGCGCCCGGTGACGAATATGAGGCCGATGGTGCGGCGCGAAGCTTCGATCCAGTCATAGAGGCGCCGCCGCGCCGCCGGCGTTCCACCAAGAAACGTGCCGTCGAGATCGGTGGCGAGCACGAACGCGCGCGCCGAAAGAGGCGGATGCGCGCCGCTCATGAGATCACCGCGGCGATGCGGCGGATCGCGGCCTCGTCCGAGGGATGGTCGATCAGGAAGTCCAGCGCCTTCGGCTCCGCCTCGAGGGGGCGCGACCAGAGCCGGGCGAAGGTTTCGCCGATAGGCGCGTTTTCGTGAAGGATCGCCCGCACCGCCTCGCAGATCGGCAATTCGACGCCGAGACCGCGCGCGAGATCGGTGGAGGAAATGGCGTTCCGCTCTCCCTCCACCACCACGGGGCGCCCTTCGAAACACTCGGCGCGCGCGACGCCGGAGCCGAGCTGGACGCCAAGCGACATGTTGCGCGACGAAGTGGAGGAGCAGGTGAGCGTCAGGTCGCCGACGCCGGAAAGACCTGTCACAGTCTCCCGCCGGCCGCCCAGCGCCTCCGCCAGGCGCTTCATCTCGTCCACCCCGCGCGAGATCAGCGCGGCGCGGGTGTTTTCCGCGAAGCCGGCGCCGGTCATCATCCCGCAGGCGATGGCGATCACGTTCTTCAGCGCCCCGCCGATCTCCACCCCGACGATGTCGTCGGAGATGTAAGGGCGAAAGGATTCCGAACCGAACGAGACAGCGATCCGCGCCGCCACAAGCTGATCAGGGCGCCGCGCCCCGCCCTCGTGGAATTCGGAAGCCACGGTCGCGGCGGTGAAATGCCCCGCGGCCGCCTCATGCGCGAAGGTCGGGCCGGAAAGAACGCCGATGGAGCGGCCGCCGAACTCCTCCGCCGCGATCTCCGTCATCAGGCGACCCGTCCCCTCCTCCACGCCCTTGGCGCAGAGGATCACCGGCGCGCCTTCCGCCAGGTGCGGGGCCATGGCGCGGCAGGTCTCCCTCACCGCGACCGAGGGGACGACGATCAGCGCGGCGTCGGCCCCCGCCAGCGCGCGCGCCATATCCGTGGTGGCGACGATCCCTTCGGGGATCATCGGCGCGCCTTTGATCATGGTGGCGCAGCGGCTCTGGTTGAGAGCCTCCGCCACTTCGGGCCGGCGGCACCATACCGTCACATGCCGGCCGGCGCGGGTGGCGAGGATCGCCAGCGCCATCCCCCAGGAGCCCCCGCCGACGATCGCGACATGCTCATAAGGCTTGACCGGAAACACCGGCGCGCGCATCGGATCAGCGTCAATTTTCATATTCGTGCATCCTTTCGCCGCTTCGTGCAAATCGCTGCGCAGCGCGCGCCGGCAAAGTGTGCAACGCGCAGCCAACAGATTTGGCTGCATTGCGGCTTTTCAAGGTTTTTTCACTTAAGTCCTTGATATACCAAATTTTCGATTTAAACTCAAGCTGAGTTTGCGCTGCAACATCTACAGGGCCGCGCAGCGGTGGCCGAAAGAAGGAGATTATGTCGGAGCGCGCGGACCTTGGCGGCGGAACCTCTTCCGCATCCACCACCGACGCGGAGCGCGTCGCCCGCGGCCTGCACGACGACCCCTTCTCCTTTCTCGGCCTGCATCCGGAAGGCGAGGGATTCGAAGTTCGGGTTTTCGCGCCCGGCGCGACGTCGGCGGCCCTCGCCGCCGAAGATGGCGTGAGCGTTCCGATGAAGGCCGTGGGGGCGCAGGGCGTTTTCATCGGCCGGCTGAAAACGCATCCGGGCGCCTATCGCATTCGGGCTTCGAACGACGACGCCCAATGGGATTTCGACGACCCCTATCGCTTCGGGCCGCTGCTCGGGCGGCTGGACGAGCATCTGATATCCGAAGGCGCGCACTGGCGGCTCTGGTCCACGCTCGGCGCGCATCCGCGCCGTCATGAGGGCGTGGAGGGAAGCTCCTTCGCGGTATGGGCCCCGGACGCGCGTCGGGTCTCCGTCGTCGGGGATTTCAACGGCTGGGACGGCCGCCGGCACATGATGCGCCGACGCGGAGCGACCGGGGTGTGGGAGATTTTCGCACCCGGTATCGGCGCCGGCGCGCGCTACAAGTATGAAATCATTGGCGCCGATGGCGCGCTCCTGCCGCTGAAGGCTGATCCTCTCGGGTTCGGGGGTGAGCTTCGGCCGGGGAACTGTTCCATTGTACGGACGGCGCCGCCCGAGTCGCAAAATGGGGGCTGGAGCCGCAAGCGTAGCGAACTCCAGCAGGCCGACAAGCCGATTTCGATCTACGAAGCCCACCTCGGCAGCTGGCGGCGGGCCGATGATGGCGGCTGGCTTTCCTTTCGCGAACTCGCGGAAACGCTGGTTCCTTATGCGCGGGACATGGGTTTCACGCATATTGAGGCGATGCCGATTTCCGAGCACCCGCTCGATGATTCATGGGGCTATCAGCCGATCGGGCTTTTCGCCCCGACGAGCCGCCACGGCGACCCGGAAGGGTTGCGCGTTTTCGTCGACGCCTGCCACGAAGCCGGCTTGGGGCTGATTCTCGACTGGGTTCCGGCGCATTTTCCGTCAGATGAGCACGGGCTGGCGCGATTCGATGGGACCGCGCTTTACGAATACGCCGACCCGCGTGAGGGGTTCCATCATGACTGGAACACGCTGATCTATAATTTCGGCCGCATCGAAGTGACCAATTTCCTGATCGCGAACGCGCTTTACTGGATCAAGGTTTGGGGCGTGGACGGGCTGCGCGTCGATGCGGTCGCGTCGATGCTTTACCGGGACTATTCGCGAAAGGCCGGCGAATGGCTTCCCAATATTCACGGCGGGCGCGAGAACCTGGAAGCCGCCGCCTTCATTCGCGGGCTGAATACGGTCCTGGCGGACGAGGTCGACGGAGCGCTGACCGTCGCGGAGGAATCCACCGCCTGGCCCGGCGTCACGCGCCCCGTCGCGGAGGACGGGCTCGGCTTCGATTTCAAGTGGAACATGGGCTGGATGAACGACACGCTCGCCTATATGCGCGAAGACCCAGCCAATCGCGGCGCGCATCACGCCAAGCTGACCTTCGGCTTTCACTACGCCTTCTCGGAAAAGTTCATTCTGCCGCTGAGCCATGACGAGGTCGTGCATGGCAAAGGCTCCATCCTCGGCAAGATGCCTGGAAAGCGCCCGACGAAATTCGCCAATCTTCGGGTCTATTACGCGTTCATGTGGGCGCATCCGGGCAAGAAACTTCTCTTCATGGGGCAGGAGTTCGGGCAGGAGGACGAATGGAGCCATGAGCGCGCCCTGCCGTGGGAGGCGCTGGACGACCCGCTCCACAAGGGCGCGCAGACCCTCGTGCGCGATCTGAACCGACTTTACCGCGAGCATCCCGCGCTTCACAGGTTGGACGCCGAGGCCGGAGGGTTCGAATGGATCGACGGCGCGGCCGACAAAGCCTCCGTCCTTTCCTTTGCGCGCATCGCGCCGGGGGAGCGGCCGATCATGGCGCTTTTCAATTTCTCTGGCGTCGAGCGCCGGGACTGGCGCTTCGGCGCCCCAGCCGCCGGGCCCTGGCGCGAGATCCTCAACACCGACTCGGCCGCCTATGGCGGCGGCGGCGGCGGCGGCAGCACCGCTTCGGAGCCGATCCCGTTCCACGGCCGGCCGAATTCAATCGTCGCGACGCTCGCGCCGTTCAGCGGCGTCTATCTTGAGCTGGAACGCGCCTGACGCGCCGCTCCGCCTCTCCATGGCGTTCAAGGCCCGGCCAGGAGGCTGCCGATGATCAAACTCAATGAAGCGCGCGCGGGCGCGCTGGCCGCTTTCGCCGCCGACAGGCTGGCGCATGAGCCGACGGCGTTCGACGCCGCGCGCAAGATCGCCCGCCATCTTGGCGGCGTCTGGCGCGACGGGCTGGCCGAGATAGGCTTCTGGGCGCCGGAACTGCTGGAGCGGCGCATTCCCGATGGCGACATCGCGCTCGAAGTGCTGTCCCACCGCGCGCCGCTCAACCTGTCTGTGGCCCGTCAGCAGACCAGCTTTCATCGCAGCCTGGTCCCCGTGCGAAGGGCCGAAGCCTTCTGCTTCGCCGCGGTCGAAGGCATGCGAGCCGGAACGCGGAGGCAGGTCGGAGATTTCTACGCGCTTGTCTGGCGCGATTCAGGGGGACGCGAGCACCGGATTCTCGACCCGCTCGCATCGTCCCTGCCGTTCGGGGCCTTCGCGCCGGCCGAGCTTTACGACATCGACGCCATGCAGGCGACGCGCACCGATCGCGCCTATTACGCCGCGCTTGGCGCGGGCGATCCGGTGAAGCTTGGCCCCGCTTCGAGCATCCTGCAGATCCACGTCCCCACCGCGACGCAAGGCATGACCCTCGCCAGTCTGGCGCGGCATTTCGAAATGCTGGGGGAGCGAGTGCGCGGGAATGTCGACGCGGCGGAAGCGGCGGACAGGATATTCCTCGGTTATGACGCGGTGCAGCTGCTGCCGGTGGAGCCGACCACCGTCTATGAAGACGGCCCGCCCTTCTGGCGCGACCTCGACCACGGCGCCTCCGCGCTGGCGGCGGAGCTGCGCCGGCCGGACACCACCAACTGGGGCTATGACGTGGTGGTGGCGGGCATGGCGGCGGTGAACCCCGCGATACTGGAGACCGGGCGCCCAGATGAGCTGGTCGACCTCGCGGCCGCGTTGCATAATTTTCCGACCGGACCGAAAAAACTGATCCTCGACGTGGTTTTCGGCCATGCCGACAATCAGGGACTCGGCGCGCTGAACGCGCATTTCTTCGCCGGGCCGAACATGTATGGCCAGAACCTCGCCTATCGGAACCCGATGGTGCGCGCGATCCTGCTGGAGATGCAACGGCGCAAGGTCGATTTCGGCGCGGACGGCGTGCGGGTCGATGGCGCGCAAGACTTCAAGTGGTGGGATTCGGATGCGCATGTCCTGCGTCATGACGACGAATACCTTCAGGAAATGTCGGATGTGGTTCAGGAAGTGGCGGGCCGGCGCTATCGCCCCTGGATGATCTTCGAGGACGGGCGCCCCTGGCCGGATGAGGATTGGGAGCTTTCCTCCACCTATCTTTCGGTGGTGGAGACCCAGAAGGATGCCGACGTGTACCAGTGGGGGCCGCTTTCCTTCGCCCACAACACGCCTTTCCTCTATTGCTACTGGCTGAACAAGTACTGGCGGCTGAGAGAGATCCTCCAATCGGGCGAGAACTGGATTTCGGGCTGCGCCAACCACGACACGCTGCGTCGGGGCACGCAGGTCTCCACCAAGCTGAACATCAACACCCGGCTCGGCGCGACGTTGATGGAGGTGCTGGACAAGGCCTATGACCACCCCGCGGCGCAGGCGCTGACATACGCCTGCCTGCCGGGCGCGCCGATGGATTTTCTCAACGCCACGGCGCGGGCTTCATGGGGCTTCATCCGCAATCAGGACGACAGATGGGGCGTCAAGGTCGCGGCGGAGGAGGCGATCTCGCTGAAATGGCAGGTCGATGATTACAGCTATTCGCTTCCCTCCAGTTTCCGGAGACTGAAGGCGCTGGGCTTCGAGGACCGCGAGCGTCTCGCGCGGTTCATGAAGTTCCTGCCGGCGCTGGTCGAGGTCACCGATTACGATCTTGAGACCATCGGCGCGCTGCTGACCGCCGTGGAGCCGCCGCTGGCCGGACCGCGCCCGTTCGATGCCGCCGGGCTGAAAGTGATCGCGCGCGCGTGGATGGACGACATGCATGACTACTGCAATGTCTCCGGCTATCTGGAGCTTCTGGGCGACGCGCAGACCCGCTTCATGCTCGATCTGCGGCGGTTTCGCGCCGACCGGCCATGGCTCAGGCGCAATCTCGGGCCGCGCGATCATTTCGACTATCGCACTCCGATCGACGGTGCAGTGGTTTTTCGCTCGCTTCGCCATGGCCCGGCGGGCGAAGAAGTCTACGCCGTCATGCATATGGAGGGTAAACCCCTCGACGGGTTCGAGCCGCTGGGGGAAGATATCCCCGGCCTCGCCGGCGACGGATGGCGGCTTTTACTCCGATCGCCGCCGATCGGCGCGGATTATCTTGGCGGCGAAATCGGCTTTCGCGACAGCATGAGCCTCGTCTACGTCAGAGAGCGCTGACGCCCTCCCGCCCCGGGCCTCTGGCCCTGCGGCGCGCGCTCGGCGATTATCCCGGCGGACGGGCCGAGTCGTCATGAAGGGCGACAGAGGCAATGGAGGGCGCATCCCATGCGGGACATCGAAACTGATTGGTCCACCGACGCGATCATCGCGCGCCGCGATACCTACTACTCGGCGTCACAGCGCGCGTTCGTCCCTTACGAGAAGCCGCTGATCTTCCAACGCGGAGAGGGGCAATATCTTTGGGACGAGACGGGGCGAAAATATATCGATCTTCTCGGCATGAATGTCTGCGTCTCTGTCGGCCATGCGCACCCGAAGGTCACCGAAGCGGTGATTGAACAGGCGCAGACGCTCCAGCATTGCACGACCATGTTCTACCACCCGGTCCCGGCGCATTTCGCGGAGGAACTTGCGGCGCGGATGCCGAAGGACGGCGATTGGGTGGTTCATTTCACCAATAGCGGCGCGGAGGCGGTCGACCTGGCGCTGGTGATGGCGCAGACTTTCACCGGCAATATCGACATGCTGGCGCTGCGCAACGGTTATCACGGCGCGACCATGGGGGCGATGTCGCTGACCGGGATCGCAGGGTTTCGCCACGACATGCCGCTGCTCGGGGGCATTCATCACGTCGCCAACCCCGACCCATATCGCGGCGTCTTCGGCGACGATACGGCGGCCTATCTGCGGGAAATCGACCAGACCATCGCCCATTCGACCTCGGGCAAGCTGGCCGGGTTCATCATCGAGCCGATACAGGGATATGGCGGCATCGTCGAAGCGCCGACCGGTTATATCAAGGCGGCGGCCGAAAAGGTGCGCGCCCATGGCGGGGTGCTGATCGCGGACGAGGTGCAATCAGGGTTCGGGCGCACCGGCGATCATTTCTGGGGTTTCGAAGCGCATGACGTGACGCCGGAAATTATCGTGATGGCCAAGGGCATCGGCAATGGCTTTCCCCTCGGCGCGGTGGTCGCCCGGCGTGACGTGGCGGAAAGCCTGGCGGGCAAATTCTATTTCAACACCTATGGCGCCAGCCCGGTCTCCTGCGCCGCAGGCCGCGCGGTGCTGCGCGTCATCGACGAAGAGGGCTTGCAGGAGAATTCCCGGCGGGTCGGCGCGGAGTTGCGGGCGGTGCTGGAGAAGCTTCACCAGAAATATGAGATCGTCGGAGAGGTGCGCGGCCGCGGGCTGATGCAGGCGATCGAACTGGTGACCGACCGGCGCTCGAAAACGCCGGCCACGGCGGAGGCGGCCCGGATATTCGAGCGGACCCGCGCAGCGGGCATCGTCGTCAGCAAGTCAGGCGCCAACAAGAACATCCTGCGCATGGTTCCGCCGATGTGCCTGAAATCCGAAGATATCGAAGCGGTGGGCGACGCGCTCGAAGCCTGTCTGCAGGGTTTCTGAAGTCGCCGCTCACCCCTTCTCGGCGCGGAGGATATGCTCCGCGCCAAGCCAGCCGACGAGCATGCTCGGCGCGTTTGTGTTGCCGGCGGTGATCGTCGGAAAAACCGACGCGTCGCAAACCCTCAGCCCATCGACGCCATGCACCCGGAGGTCGGGGCCCACCACGGACGTCGCCGCGTCCCGCCCCATTCGCGCCGTCGAGCAGGGATGATAGACTGTCGCGGCCCGCTCGCGGATATCGCCGATCAGGGCCGCGTCGCCTTCCAGCGCCGGGCCGGGGCGAAGCTCCTCCGCCATAAGCGCGCAGAGCGGCTCACACGCCGCGATGCGGCGCAGAAATTTCACTCCGGTCAACATTTCGGCGATGTCCTGGTCGGTTGAAAGCGCGTTGGCTTCGATGCGTGGATGGGTCAGCGGGTCGGCGCTGATCAGGCTGATCCGCCCGCGGCTGGTCGGGCGGCAGTTGGAAACGCCGAGCGAGAGGCCCGGGAACGGGTCCGGCGTCAGCACCGGGCGCTCCCCTTCGCGTGGTAGAAGCGTCGAGAACGCCTGCATGTAGAGCTGCATGTTCGGGCGCGAGAGCCCGGGATGGGTGCGAAAGAATCCGCCGCCATGATTGATCGACTGCGCCAGCGGCCCGCGCCGCGTCGCCAGCCACTGAAGCCCGACCAGGAGCTTGCCCCACCACGGACGAAGCGCGTCATTCAGGGTCGGCACGTTCATGCGCCATGTGTAGTTCAGGCCCTGATGATCGGTGAGATGCGCGCCGACATTGGCGTTATCCGCCACGACCTCAAGCCCGAGCGCCCTCAGTTCCGCCGCCGGGCCGACGCCCGAGAGCATCAGAAGCTGGGGCGAGTTGATCGCGCCGCCCGAAAGGATCACTTCGCGCGCCGCGCGCGCGCGCCGCAGGACGCCGTGATGATGATATTCGACGCCGACCGCGCGGCGGCCTTCGAAAAGCACGCGCGTCGCCTGCGCGCCGGTCAACGCCGAGACGTTGGCGCGCCTGAGCGCGGGGCGCAGAAAGGCGCGCGCGGCGGAGTTCCGCCGACCGCCCCTGATCGTCATCTGATAGGTTCCGGCCCCTTCCTGCGCCGCTCCGTTGAAATCCGCATTACGGGGCAGGCCGGCGGCGGCGGCGGCCTGAATATAGCTCTCGGTCAGCGGATGCAGGCCGCGCCGATTGTCCGAGATGAAGAGCGGCCCGCCCGCGCCCCGCCATTCGTCCGCGCCGGCTTCATTGTTCTCGATGGCGCGATAGGCGGCGCGCGCCGCCTCCCATCCCCATCCCTGATCGCTCAAAGCCGCCCAATCAGCGTAATCCTCCGCATGGCCGCGAATCCAGACCATGGCGTTGATCGAGCTGGACCCGCCCAGCAACCGCCCGCGCGGCCAGTGATCGCGCCTGCCACCGAGGCCGGGGTCAGGCTCGGTCCGATACATCCAGTTGACGGCGGGGTTATAGAAAAGCTTGCCATAGCCGAGCGGCATGGAAACGAAAAACCGCCGGTCGGAGCCGCCTGCCTCCAGCACGAGGATGCGCGCCCGGCCGGAGGCTGAAAGCCGTTCCGCCAGAACACATCCGGCGGAGCCGGCGCCGACGATGATGTAATCGAATTCCGCCTGCTCCACGCCCGATCCACCGCAACGGTTTCGCGAGATATCCGGCGCTTTTGACGCCGTCGCAGCAAGGATTGCGACAACGGGCGCCGCAGACGGCGCTTCAGGCCCGCATCAGGTCTTCTCCGGCCTCGTCCTCGGCCCCGCCGATCACGAATTCACGAAGCCCGCTCAACCCCGGCGGGCGCCTGTGCGCGGCGATGATGAAGGCGGCTTTGGGCAATCGCGCCGCCAGCATCGACAAGAGCTCCGCCTCCGCAGCGTCGTCGAGCGCGCTGGCCGCCTCGTCGAGGAATATCCAGTCAGGCCTGTTCAGGAGCAGCC
>JBBDTD010000339.1:0-2352 GCA_040904645.1 Paracoccaceae bacterium
CGTTCGAGGGCGGCGCGCAAATCGCGCCAGACGCGCCGGGCGGCTGGCGCACCGTCGCGCCCTCCGCCGTTCCGCATGGCGAAAGCGACGCGCCCCCGGCGGCGCTGGACGCCGCGGGGATGACGAAAGCGATCGCCGATTTCGCCCTCGCGGCGGAACGCTCCGCCAGGCTTGGGATCGACGGCATCGAAGTCCACATGGCGCATGGCTATCTCCTGCATCAGTTCCTCTCCCCTGTCGCGAACCGGCGGGACGATGAATATGGTGGCCCCATCGAGGGGCGGATGCGCTTTCCGCTCGAAGTTTTCCGCGCCGTTCGCGCGGCCTTTCCGGCGGAACGGCCCGTCTGGGTTCGCGTCTCGGCGTCCGATTGGGTCGAAGGCGGGATCAGCATCGAAGACATCATCGCCCTCGGGCATGCGCTGGAAGCGGCTGGCTGCGCGGCGATGCATGTCTCCTCCGGCGGGGTCGCCGCGGCGCAGAAGATCCCTGTCGGCCCCGGCTATCAGGTCCATCTCGCGAAGGCGGCGAGGGCGGCGCTGGACATGCCGATCATCGCCGTCGGCCTGATCACCGAGCCCGAACAGGCTGAGGCGATCATCGCGAACGGGGAGGCCGACGCGATCGCGCTGGCCCGCGCGCTGCTCTGGAATCCGCGCTGGCCCTGGCACGCGGCGGCGGCGCTTGGCGCCGAGGTGCGTGCGCCGAAGCAATACTGGCGGTCCGCGCCCGCAGACGTGACGCCGCCCTTCATCGGCCTGGTTCACGGCCAGAGATAGGCGTTGCCGGCAACCGGCGCCGGCGCATAGGTTCGCCTGTAATGGGCGGGCGTCGCATGTCGGCGAACGCCGGCATGCGAAGGAACGCGCCCCATGAGAATCGCCAAAGCGGATATCATCCCGCTCGTCATTCCGTTTTCGGATGGCGGCGGCGCCGGCGCCGGGCTGATGCCGACGAAATGGGACCGGCTGCATTTCGCGCTTTTGCGGCTGGAGACGGATGATGGACTGGTCGGCTGGGGAGAGGCGTTTTCCTATTCCTGCCAGAGCGCGACGGTCGCCTCGCTTCGTGACATGGTGCTGCCGCTGGTGGTTGGCGAAGTGGTTGAAGATGTGGCCGCCTTCACCATGGGGCTTCAGCGGCGACTGCATCTTCATGGCCGCTACGGCATCACCATGTTCGCGATTTCTGCGGTCGATATCGCGCTCTGGGACCTGGCGGCGAAACGGCGGGGTGAGCGGCTCGCTGATCTTCTCGGCCTGAAACGAGAGCGATTCCCGGCTTACGCCAGCCTTGTCCGCTACGGAGATGTGGCGATGGTGGAGGGGCGCGCGCGTCTTGCCGTCGATCAGGGCTATGGCGCGGTCAAGCTGCACGAGATCGCGCTGGATTGCATCGCGGCCGGTCGGCGCGCGGCGCCCGATGCGAAGCTGATGACGGATGTGAACTGCAACTGGTCCGAGGATGAAGCCCGGTGCATGCTGCCGGAGATGAAATCGCTTGGTCTTCACTGGGTGGAAGAGCCGATCTTTCCGCCTGATGACGATATGCGCCTCGCCGCGCTTGAAGCCGAATTCGGCGTCCCCCTCGCCACTGGAGAGAACGCATGCACGGCGCAAGCCTTCGCGCGGATCGTCCCTGCGGTGACCTTCCCGCAGCCGAGCGTCACCAAGGTCGGCGGGATTTCCGAGTATCTCGCGATCGCGGCGCTCGCCGCCAAGGCGGGCAAGGAGGTGATGCCGCATTGCCCCTATTTCGGGCCCGGCTATTGGGCCAGTGCGCAGCTCATGGCGGCGGGAACCGACGGCATGTTCGAGTTTCTCCATATCGAACCGGAAGCCTGGCTCTCTCCCGCCATTCCGCTGCCGGTCGACGGCGCCCTGACGCTGCCGGACGCGCCGGGGATCGGTTTTGAGCCGGATGTGGAAGTGCTGGAGCGCTATCGGGTGGGGCTTTAGGGGCCGACGTCGCCAAGCTGAAACTATTCGGAGGGAATTCCACATCTTCTTGGGATATTTGAAAGGATTTCTACGCTGAAAAAGCGCCTCAGAGCAGAGTGGATTGACATGCGCCGCTGAATTTCCACCCGCGAATGTCCGGCCCTTGTCGGCGGCACGTCGATCCCGGGGCTGCGGGCGGCCATAACCCATAACAGCGCGTCATTCCCAACATGCTACGGGGCGGAACTCACCGGCATGGCGATCCTCGAATGGAGTCAGGAGCGCGGCGCCGGCTGGCGGTTCGTAGAACATACCGTCAGCGTCGCCGGCTTCATGGTGAACCTCGAAATCGCGTTGCGCGGACGTAAGGATATTCGTCTCCTCGAACGACGGGAGATCCTGCAGGCCGCGG
>JBBDTD010000340.1:0-3989 GCA_040904645.1 Paracoccaceae bacterium
GCCGCTTGCTCAGCCTCGGTCAGGAAATAGTCCGGCGCGTCACGCGCGTTCAGCGGCTCGATCAGCACGGTCTTGCCGATATCGCGCGCCTCCTCCGCCGCGTAGCGGAGGTTGGAGATGAACGTCTCCTCATCGCCATGGCGCCCGGCCATCACATGCACGGCGGCCGCGCCCGCGGCGTCGGCGTAGTCGAGCGCCTGATCTACGGCGGCGCGGGCCTCCGCCTCCCGGCCCTTCAGCGCCGCGAGGCCGTTCTCCCCCGGCTCACCGCGCACCGTATTGATCCCGAGAAGGGGCAGGCCGGCTTCTTCCAGCGCCGCTTTCACGACCTCGGCGTGAGTCTCGTACGGCCAGTGCATCTCCACCGCCTGAAACCCCGCAGCCCTGGCCCGCCGGATCGCATCGGTGAGCGAAAGCTCGGTCCAGAGAAATCCCAAATTCGCGGAAAACCTGATCATATATCCCACTCCGCTCCAAATGTTTTCACCAGATCTGCGATTTGCCCGTCGGTCAGGCCGACCGGGCCGGCGCCGCGCGTCAGAAGCGCCAGCTTCGCAGTCTCCTCCAACTCCTCCATCGCCCATACGGCGGATTCGAGGTCCTTCCCCGCCACAACCGGACCATGATTGGCGAGCAGCACGGCGGAGCGCTTGCCGCCAAGGCCCCGCACCGCATCGCCCATCGCCGGATCGCCCGGACGGAAATAGGGCAGCAGTTTCACCCGCCCGACCCGCATCACCGAATAGGCGGTGAGCGGCGGCAGCACTTCTTCCGGGTCGGTGTCCGGCAGCATGGAGAGCGCGACCGAATGGCTGGAATGAAGGTGGACCACCGCCCCCGCCCCCGCCCTGGTTTCATAGAACGCCGAATGAAGCGGCATCTCCTTCGTCGGCGCGTCGCCTGCGATCAGCGCCCCTGACGCGTCCAGCCGGGAAAGCCGCGCCGGATCGAGCGCGCCGAAGCTCGAGCCGGTCGGCGTGACCAGAAGCCCGCCATCTTCGGTCCGGGCGGAGATATTGCCCGAGGCGCCGGGGGTCAGCCCGCGCTGATAGAGCGAGGCGGCGAAGCGGCAGACCGCCTCACGGAGCCTGGCGTCCGCGCTCATGCCGACGCCAGCGCATCGATGGCGCGGGCGAAGAAATCCTCTCCGCCAAAATTGCCGGATTTGAGCGCGAGCGCCAGTTCGCGCCCCTCGACGCGAAGCGCTGGCACGCCGGGGTCGATTTCCGGCCCGATCTCCAGCGCGACGACGCCGAGCGCCTCCACCACGGCGCCCGAGGTCTCCCCCCCCGCCGTCACCAATCTTGTCACGCCGCCCGCCGTCATGGCGACCGCCGCTTCACCCATCACCCGCTCGATGGCGCCAGCGACCGCGTCGCGGCCGAACCGCGCCTGCGCGGCGGCGACGACCGAGGGATCGGCCGAGGAATAGGCGAGCGGCCCGCCGCCCTGCCCCAGCGCCCACCCGGCGACAGAGGCGCCGGTCAGCTCGCCCGCCATCACCGCCTCGGCGGTGATTTCCAGCTTAGGGCCGCCATAGGCCGCGACCTGGCCGCGCGTCGCGTTGGAGCAGGACCCCGAAAGGATCGCCGCGCGCCCCGCGACGCCCCGCCAGCCGCCGCCGGCGCCCTTCAGCGCGCCGTCCGCGCGAAAGTTCTCCGGCAGGCCGAGCGCGACGCCGGAGCCGCCGGTCAACAATTTCAGATCGCGCGCCGCCTCCCCTATCGCCATCAGGTCGTGATCGGCCACCGCGTCGACGACGATCAGCGTGCGGCCCGCCGCCGCCTCCGCGTCCAGCCCTTCGCGGATCGCGGCCGCGCCCTGCGCCACCTTCGCAGCGCCGACATGCCCCACGCCAAGCGTGGTCTGCGCCGCCAGCCAGCGGCGAATGTCGCTGTCGGTCATCGGCGTCAGCGGATGGCGCTCCATCCCGCTTTCCGAAAGCAGCCGATCACTGACGAAAAGATGGCCCTGATAGAGGGTCCGCCCCGCGCCCGGAAAGGCGGGGCAGACGATCACCCGCGTCTCGCCCAGCGCCTTCGCCATCGCCTCGGCCACCGGGCCGATATTGCCTTCCGCGGTCGAATCGAAGGTGGAGCAGTATTTGAAGAAGAACTGCCGGCAGCCCTGCGCCTTCAGCCATTCCAGCGCCTGAAGCGACAGGCGCACGGCCTCATCGGCAGGAATTGTGCGCGACTTGAGCGCGACCACCGCCGCTTCGACGCCGGGCGCCGCCGGCCCCGTCGGCACGCCGGCGTATTGCGTCACCCGCATACCGCCCTTGGCGAGCGTGTTGGCGAGATCGGAGGAGCCGGTGAAATCGTCGCCTACGCAGCCGAGCAGCATCAGACGCCCCCCGGCAGAGCGAGCCCGGCGTTGCGCGCATAAACCTTCGCCACGGCCGCGTCGTCCTCCCCACCCAATCCCGAGCCGGAGGCGGCGATGAACTGCTGAAGCGCCGCCGCTGTCAGCGGCGCTGCGAATTTCGCGCGCCCGGCGATGTCGAGCACGATGCCGAGGTCCTTCAGCCAGATATCGATCGCGGAGAGCGGCGTGTAATCCCCCGCGACGATATGCGGGCCGCGGTTCTCCAGCGCCCAGCTCGCGCCGGCGCATTTCGAGATCACGTCGAGGGTTTTCTCAGGCGCCACGCCCTGCGTGATTCCGAAAGTGATCGCCTCCGCCGCCGCGGCGATATGCACGCCGACCAGCATCTGGTTGATCGCCTTCATCGCGCTGCCCGCGCCCGCCTCGTCGCCAAGCCGGAAAAGCGTCGCCGCCATCGCGTCCAGCGCCGGCCTGGCGGCCTCGAACGCCGCGGGCGCGCCGGATGCGAGAATCGAAAGCTCCCCCGCCGCCGCTTTCGCCGACCCGCCCGAAATCGGCGCGTCGACATAAAGAAGCCCAAGCGCGTCGGCCCGCGCCGCAAGCGCGCGCGCCTGATCGGGCGCCATGGTCACGCAGGCGACGATCACCGCGCCCCGTTTCAGCCGCGCCGCGATCCCGTCCGCGCCAAAAAGCGCCGCTTCGGCCTGCGCTGCGTTCAGCACGACGACGACGACGATATCGAGCGCGCCCGCGACCTTCGCCTGCGCGCCCGGCGCGCCGCCCGCGTCGCGGAACGCCGCCGCGCGGCTCTCGTCCATATCGAAACCATGCACATTCAGCCCGGCGGCCAGACAGGCGCGGGCCATGCCGCCGCCCATCGCGCCAAGGCCGATCACTGCAACTTCAGTCATCGCTTCCTCATCCTTTTCTGAAAGTCCTAGCACCAGTTTCGGGCCGGAGAAAACGCCGCCAACGCACATTTCGCGCATCGCCCGACGCCAGCGGCGGCGTTGCAGCCAACTGGAAGCCGGGCGCCGGGCCGTACCGGCCGCCAACGCCCGGCCAGGCCGGCTTTGTCTGGCTCAGAGCTGGTCGGCCAGCGCGCCGCCGAGGGAGCAGGCGGCCTCACCCGGCGAGCCTTCGACATTCAGCACCTTCACGACGCCGTTTTCGACCAGCATCGAATAGCGCTGCGAGCGGGACATCAGCCCGACAGGCGGCGCGGAGAAATCAAGGCCGAGCGCCTTTGTGAAAGCGCTTTCCGGATCGGCCAGCATGCGGATGCCCGCCGCCGTCGCGCCAGTGGCCTCGCCCCATGCCTTCATCACGAACGGGTCATTGACCGAGACGCAGACGATCTCTTCCACGCCCTTGGCGGAAAGATCGGCGGCGGCGGCGACGAAGCTCGGCACGTGGGTGTTGTGGCAGGTCGGGGTGAAAGCGCCCGGCACCGCGAAAAGCGCCACCTTTCGGCCCGATGTCAGCGCCTCCACGGTCACGGAGGCGGGGCCTTCCGCGCCGATCTCGACAAAGCTGGTCGCGGGCAGTTTTTCACCTACGGCGATGGTCATTTTACGTTCTCCTCAAGGCGGGGTTCGTCTCGGGGCCGGACTATAGGGCGCCCGGCGGCGTTGTCACGAGGGGGAGAGGCGCGGGGGTTT
>JBBDTD010000340.1:3999-14348 GCA_040904645.1 Paracoccaceae bacterium
GGCCGCCCCCGCCGCATCAGACGCTGCGCGTCAGGCCGCCATCGATGCGGATGTTCCGCCCTGTCACGCAAGCCGCGCTTTCCGACGCCGGACAGGAAATCAGCGACGAGACCTCCGCCGCCTCGCCATAGCGCCCGATTGGCATGCGCGCGCGCCGCTCGGGGGTTTCCGGCAGGCTGTCGATGAAGCCCGGAAGCGCGTTTTTCATCCGCACATTGTCCGGCGCGCGCCGCTCCGTGAAAAGCTTGGTGAAACTCGCCAGCGCCGCGCGAAAAACGCCCGAAGTCGAGAAAAGCGGGTCCGGCGCGAAAGCGGCGAAGGTCGAGCCGGTGACGCCGACGCCGCCCAGCTCCTCCGCCAGCGCCTCTCCCTCGCCGGAGGAGGAGAGGATGGCGACGCCGAACCCGTCGGCCGCCGGACGCCGCGCCCTAGGGCCCGCGCGCGATCAGGAGTTTCGCCGCGCCGTAAACCCGCTCATCCACCACGTCGAGGCCGGCTGGAACCGGCTCCGCCGCGCCTTGCTCGACGACAATGAGCGCGCCGGGCGCGATCCAGCCCCCGGCGCTGGCGGAGGCGAGCGCGGCCGCCGCCAGCCCCTCGCCATAGGGCGGATCGAGGAAAACCAGATCGTATCCTCCCCCCCGGCAAGGGCCGAGATCGGTGGCGTCACGCCGCCAGATCTTTGTCGAGCCGGTCAGGCCGAAACGCTCCACATTCTCGCGGATCAGCGCCCGCGACGGCGGGTGATCGTCAACAAACACCGCGCGGAGCGCGCCCCGGCTCATCGCCTCCAGCCCGAGCGCGCCGGTGCCGGCGAAAAGGTCGAGAACCCGCATCCCTTCCGGCGCGCCGTCATAGGGGCCGTGGGCGAGCAGGTTGAAGAGCGCTTCGCGCACCCGGTCGGATGTCGGGCGCAGATGCGCGTCGCCGCCGCCGGCCGCGCCCGGCGCGGCGAGCGGGCGGCCCCGGAATGCGCCGCCGACGATCCTCATCGCATGCGCGCCCTCAAGCGTTCACGTCCACAACGACCCGGCCCTTTACGCCGCCCTTGAGGATGCTGGCCCCAAGCGCCGGCAGATCGCTCAGCGTCGCGGTCTCCGCCATCGTCTCCAGCGTTTCGAGCGGCAGATCGGTCGCGATGCGGCGCCACGCGGCCAGCCGGCCCTCATAGGGCTTCATCACGCTGTCGATGCCGAGGATATTCACCGCGCGCAGCAGGAACGGCACCACCGTCGTCGGCAGCGCCGCGCCGCCGGCGAGGCCGACCGCAGCGACGGAGCCGCCATATTTCATCTGCGTCAGCACCCGCGCCAGCATCGAGCCGCCGACCGCGTCCACACAGCCGGCCCATGTTTCACGCTCCAGCGGCTTGCCCGGCGCTTCGGCCAGATCGGCGCGCGGCACGATGGTGGAAGCGCCGAGCGAGCGGAGGTAATCCTCCGTCTCCGGGCGGCCGGTCACCGCGGCGACTTCGTAGCCGAGATGCGAGAGGATCGCGACGGCGACCGAGCCGACGCCGCCCGCGGCCCCGGTGACCAGCACCGGCCCGGCGCCCGGTTTCAGGCCGTGCTCCTCAAGCGCCATCACCGAAAGCATCGCCGTCAGCCCGGCGGTGCCGACCGCCATCGCCTGCCGCGTCGTCAGTCCTTCGGGCAGCGGGACCAGCCAGTCGGCCCTGGCCCGCGCCTTCTGAGCGTAGCCGCCCCAGACCACCTCGCCGACGCGCCAGCCGGTCAGCACCACCTTGTCGCCCGGCTTGTAGCGCGCATCTTCGCTGCTTGCGACCGTGCCGGCGTAGTCGATGCCAGGCACATGCGGGTAGTTTCGCACCAGACCGCCCTTGCCGGTGAGGCAGAGCCCGTCCTTGTAGTTCAGCGTCGAGTATTCGACGTCGATCACCACTTCGCCCTCGGGCAGCGCGGCGATCTCCACCTGTTTCAGAGTCTGGCTGATCGCGCCGTCTTCGGCTTTTTCAACGACAAGGGCGGTGAAGGACATGGGCGCGCTCCGGTTTGCTTGGAAGGTTCGCGGCGGAGGTAAGGGCGCAGCGCGGAGTTTGTCAAATTCCGGCTCTTGCCTTCGGCGAAGTCTTGTTGAAAGTGGGCCGCATGAGCACTGATCGAGCAAGAGCGGCCTGGGCGAGATTTCGCCCTGACGACCCACGCATGAGCGCGCTGGCCGCCGCCGCCGCAGTGGCCGCCGCGCTATGGCTTGCGGCGGGCTCGCTGATGGGGCGCGCCGATTTCTGGCTGATCGAGCTTTGCCGCGCGGCGCTGACCGGCGCCGCATCGACGCCGGCGGGCGGGGGCGCGCCGCCCCTCTCGCCGGGACTTCTCGGCGAACTCTGGGCGATGTGGGTGCTGATGATGGCGGCGATGATGCTGCCGGCGATGAGCGCGGTGCTGGCGCCGCTGGCCGATATCGTGGGAATCAAACGGAGCGGCTGGCGCTTCTGGGCGACGCTCGGGCTTTTCAGCGGCGGCTATCTTCTTGTCTGGTCCGGTTTCTCCCTTGTCGCGGCTGCGGCGCAGCTGGCCTTGCGCGGGACGGATCTCTTCAGCCTGGACGGCTCCACCGCCGGGCCGCTCGCCGGCGGCGCGCTGCTGATCGTCGCGGGGCTTTGGCAGTTTTCCTCGGTGAAGAAGTCCTGCCTGGTGAAATGCCGCCAGCCGATGGCTTTCCTGATGGCCGAATGGCGCCCCGGGCTTGCCGGCGCGGCGCGGCTCGGGTATCGGCACGGGCTGCATTGTCTTGGCTGCTGTGTCGCGCTTATGGGGCTGATGTTCGTCTTCGGGGCGATGAATCTCTGGTGGATGGCGGCGATCGCACTCTATTGTCTGGCGGAAAAACTCGCCCCTGCGGCGGAAACATGGTCGGGCTGGGCCGGCGCCGTCATGATCGGCGCCGGAGCGGCGATGATTGGAACACAATTTTGAGGAGAGGCCGATGGCCAAGAAAACCAACGGCGTCGACTGGCGCGTCACCGGCGAGCTGGCTCTCAACTGCAATTGCGACGTCTTCTGCCCCTGCGTCGTCTCGCTCGGTCAGGCGCGGCCGAGCATGGGCTATTGCCAGGCTTGGCTCGGCGTGCGCATCGACGAGGGCCATTATGGCGAGTCGGACCTTACCGGACTCAACATCGCCATGCTGCTGGATATCCCCGGCCGGATGAGCGAGGGCAACTGGACCGCCGCGCTCTATGTCGACGAGACCGCCGACGACGATCAATATGCCGGGCTTGAAAAGATCATGACCGGCGGCGCGCGCGGCACCACCGGCCTCTTCACCATGCTGGTCGGCAATTACCTCGGCGGGCGGCGCGAGCCGGTGAGCTACGCCACCGACGCCGCTGGCGTGCGCACCGTCACCGCCGGCAAGGCGATCTTCGGGCAGGTGAAGCCGATCGACGGCGCCGACAAGACGAAGGGCGTGACGATCGAGAACACCGGCTACTGGATGGGCCCGGTCGTCACCGCCGGCGTCGGGTTGAAATCCAAGCTGCGCGATTTCGGGCGCGTCTGGAATTTCGACGGCAAATCGGCGGAGATCTGCTCCATCGACTGGCGCGGACCCTAGGCGCGGGCGCGGGCCGGGGCGTGCGATTCGGGGCGCGATTCGGGGCGCGGGTCGGATAAATTCCGTCATGGTCCGCCGCTTCCCTCGCCCAATGTTCGCCGCTATCCGCCAGTATTCGCAGCGATCATGAAACACCTCCGCCCCCTGTTCCTTGCGCTTTCGCTGCCGCTCTGCGCGCAAGCCGAAGGCGAAGGCGATTCGTTCCTGCTGACCATGGAGAACGACGTCTTCACCGGCACCGACAACCAGTACACCAGCGGCCTGCGCGCGGAATACACCGGACCGGAGGGCAAGATTCCCCATGTCGCGCTCCCCGTGCGGGCGGCGCTCTCGGACCTGACGGGCGAGGATGCGCGCTGGCGCATGGTCTATGGCGTGGTCAACAACATCTTCACGCCGCCCGATATCAGCGTCGCCAATCCGGCGCGCGATCAGCGGCCCTATGCCGGCTGGACCTACGCCTTCGCCGGAATGATGGCGGAGGGGCCATCCAGCCTCGATGTGTTTCGCGCCGATATCGGCGTGACGGGGCCGCCCTCTCTCGCGGAACACGCGCAGAAGGGGCTCCACAAGGTGATCGGCTCACCCGACCCGAAGGGCTGGGACACGCAGATCGGAACCGCGCCTACATTCGCCCTCTCCTGGGCGCATGTGGAGCGACATGGCGCGGAGACGAGCATCTTCGGCCTGCCGCTGCGGCTGGAGGCGCTGCCGCATGCGCAAATCGTCGCCGGCACGGTGGACACTTACGCCGCGATCGGCGGCACGCTCCGCATCGGCGGGAATTTCGCCGCGGATTTCGGCCCCGCCGTATTCCGGCGCGGGATGAGCGGCGCCGGCGTCGCCGCGCCTGCCGAGGGGTTCGGATGGAGCGTCTTCGCGGGGGTCGAGGGCCGCGCCTACGCCCATTCGGGGCTGATCGAAGGGCCGCTGACCGGCGACGACCGCGCCGCCGACGCCAAGACGCTGGTTGGCGACGTTTTCATCGGCGCGAGCCTTTCCTACGGCGACGCCTCTCTCGTCTATTCATATGTGACGCGGAGCAAGGAATATGATCGGCAGCCGAACTCCACCCAGCTCGGCCACCACCAGTTCGGCTCGCTCGCGCTCCGCGTGGTGTTCTGAGCCGGGCGTTCAGCGCCCGCCGCCCTCCACAGCCTCGAAAAACGCCGCGAGCCGGGCGGCCACGGCCTCCGGCTCGTCCACCGGCGACAGGTGGCCAGCGCCCGCGATCTCAACCCGCGCCGCCCGGGGCGAAAGGAGGGAGAGCTGGTCGAGGATCGCCTTCGTCGAGCCTTGCGTCCGCTCGCCCTGCATCAGGAGGACCGGCGCGGCGATGGCCGCGATCGCCTCACGGCTGATCTGCCCTTCCGGCCAGCCGGAAACCATGTCGAAATCCTCCGCCAGGAAGGAAAGCGAACGGGCGATCCGGTCCTGCGCCGGTCCGGGCGTCCTGTCGTACTGGCCAGGCTGGCCCCACGCCTCCATGAAAGCGCGCGCGCCGTCATGGAAGCGCCCGTCGGCGCAGGCGCGGTAGACCTCGGCCATGAAGTCGTCATTCGCGGCCGCTTCGGCCTTGTGGGCCTCGTCAAGCAGATGGAAATAGACCGGCTCGATCAATGTCAGCGACCGGGCGAGATCGGGACGCTTCGCCGCGACGCGGCCCATCACCGCGGCGCCGAGCGAAAGGCCGACGAGGTGGGCGGGGCCGCCGCCGGCCGCCGCCGCCGCGCCCTCGACATAAGCGACCGCCTGATGCTGAAGCGAGACCGCCATATCGCCGCGATCGGAGGCGCCATGCCCGGGCATGTCGACCGAGACGCAGCGCCAGCGTTCCGCCAGCGGCGCCATCGTGCCTTTCCAGAGCCCCGCGAAAGCCAGCGAGCAATGCGCGAAGAGCACCCGCGGCGCGTCCGCCGGCCCGGCTTCGAGGACGCCGACGCCGTGGCCGCCGACCTCTATCACCCGGTGCGCGAAGCCGCTCATCAGCCTTTTCCGGCCAGATGATCCTCCAGATAGACCAGCCTGTCCTGGCCCCAGAATTTCGCGCCGTCGTCGAGGATGTAGAAAGGCGCGCCGAAAACGCCGCGTTTGATCGCCTCGTCGGTCAGAGGCTCGATCCGCGCCGCCGCCGCCGCCATGTCGAGTTTCGAAGGGTCGAAGCCGGATGCGACCAGCGCGCCGTCGACCACGGCCTGATCTGCGATATCCTTCTCTTGCGCCCAACATGCGGCGAGAAGGCGCTGCGACAGCCCGCCGACATCGCCGTTCCCGGCGGCGGCGGCCGCGAGAATCGCAGAGGTCGCCGGAATCGGGTCGGTCGGCCAGTGTTTCGGATGCAGAGTGATCGGCATTCCGTTGCGCTTCGCGATTCGCGGGATTTCCTGAAGCCGGTATTCCTGCCGCGCGGGATGGCGCCTGGGCACCGGCAAGCCGCCGAATTCGGACATCGCCCGGCCGAGATTCACCGCCTTGTAGGCGATGGTCGCGCCATGGCGCGCGGCGATCTTCTCCAGCCCGTCGCCGGCGAGGTAGGCGAAGGGCGAAAGCGGCGTGAAGTAATAGTCGATATGCGGCATCTGGCGGTTCCTCATGTGCGAATGCGCCAGAACCTTGCGCCGCGGGGCGGGGTTTGCAAGCCCGCGCGCTGCTGTTAGAGGAACGGCGCGTCCCTTGAGACGCTGATGAGGGACGATGCCGATGAAGCCCGACTCCGCAATCCGCGTCATTTCCGGAAATTCGAACCGCCGCTTCGCCGAGGCGATGGCGCGGCGCATCTCCGTCTATCGCGGTGAAGCGGTGCGGCTCGCGGATGCGCGGGTCGAGCGGTTCAACGATGGCGAGATCTTCGTCGAGATCTTCGACAACGTGCGCAACGAAGAAGTCTTCGTCGTCCAGTCCACGTCGAAACCGGCGAATGACAACCTGATGGAGTTGCTGATCATCACCGACGCGCTCAGGCGCGCTTCCTCCAAGCGGATCACAGCCGTCATGCCGTATTTCGGCTATGCGCGGCAGGACCGGAAAACCGCGGCCCGCACCCCGATCAGCGCCAAGTTGACCGCGAATCTGCTGACCGAGGCGGGCGTCGACCGGGTGCTGACGATGGACCTCCACGCCGGGCAGATTCAGGGCTTTTTCGACATACCGGTGGATAATCTCTACGCCGCGCCGGTTTTCGCGCTGGATGTGAAACACAGCTTCGGCGACCTCTCCGATGTGGTCGTGGTCTCGCCGGATGTCGGCGGCGTCGGGCGCGCGCGCGAATTGGCGAAGCGCATCGGCGCCGGCCTCGCCATCGTCGACAAGCGCCGCGGCGCGCCGGGCGAGGTCGAATCGATGACCGTGATCGGCGACGTCTCCGGGCGGCGCTGCGTGATCGTGGACGATATCTGCGACACGGCCGGCACGCTCTGCAAGGCGGCCGACCTTCTGAAGGAACAGGGGGCGACCGAAGTCCACGCCTATATCACCCACGGCGTGCTTTCGGACCCGGCCGTGGAGCGGATCACCAGTTCTTCGATGTCGTCGCTGGTCATCACCGATTCGATCGAGGCGACGCCTGAGGTGAGGGCCGCGAAGAACATCCGCATCGTCTCGGTCGCGCCGCTTTTCGCGCAGGCGATGCTGAACGTCGCGGCGGGCAATTCGGTGTCCTCGCTCTTCGACGAGGCGATGCTCGGCCCGTTATATGAAGCGTTCTACCGCTTCGACTGAACGCCGCCGGAACGGCCGCCCAGCGCCAAATTCGGCAGATCGGCTGCTCGATGCGGGAACTATCCGGCGGGCGCCGCGTTTCATCATCACCAGCCGCCAAGGACCCTCTCCACCGCGGCTTGACCTTAACGCAAGGAGCATCGTGATGAATTCGGACCAGATCGAAGGCAAGTGGGAACAGCTCAAGGGCGGCGCCCAGAAACAGTGGGGCGAGCTCACCAATGACGATCTTGACGTGATCGAAGGCAACCGCAAACAGCTGGTTGGCAAGATCCAGGAACGTTACGGCAAGGCGCAGGCCGACGCCGAGCGGGAAGTCGATAACTGGCTCGCGAAGCAGTAAACCTCTGCGAGGTCAGTGAAAAAACGGCGTCGGCCCATCAGGACCGGCGCCTTTTTCATGCGCCCCGAACGCGCGCGCGTAAAAGGCGATCGCCTCCGCCGCGCCTTCAACGACGATATGCGGCGTGACGGTCTGCGTGCATTGCGTCGTCTCTTGCGTTTTCTCGTTCATCGTCTCTCCTCCCGATCAAAGGGATTGCGCCAAAGCCTCAAGCTGCGAGGCGGCCATTCCCCAGCCTTCGTGAAATCCCATGTCTTCGTGCCGCTTGCGCGCGTCCTCGGTCCAATGCGCTGCGGTGGCCCGGTATTCGGTCCCGCCGCTCACATCTGCAAGCGTGACGGCCGCGGTGAAGAATGGCTCCTCCGCCGGAATCCATGCGCGGGAATATGCGTCGGTCCAGACCAGCCGGGATTCGGGAACCACCTCCAGATAGACGCCTGAGGTGGGAACCTCCGGCCCATCGGGCCCCTGCATCACCACATGCATGGTCCCGCCCGGCCTGACGTCCAGTTCGGCCCTGATGGTGCGCCAGGGCGTGGGCGTGAACCAGCGGACCAGCAGGTCCGGCTCGGTCCAGCAGCGCCAGATCGCGGCCCGGGGCGCCGCGAGGACGCGTTTGAGTTCCAGCGTGCGGGGATTGTCATTCTCGGTCATGGTTCCGTTCCTTTCCGTCAACCTTGAAGAGAAGCTCGAAATAACGGCGCAGGTGATTGACGCTATCCAGCGCCGCCTCCGGCCCGCCCTTCGCCTTGGCGAGGATGAACGCGCCCTGCAGCACAGCCTGCGTATGCAGCGCGAGGCTCGCGGCGCTGAACCCGGCCACGCCCCGCGCCGCCATCGCGGCGGCGATATCGGCCTCCAGCGTCTGGGCGTGGCCTGAGATGGAGCGATCGCAGGCGGCGGCGATCGCAGGGGAGGAAACGTGGGTCTCCTGCGCCATCGTGCCGATGAGACAGGTGAATTCAGGTATCGCGCCCGCGATCAGGTCGCGGCGGAGGTCGAGATAGCCGAACACCCGCGCGAGGGGGTCTTGCCGCGCATGATAGGGCGCGGCGGCGAACATCGCCCCGGTGACCTCCGACCAATGGCAGGCCGCCGCGACGCCCAGCGCCTCCTTCGTCGGAAAGTGATGAAAGAAGGCGCCCTTGGTGACGCCGGCGGTGGCGCAGAGTTCATCGACGCTCGTGGCCGCGTAACCCTTGGCGCGGATCAGGTCGAGCGCGGCGTCCAGCAGGAGTTTCCGCGCCTTGCCGCGCTTTGCGCCCGTCTGATTCGTGTTGCCCATGGAAATATCATACCAACTGGTTGGTATGCATGCCAGCCAAATGAACCCCTTTCCGGGCAGGCTCCATTTTTCAGTCGGAAAGCGTGGCCGGGTCGAAATTGGCGCCGCAGACCAGAACGCCGATATGCGCCCCCGGCTCCGGCGTCACGGCGCCGGAGATCAGACCCGCCAGCGAGCAGGCCGCGCCCGGTTCCGCCGCCACGCCGCAAACCTTCCAGAGCATGGCTTGCGCGGCGCGGATCGCGTCATCCTCCACCAGCGCGAGGCTGTCGACATGCTCTTCGATCAGGCGGAAGGTCAGGTCGCCGAGCGCGGGCGCGCCAAGGCTGTCCTTCGCATAGGAGGTCGGCGTCTGCTGCACAGGCTCGCCCGCCTCGCGCGCCGCATACGCGCAGGAGGCGTGGACGGGCTCAACCCCGATCACCGCCGGCCCGGCCGCCATCGCAACCCCGACGCCCGAAATCAGCCCGCCGCCGCCGATGGCGACCAGCACCGCGTCCATATCCGGCGCCTGGCTTTCCCATTCCAGGCCGACCGTCCCCTGCCCCGCCACGGTCAGCGGCGCGTTGAAAGGATGCACGTCGCGCGCGCCGGTCTCCTCCAGATAGGCCTGATAGGCGGCCGCCGTCTCGGCGAAGGTGATGCCGGTGATTTCCACGCCAAGACCGTAGGAGCGGATCCTTTCGATCTTGCGCGCCGGCGCGTATTCGGGGACGAATATCGTCGCCTCCCGCCCCAGAACCGACGCCGCATAGGCCACCGCCGCGCCATGATTGCCGCCGGAGACCGCGGCGACTGGCCGCGTGTCGCCCGCGGGATTCAGAAGCGTGTTGAAGGCGCCGCGCGCCTTGAAGCTGCCGCTATGCTGGAAACACTCGAATTTCAGCGTAAGCCGGCCCTTCCAGGCGAGCCCGAAATCGGCGGGCGAGACCTCCATCACCGGGGTGCGGCGGATATAGGGCCGAATCGTCGCTTCCGCGGCGATGATATCGGCTATGGTTACGGTCCCGTCTTCGATCATTGCGCTCTCCCTTGGCGGCGGATCATCGGCGCCCCGCCGGAAATCGCAAGCGCGGCGTTCGGACTTGCCGTTCCGCCAACGCTTCTCTATAGGGCGCAGTTCGATGCGAGGCGCGGGTCGGAAATTCGCGCCGGAAGTCAGGAAGAGACCATGAGAAAAGACATTCACCCCGATTACCACTTCATCGACGTCAAGCTGCTGAGCGGCGACATCGTGAAGATGCGCTCCACCTATGGCGAGGAAGGTTCCGCGCTGACCCTCGACATCGACCCGACCGCGCACCCGGCCTGGACCGGCGGCAACCAGCGGCTGATGGACACCGGCGGACGCGTCACCCGGTTCAAGAAGAAGTTCGAAGGCTTCGGCTTCTGATACCACGCTTGCGGCCGAGCGCGCCGGCCCGGGGG
>JBBDTD010000341.1:0-14298 GCA_040904645.1 Paracoccaceae bacterium
GGACCGGCGGCGAGCGCGACGCCAAGCCCCGCAAGGCCGGCGCGAACCAGAAAATCATCAAACATCCGCCGCCGCCTCCTGCGCCTGCGCATGGCCATGCCCGACGCCGTGTTGGTGATCATGCGCATGGTCGTGAACGTGCTGATAGAGCGCGAGCGCCCCGCCAGTGCCGAGGCCGAAAAGCGCCCGGTATTCCGGCGCGGAGGAAACCGCGCTTGGCGCGCCCTCGCAGCAGACATGGCCATTGAGGCAGATCACCCGGTCTGACGCGCTCATCACCACGTGGAGGTCATGGCTGACCATCAGCACCGCCGCGCCCGTCTCCGCGCGAAGGGCTTCAATCAGACGGTAAAATTCCGCCGAGCCCGGCTGATCCATTCCCTGCGTCGGCTCATCCAGTATCAGAAGATCGGGGCGCGCGAGCAGCGCCCGCGCCAGAAGAACGCGCTGGAGCTGCCCACCGGAAAGCACGCTCATCTGCCGCTCCTGCAGCCCCGCCACGCCCGTTTCACTCAGCGCCGCCGCGATTTCGGCGCCGCCGGGGCGCCGTCCGGGAAGGCCGAGGAACCGCGCGACGCTGATCGGCATCGTCGGGTCCAGATGCAGACGCTGCGGCAGATAGCCGATGCGGAGCCCCAGCGCGCGGCTCACGCGGCCAGCGCTGGGCCGAGCAGCGCCGAGCAGCGCGCGCAACAACGTGGATTTTCCGGATCCGTTCGGGCCGACGACGGTGACGATTTCGCCAGCCTCAATCGCGAAATCCACATGATCGAGGACGTCCCGCCCCCCGAACTTCACGCAGAGCCCTTCGGCGCGGATCAGGCTCATGACGCTTCCCGGCATTTCGGGCAGACGCCTTCGGCCTCCATCACCGTGCTCTCGATATCGAAGCCGAGGGCGCGCGCGTCGCGGCCAAGCTGGGTCGCCGCGGGGTCCGTCACCGTCTCCGCCACAGCATGGCATTTGCGACAGATCATGAAGGCGGCGCCGTGGCCTTCGCCGGGGCGCACGCAGGCGACAAAAGCGTTCAGCCGCTCGATTCGATGGGCGAAGCCATGTTTGACGAGGAATTCGAGCGCGCGATACGCGACAGGCGGCTGACCACCGAATCCGTCCTGATCCAGCCGCTTCAAAAGGTCATAAGCGCCCAACGCGGCATGGCTTTCGAGCAGAATCTCCAACGCGCGGCGGCGAACAGGGGTGAAGTTGACGCCCCCGCGCAGAGACGCCGCCTCGGCTGCGGCCAATGCGCCGCTTATGCAGACGTCATGGTCATGTGGCCGCATCGCCTTCGTCTCAGGATCGCGCACCATTTCACGCCTCGCTCGTATTGTTATGTTATCTCATGTCATGTAATAGCATCACATGCCATCAACGCATAGGGAGAATGCCCAGTGAGAGTCAATTCGTTCATCTTCGTGGCGCTGTGCGCCCTTGCAAGCCCGCTGGCCGCCGCGCCGCGCGTCGTCGCCGACATTCCCCCGCTCCACGCGCTGGCGGCGGAAGTGATGCGCGGGATCGGGGCGCCGGAATTGATCCTGCCGCCCGGCGCGCATCCGCATGATTATGCGATGCGACCGTCCGAAGCAGCGCTGCTCGGTGAGGCGGATATGGTGTTCTGGATCGGGCCAGGCCTGACGCCCTGGCTTGCGACCGCGATCGAAAGCCTCGCGACGGAGGCGGTGATCGTCGAGCTGGGCGAGGCGGAAGGGGTGAGACATCTCGCATTTCGATCAGGCGCCACCTTCGAACATCATGACCTTGAGGAGGAGATCGCGGCGGACGATCACGCCGAGGACCACGGGCATGGCCACGAGGGCGAGGACCCGCATGTCTGGCTCGACCCGGTAAATGCGCAGGCCATGCTCGGGGCGATCGCCGCCGCGCTCACGGCGGCCGACCCGGCCAACGCGGGCGCCTATAAGGCCAATGCCGCCGCCGCCAGCGCCCGGATCGATCGTCTGATCGCCGAAGTCGCGGCCCAGCTCGCCCCGGCGCAGGGCGCGCCCTTCATCGTCTTCCACGACGCTTACCATTATTTCGAAGCCCGATTCGGGATCGAGGCGGCCGGCGCCATCGCGATTTCCGACGCCGCGACCCCGGGGCCGGCGCGGCTCGACGAAGTGCGGAGGCTGGTCAGTGATCTCGACGTCGCCTGCGTATTCACGGAGCCGCAGTTCGACACGAAACTGGCGAACCTTATCGCAGAGGGGACCGGCGCGAGGATCGCCGAGCTGGACCCGCTGGGCGCCGATATCCCCCCGGGACCGGACCTCTACGCCGCGCTGATCCGCAATCTCGGCGCGAGCCTGGCGGGCTGCCTTTCCGCCCGCTGATCGCGGCGGCAGTCGGACACCGGGCGTGAATGGCCGGCGCCGGGCTCAAAAGCCAATGATGTCCACCAGCAGGATATGCAGGCAAAGCCCGGCCAACCCGCCGATCATCATGCCGTTGAAGCGGATATACTGGAGATCTCGACCGATATTCGCCTCTATCAGCAGCGTCAGTTGTTCGAAGTCCCAGCTCTTCACCTGGTCCGCGACGAAGCCGGCGATCGCCGGTTTCTGATCGGCGATGAAGCTGGCGAGCGCGGCGACCATCCCGGCGTTGATGTCGGCGCGGAGTTTTGGCTCCTCACCCAGATCGCCGGCGACATCGACGAAAAGCCCGGTCAGCCTTTCGACCAGGATCGATTGCTCCGCCGCCACGTCATGCTCCACAAATTCCCGCAGACTCACCCACATCTGATCCGCGATCGCGCCAAGCTCCGGGCGTGAGAGAATCTGCATCTTCGTTGCTTCAATCCGGTCGCGGAAATCCGCCGAGTCGCGCATCCTTTCCAGATAGGCGGTGAAGAATTGCCCGAATTCGCCACGCAGCTCATGCGCGGGGTTGGTCTTCACATCGTCCAGCAACGCATTCGTGGTCCTGAGAATCCGTTTCAGGATCAGCGCGTCGGCGCGAAACATCTTGAGGACGGTCGGCAATTCTTCCGCCACTTTCCTGCGAATCGCCTCGATCGCCTGATCGTCGGTCAGGAAGCGGTGCAGCGCGTCGAGCAACTCATCCATCAGCGCCTGATGGCGCCCGTCAGCCGTCAGCCCGTCCATCAGCTCCAGCACCAGAGGCGCGACATCGGTTTTCCTGAGCTGGACCGCGACCCGTTCCGCCGCATAATCCTTCAGCCCGGTCTCCTCCATCGCCGCGAGCATGCGCGGCGCCAGCCGGGCGGCGAACCTGGCCAACCCGGCCGAGCGGTCCCGGTGCGACAGCCAGCCCACCATCTCAGCAGCGAAATCCACCTCTCGGAGCTTGGCCGCGACCGGCTCGGGCGCGAGGAAATTCTTCTCGATGAAGCCGCCGAGATTGTCGCCGATCCGGTCCTGATTGCGCGGTATGATCGCGGTATGGGGGATCGGCAGGCCGAGCGGACGGCGAAAAAGCGCCACGACCGCGTACCAGTCCGCGATGCCACCGATCACAGCCGCCTCCGCGAACGCCGCGAGATAGACGAATGCGTGCGCGCGCGGCTCCAACAATTTCGCCGCGACGAGCAGCGCGACACAGCCCAAGAGCGCCAATGTCGCGAGAAATTTGACGCGGCGCAACTCGTCCAGCTTGCGGCGTTCATCCGGATTGGTGTGAGGGGCCAAGGAGCGCGCCGATTCTGCAAAGCGATTGAGGTCCATATAGGGTGTGCGCCGCCTCACGAAAACCGGGCTGTTCTGGGTTGGAGCGTTTCGCCGCTTTGGAACCTTGGTTCAAGGAGATCGCGAAGGTGGTGTGCGCCGGGGCTTCCCCGGCCTGCGTGTGCGAATCCTGCCGCTGCTGGAGGCCTTCGATCCTGGCGACGTCCCGCCCGGCCGCGCAGGAGCCATTTTCGAATCGGAACAAAACCACAGGGACTCACCCTATCCGAAAAATGCGACGTGCTTTCGCGGGGCCGGATTAGGTTTCGGTTAGTCTGTGGCGCGTAGTCAGTTTCTCAACCGAGAGAATCTGCGGCCAGGACCAATGTCAGAACCAGACACGATTGATCTGCTCGACGAGATCGCCCCGGAACCAGTGGCGAAGCGTTCCCGCGCGCCCCTGTTAACTGGAGCCGTCCTATCCCTGCTGCTCGGCGGCGGTGGTTTTTTCGCGACCTATTCCGGGATGGTTTCGCTTCCCCATGGCGCCACGAAGGACGACAAGGGCCACGCTGCGGCGCACAGTCATGGCGAAGCGCGCGCTGACATGCCCGCCTTTGTGCCGGTGGGTGAGGTGGTGATCCCCCTCGGACCGAACGCGACCGCGCGGTTCCTGGTGATCGAGCTTCAGATCGAGGCGCGACCAGAAGACGCCGCCGTGTTCGAGACGCTGCGCCCGCGGATTCTCGATGTCGTCAATACCTTCCTTCGCGTGGTCGAAGAGTCGGATATCGAATCGCCAAGCGCGACGATCCGCCTTCGCGCGCAATTGCTGCGCCGGATCAGGGCCGTTTCGGCCCCGGTGGAGCCGCGCGATCTGCTGATCACGTCCTTCGTTCTGAAATAGGAGTCGTTTATGGAGCTGATCGCTGATGGGTTGCTGATCATCGCCGCTGTCGTGGCCTCTCTCTACTGTCTTGTGCTTTCACGCCGGCTGCGCCGGCTTGGGCAGATGGATGGCGGGCTCGGCAAGGCCATCACCGCGATGTCGGCGCAGGTCGACGACATGAACGCCGCGCTCGTCAGAACCAGGCAGGCGACGGCCGCCGCCTCCGGCGACCTCGATGCGCGGCTCTCGGCTGCAAAAGCGGCGCTCGCCCGGCTCGAAACCGCGACAGAAGCCGCCGGTGAACAGGCCGCGGCGCTCGCTCTCTCGGCCAAGACCGCAGCGCGGGAAGCCGCGCCAGCGCCAAAGCCCACGCCTGCGCCCGCGCCGAAATCACGGACGCCCGCGCGAAGGTCGCGCGCGGAGGCCGCCAAATCACCGCCTCAGACGGCGGCGCGCGCGAAGCCCGCAGCCAAGAAAGCGATCGCCGCCGCCAAGCCTGCGGCTTCGGAGATGGACGCGGCGGTCGGCGCCGCGCTCGCCGCGCGCAAGAGCGATGATCACGAATCGCTCGCGCGTCGGCTGATCGCCGCGCTCTCGGGCGAAGGCGGAGCGCCGGTAACGTGACCCGCGCCGGCACCCCGCCACGGCGCGGCCGGCCCGCGATGCTGATGCTTTCCGGCTGCTTCATGCTGTCCGCGATAGCGCGGATCGCCGATCCGGCCAGCGCCTTCGCGCTGGAATTGCCGCGCCTTGGCGCCACGTCAGAAACCGAGCCTGCCGTGACCACCGCTTCACCAGCCATCGCAAATCATAGCGACCTCGCGTCGCTCCTCGCCACGCTTCGTGAGCGTGAGGCGCAGCTTGACGAGCAGGGAAGGAAACTCGCGACCAAAGCCAAGGTGATCGAAGCGGCGGAGGCCAAGCTTCGGGAACAGATGGCGCGGCTGGAAGAGGCGGAAACGCGGCTGGGCGAGCTGCTGCGCTTCGCCGACAGCGCCGCGGACAAGGATGTCGAAAAACTCGTGGCCGCCTTCCAGTCCATGGATGACAAACGCGCCGGGCCGATCTTCGAAAGCATGGACGTCGCCTTCGCCGCAGGCCTTCTCACCCGCATGGATAACGAGCCGGCCGCGGGCATCCTCGCGACGGTCTCTCCCGAAAAAGCCTATGCGATTACCGTTCACATCGCCGGCCAGAACGCGACGGCTCCGAAAAAATGACCGGGGCCCACTCATTCAATGGTCGTTGGCGGTTTCTTAAGCTCGCCCCACGAGAAGTATCAGGCGCAGGCGGAAACGCGCTGGCGTCTCTGCGGCCCCCGAACTGGCAGGAAATCGCATGATCGGCATCGTCGGCATCATCTTCACCTTCGTCATGGTCTTCGGCGGTTATCTGATCGCCGGCGGCAAGATGAAGATCATCCTCGCCACGCTCCCTTACGAGATGATGATGATCGGCGGCGCCGCCATCGGCGCGTTCCTGGTCGCGAACAGCATGTCCGATGTGAAATCGACGGTGAAAGCGCTCGGCAAGGTGTTCAAAGGCTCGCGTTGGAGCGACGCGGACTATCAGGATCTGCTGTGCCTCCTGTTCGCGTTGATCCGCATCGCCCGCGCCAACCCGGTGGATATCGAAGCTCATATCGAAGAGCCGCACTCAAGCCCGATTTTTCAGAAATATCCGAAGATTCTTTCCGATCATGACGCGGTCGACCTCATCTGCGACACGATGCGCGCCGGCTCGATGAACTATGACGACCCGAATCAGGTCGAGGAAGTGCTCGACAAGCGGCTGGAGGCTATTCGCCATCATGCGCTCCATGCCAGCCACGCGCTTCAGACCATGGCGGACGGCTTGCCCGCGCTCGGCATCGTCGCTGCGGTGCTCGGCGTGATCAAGACCATGGGCTCGATAGATCAGCCGCCTGAGGTGCTCGGCAGATTGATCGGCGGCGCGCTCGTTGGCACTTTTCTCGGCGTTTTCCTCTCCTATGGGCTTGTCGGCCCATTCGCGACGCGGGTGAAAGCCGTTGTCGACTCGGAGCAGAATTTCTACACGCTGATCCGCGAGGTTCTGGTCGCGAACCTCTATAATCACGCGCCGGACATCTGTGTGGAGGTCGGCCGGCAGAACACGCCGCACGATTATCGCCCCAGCTTCGGCGCACTCAGTGACGCGCTTCAGGCGGTCAAGGCCGCGACATGAAGGGGCGCGCGACATTCCTCGGACTGGCGGCGGCGCTCTGCGCGCATCCGGGATATGCGGCCGATGGGCCGATCCGGATCCGCGCCTCCGACATCGCATACGCCAGCCAATTGCGGATCGACCTCGGCGAAGCCGGGTTCGAGATCGAGCGTACCGGACCGCGCCAGGTGGACCTCGTCGCCGACGGGGCCGGGACCGAGTTCGACCTGACGGAGATCTTTCCAGGCGCGCTGGCGCGGCGGGTGGTGAGCGCGCGGCCGATGCCCGGCGAGGCCGCGACCAGGCTCCGTTTCCTTCTGAACTGCGATTGCGACTACGCCGCGCGAATCTCCGGCGGCGTTCTGGCGATCGAGTTTCGCGACCCGTCCACGCCTGCCGGCTCTAAGGACGACCCGCTTGAGCTTGAGGACGATCAGACCGCCCGCACACGCATCGCCGGCAATGCGGGGGCGACTGCTCCGCGCTTCTCACCTGCGCCGCGCGGGCGCTCGGCCACCCCTGCGCTCGATCCCGTCGCGGCGGCGCTGGTGGCCGCACCCGATGATCTGTCTGAGCCGCCCGCGGAAGAGATCGTCATCGCGCGCCAGCGTCTGCTTGAGCAACTTTCCCGGGCCGCTGACCAAGGCTTGCTTGAATTCAGCTCCCCTGAGGCCGCCGCAGCCGCGCCCCCTGCCCCCGATGAGCCGATGCGCAAGCGCCAGCGTGATCCGGAGCCCGACCTGGCCGCCAAAATCCCCGCCCCCGCGCCGGAGCCCGCCCCACCCGCTCTGGCCGAGCCGCCATCGACCGTCGCGGCGATGGAGCTTCTGGTCCGGGCCCGCACCGCGATCGACCGCGACTTTCCTGCGGATCGCTCGGACACCATCGTGGATCGCGCACCCTGCATCGCCGACGCGCGGCTCGACGCGCCCTCATGGCCCGACGCCGCTCGTTTCTCGTCCGAACATGCGCGGCTTTCCGCTTCGCTTCTCGATGATTTCGACAATCCCGAGCCCGGCGCCGCCACGGACCTCGCCCGCCTCTACATCGTCGCCGGATTCGGCGTCGAAGCCCGCGCGGTGATCGATCTTTACGGCGCTGTTATCGATGACCCCGACCTGCTGCGCGATCTGGCTGCAATCGCCGGCGGCCGCACGCCAGCGCCCAACGGGCCGATCGCTACGGCCGGCCCCTGCTCGGGGCAGGCCGCGATCTGGTTCCTGGCGTCGGGGCTTCAGCCGCCGGCCCAACCGGATGCGGCCGAGGCTGCGACCGCTGCCGTCACCGACGCGATGATCAAGGCGCTCGCGGAATCCCCGGTTCCGCTTCGATTGTTGCTTGGCCCGCCCTTGATGACCAACCTCGCCAACCGGGGCGAGATCGAGACGGCGCGGCGCATCGATCTTCTTCTGCGCCGAGTTCCCGGCGATCATGGCCCGGGCGTCGACCTCGCCCGCGCCAGGCTTATGATCCTCAGCGACGAAACGGAGGCGGCGGAAGCACTTTTCCTCCGCCTCGGCCGGCGCGACCTGCCCGAAGCGCGCGAAGCGCTGCTCTTGCTGCTCGACAGCCGGATCAGGCGCGGCGCACCCATCGACACCGAGCTGACAGAGGCGTTGGCGGAAGCCGCGTTCATCGCCCGCGGCGGGCCAATGGCGAGGGCGCTCAAGATCGCCGAAATTCGCGCGCGCGCGCGTTCGGAAGGGCTCGGCCCGGCGCTGGCCACCGTGCGTGAGGCGCTGGCGCGCACGCCGTCCAACGCCATCATCCTGCGCGATGCCGGCCACGCCGCGCTGGAGGATGCGAGCGCGGCCGAAACCGGCCAGCTCGCCTATGTCCGCGCTGTGCTCGCGCATCGCGACGACATCTCCACCGACATGGCGGGCGACGCGGCGCGCAGGCGCATCGCCGAAGAGATGACGGGAATCGGCCTGGCTAACGGGGCGCTGGCGATACTCGATCCCGCGCTGCAACGCGGCGCGCCTGGAAGCCGCCGGGCGGCGGCGCGCGCAAGGATCGCCCTGGGCGACGAGGCCGAGGCGTTCAAGGCGCTCGATGGGTTGGAAGGCGTTGAGGCCGCCCGGCTCCGCGCCGCGGCGGAAGAAGTCGCCGAGCGGCCCGCGGCCGCGATGAAAACGCTTGCGGGGCTGGAAGCCGGCGGCGACCACGGCGGCGCCGAAGCGCGCGCCGAGCTTGCACTTCGCGCCGGCGCCTGGGCGGAAGCCTCCGCCGCCGGGACGCCCGAACACCGCCTTCTCGCCGCCTTCATGGCTGGACCGGAGGCGGGGGTCGCCACGCGGCCATCTCTGGAGGTCGCGGCGGCCCCCGGGGCGCCAGGCGCCGCCGCCGCCTTTTTCGACCCGCCGCGTGTTGAGGGGGAAGTGACCCTCGGCGCTGCGCAATCAGTCATGGACGCATCGCGCGCCGTACGCGCGGTTATCGAGGAGGCCCTGAACGATGGATAACCCAGGCTATGTGACGCTCTCGCGCCAGTCCGGGCTGCTGAAGGACATGCAGATCATCGCGAACAACATCGCAAATCTCTCCACCGACGGGTTTCGGCGGGAGGGGGCGATCTTCGCCGAGATGGTCGACCGGATGGCGGCGGTTGGCGGCAGCGTCGCGCAAACGGCCGCGCGGGCGCGGGTGACAGATTTCAGCCAGGGCGCGCTCCATGCGACCGGCGGCGCGCTGGACCTTGCGATCGAGGGCGACGGGTTCTTCATGATCGAAACGCCCGAGGGCCCCGCGCTCAGCCGGGCCGGCGCATTCGCGCGCAACCAAGATGGCGAGTTGGCGACCCGCGATGGAAACCGGCTGCTCGATGAAGGCGGCGCGCCGATTTTCGCGCCGCCCGACGCGCGCGAGATCGCAATCGCGACCGATGGCACGCTTTCTGCTGATGGCCAGCCGGTCGGCCGGATCGGGCTGGTCACCGTTGCAAACCTGACCCAGCTCACACGGCGCGATTCCGGGCTCTTCACCACAAACGAGCCGTTGATCCCGGCGGAGGAGGCAAGCGTTTTTCAGGGCTTCGTCGAGAAGAGCAATGTCGACCCGATTCGCGAGATCGCGCGGATGATCGAAGTCCAGCGGTCCTATGAGATGGGTCAGAACTTCCTCACCGCCGAAGACGACCGCATCAGCCAGGCGATCCGCGTGATCGGCGCCGCCGGTTGAACGCCTGCCTGAAATTCAGGCCCGAAAAGGCCGCACCATAACGCGAGCACAGGAGAATCCGCATGCGCGCACTCGACATCGCCGCAACCGGCATGGAGGCCCAGCAGACAAGGGTCGAAACGATCGCCAACAATCTCGCCAACATGAGCACCACCGCCTACAATCCTCGTCGGGCGGAATTCGCCGACCTGCACTATCAGCAGGTGCGCCAGCCCGGCGCCATCAACGCCTCCGACGGCTCGATCCTGCCGACCGGCGTTCAGCTCGGCCTCGGCGTCCGCACAGCCGCTGTTTCGATGGATGTCGGCCAGGGCTCGCTGCGCCAGACCGGCGGCGATCTGGACATCGCCATTGAAGGCGCGGGCTATCTCGAGGTGGAACTGCCCTCGGGCATATCGGCCTATACGCGCGACGGCGGCCTCAAGCGGACCGGCGACGGGCAGATCGTAACCACCGAAGGCTATCCGCTGATCCCCGAGATCACCATCCCGGAAGACGCCCGCGGCATCACCATCAACGCCGATGGCGAAGTGATCGCCAGCTTCGACGATCAGGTCGATTCGGAGATTCTCGGCCGCCTGACGCTGGCGAGCTTCGTCAACGAGAAGGGGCTGGAGGCCATCGGCGGCAACCTCTTTCGTGAAACGGCCGCATCCGGACAGCCGAGTATCGGCGACGCCGACACCGACGGGCGTGGACGGTTCAGGCAGGGCTTTCTCGAAGAGAGCGGCGTGGACGCCGTGCGTGAGATCACCGAGCTGATCGAAGCGCAGCGCGGCTATGAAATGAACGCCAAGGTCATCACCGCCGCCGATCAGATGCTCGGCGCGACCGTGCAGATCCGATGAAACGGCTTCTCTTCGCCTGCGCGGCGCTTGCGCTCGGCGGGCCAGCCTCGGCGGAAAGCCTTGTCGCGGCCCGCGCCATTCTCGCCAAGACGGTTGTCGGCGTCGGCGACTTCCGTCTGGCCAAGGCCGCCATTCCCGGCGCCATCACCGACCCCGCGCAAGCTGAGGGGATGGAGGCGCGGGTGACCATCTATGAAGGTCGCCCGATCCGGGCCGGCGACCTCGCCCCCCCCGCCCTGGTGGAACGCAACGCGATCGTCCGGTTGCGGTTCGACAGCGGCTCGCTGCACATCGCGACCGAGGGCCGCGCGCTCGATCGCGGGGCTCTCGGCGAGCGTGTCAGGGTGATGAATCTTTCGTCCCGCTCCGTCGTCACAGGCAGCATCGCCGGCGTCGGCGATGTCATCGTTTCGAGGTGAACATGAACGCCCATCTTGCCACCGCGCTCGCCATTCTCGCCGCCGCCGCCGGGTGCGGCCGGCTCGATCACATCGGGCAGCCCCCGCCCTTCACGCCGCCGGGGCAGGCGATGACCGCGCCAATGCCGGTGACGGCGGAGCGGATTGCGCTCGCCACGCCCGGCCCGGCCGAGATCGCAGCAATGCGCGCGCCGTCCGCCGGGGGCGTTCCGATGCGATCCGCGTCGCTCTGGCGGTCTGGTCCGGCCTCGCTTTTCGGCGACCGGCGGGCGCAGGGCCGCGGCGACATCCTGACGGTTGTGATCGAGATCGACGAGGAGGCCAGCATCAACAACGCCACGAAACGCTCACGCTCCGCGGGGGAGGATCTTTCTGTCGATGCGCTCTTCGGGCTGCCGGACCTGATCGACGATCTGACCGGAATCAGCCTCTCGCCCGCCGCCGATATCACGTCCGATTCCTCAAGCACCGGCGCCGGCTCAGTGAAGCGCGCCGAGGAGATCACGCTCCGCCTCGCCGCCACCGTGACCGATGTGCTCCCGAACGGGCATTTCATCATTGTGGGCAATCAGGAGGTGCGGGTGAATTTTGAGCTTCGCGATTTGCGTGTGCATGGCGTCGTCCGGCCCGAGGACATCAGCCGTGCTAACGAGATCACCTATGACAAGATCGCCGACGCCCGGATCAGCTACGGCGGCCGCGGCCAGATCACCGATGTGCAGCAGCCGCGCTACGGCCAGCAGGTCGCCGACATCATCCTTCCCTTCTAGGAGCCGCGCGCCATGAAAAAACTGCTCATTCCCCTGGTTCTGGCCCTGATCGGCCTTGGCGGCGGCCTTTTCGCGGGCAACGCGATGAAGCCCCATGAGCCGGCCGAACCCGAGGAGGCGGGCGCGAGCCACGCGGAAGCGAAGCCGCAAGAGCCTGAACCGGTACACGCCGTCTCGTCTTCGACGGAATATGTGAAACTCGACCGGCAATTCGTTGTCCCCGTCGTCAACGACGAAAAGGTCGAGGCGCTGATGGTGATCTCGATGGCGGTGGAGATCGACGCGGGCGGCGTCGACAACGTGTTCGAGCAGGAGCCGAAGCTGCGCGACGAATTCCTGCGCGTCCTCTTCACCCATGCGCAATCGGGTGGGTTTTCAGGCGTTTTCACGGAGCCGAGGGTGATGGATGATCTTCGCGCGGCGCTGGCGGCGACGGCGCGCAGCGTTCTCGGGTCGCACGTGCGGTCCGTCCTTCTGACCAATGTCATCCGTCAGGACCTTTGAGGCATTGAAACGTTGAGGCCGCGCAATAGCGCGGCTTCAGGTCAATCGACGGTCCCGCCCGACCTGATCGCCGCGACATCCTCGGCGGCGATCGTGTCGCCGCTGTCGAGCAGAAGTTCCACGCCGCCACCCGCCATGCGCGCCTCCACGACCGAAGCGTAACCACGCGGATCGGCGTCGGGCAGTTGTTCCTGCCCCGCCATCCGCTCAAGCGTGAACCGGTACGCGCCCTCAGGCGCGACACCGCCGCTGACCGAACCATCCCAGATCAACGATGTCGCCTGCGGGTCGGCGGCGAAGCGCGCCACCTCCAGCCCGGCCTCCGTTTTTACGATCAGCGTCGCCGCCGTCACCCCCGGCGCAGGATCGACCGAAAGCTCGATCGGCGCACCATCGAAACTGAGCGCCGCCGCCGCCTCGACCCTCGCGCCGAGCCAAGGAGCGAGCACCGCAGGCCCCTGCCCGCCCAGCGCGTTGAGAATCGCGTCAAGCTTGTCATTGCTCGCGACCTGTTGCTCGACAGCGGAAAACTGCGCCAGCTGTGCGATGAACTGGGTCGAGTCCTGTGGGTTCATCGGATCCTGATTGCGCAACTGCGTGGTCAGGAGCGTCAGAAATGTCTTGAAATCACTGTTGATTCCGGTCGCGGAGCTTGCAGCCTCAACCATGCTAAAATCCTCCTAAAGCCTGATATCGAGTCGATCGCGCAAGACATAGGCGCGCCAGTGCGCCGCCGGCGCCGCACCGTCCTCTGCGCGCGTCGATTGTCCCCACTCGCCACTTTCGGCCTGCGGTCGTTCGTCTCCGGGGTGGTCAGAGGGCCCGAAATCGAGCGTAACGTTCCGATAACCGGCGGCGGTCAAATCACGGTGCAAGACCTCGGCGTGGCGTCGCATCAGATCGACGATTTCGGGCCGATCCGCGCTGACCAGCGCCGCGACACCGTCATCCGTCATCGTGAACGAAAGCCGGACCCGCCCCAACTCCGGCGGGTCGAGCCGGATTTCGACCCGCTCATCGACGCCGCGACCGGCCGCGAAGCTGATCTGCGCCGCGATTTGCGCCATCTGGCGCGCCTCCGCAACGGGCGGCGGCATAGCGGAGGCGATCTGGCCGGGCGCCGCCGCGCTTTCCCGGATCGTCGCGCCCGGGGCCAGCGGATCGAACGCGGTCGAGACATCGGCGACGACCGGCGCGATGACGTCCGCTGGTTGCATGCGGATTGGTTGCGGCGGGGTGGGTGGGGTCTGCGGCGCGATTTTGGGAGCGGCCTCGTGCGGGGTTTCTGCGGCCGGCGCGGCGCGCGGAGGCGCCATCTCGCCCGGCTCGCGCAGCGCAGCGCCAGCGAGTTCAGCCGCGGGGCGACTGGCGGATGGCTGAACGCCGACGGCCTGCCCGGGCCGGGCGACGAGGCTGACCACCGGCGCGTTCGCCGCCTCTGGCTTGTCGCCCCTCTCAATCGGCGCCATTTCTTCGACGACAGCGGGCGGCGCTTCGGTCAAGGCCAGGTCAGCCGCAGGCTCCTCCAGGTTGACGGGCGCGATCTTCGGCTTCGCTTTCACCGCTTCTGCGGGTGCGCTCGCTTCCGCTGGCGCTGGTGTGAGCGCGGGCGCCGGTGCTTTCTCCGCAGGGGCGGCGGCGGACGGCGCGCCTGCGGCGATTGTTATCTCCTGCGTCTCATCCTGTTGTGCTGGAGACGTTTTCGTCGGCTCTTGCGGCATCTCCACCCGAACCGGGGCGACTGCGACAATGCCCCCACCGGGCCGGAGCCTGGCGCTTTCGCGCGGCGCGGACGCCATGATCACGGCGCCATCGGGCGCGCCGATCAGGGTGCCGAAATCGGATGCGCCCTCGGCGCCCTGCGCTGCTTCGTTT
>JBBDTD010000342.1:0-2334 GCA_040904645.1 Paracoccaceae bacterium
ACACCGGATTCTTGACGAGCCGGAGGAAGCGGCGCCGCTGTTGAGCGCGCTCGAAAGCGGGCGTGCGCAGGTGGAGGATTACCTTGCGGCGAAGGGGGTTCTGGACCCGGTCGCCGCCGTCGCGGTCGATATCGGCTATTCGGGCACCTTCGCGGTGCAGCTGTCCAGCCTCTATTTCGACCGGCCCGCCGAAGGGCGCGGGATCGATTTTCTTTTTCTGCTGACCAGCCGCTATTTCAACGGCAACACGCGGCGCGTCCATCCCGAAATCCGCATTCATCCCGGCGTCGCGCTCGACCATCGCCGCCGTTCCGCCCGCTGGGCCACCTGGAACTTCGCCTGGATCGAGCCGTTTCTCGTCGATCCGTCGCGCGGCCGGCTTCGCGGTTACATAGGCGGCGCCCCTGATTTCGCGCCAAGCCCTTATGACGACGCGGCGCGTGCGCCGCTCCTGGAATTGCGCCGCCGCATCCATGAGCGGGCGTTGCGAATGATCGGCGACTTTCATGGCGCCCCCGGCGACCTGGAGGAGGTCGCGGCGCTCCTCCAGCGGCGTTTCGCACGCTTCGCCGGCCAACCCCGACGCGCGGAGGTGCGGGCGGTGCGCGCCCTTGCGCATCAGACGGGCCAAGTGGAGATCGCGCTTCGCGATCCGACACGGCTGGTCAATCCGCTTCGCCTCTGGGGGGAAATGCAGAGGATGAAAATGAGCGACAACTGGACCCAGGGCAGCCTCGCGCGATCGGGCCTCGGGCTGGTGAACTGGGCGATGTCCGACGCGGAGGAGCGCGACCGCCGCGCTGACCCGCGCGCGCCCTGGGATTGAACACTGCGGCGCTGCGCGGGTAAGAGATTCGGATGAAGAAGCTCTTCCTCTGCGTCGGCGCGGCGAAAACCGGCACGACATGGCTCTACCGCAATCTGGAAGCCCATCCGGATCTCTGGTTCACGCCAGAGAAGGAATTGAACTACTTTTTCTCTAAATATGGCGCCTTCAACCGGCTCACCCCGCTGGCCCGCAATCGCAAGCTGGAGATCATGCGCGCGATGCGCGATGACCCCGACAGGAAGCTGGACGCGGCTGAGCAGAAATTCGTCTGGTTCGCACAGCAGGACGAAGGCGCCGCCGCGATCCATTGGTATGAGCGTTTCGCCAGCGGCCGGATCACCGACCATTGGTATCGAGGTTTGTTCGCTGGCATGCCCGAAGGCGCATGGGCCTGCGATTTCAGCCCCTCTACCTCCCTGACGCCGGCTGAGACATGGCCGCGGATCGCCCATTTCGCCGATGAGGTCCGCATCGTCTATATTCTGCGTGAGCCCTGCGAGCGGCTCTGGTCGCACGCCAAGTTCCACGCCAGATTTATCGGCAAGCTGGACGAATTCGCGGCGATGGGCGCGGACGAAGTGAAGGCGTTCGTCGACCAGTTCAAATTGGCCGGCGACGGCGATTATGGCGCCCATCTGGCGCGCATCTACGCCGCCATACCGCGGAAAAACGTCCTGGTGATCGACTATCGCGATATTTCCAATCGCCCGGAAAAGGCGCTGCGGCGCGTGGAGGCGCATCTTGGGCTCAGCCGGGGCGCGCGTCGGCCAGATCTGATGACCGGGCGCATCAACCCCTCCGATGAAATCGCGCGCCCCGAATGGTTCTGTGGCGCCTATGGCGAACGCTTCGCGGAGGACGCCAATCTTCTGCTCGATCAGGGCGTTCGTTTCGCGCGGCCCTGGGCGCGGCGCTATGGCCGGCGGGTCGGCTGGCGGCGCCGGCTGCGGCAGGAACTGAGGTTCTGAATATTCCGCTCAGGCCAGCGCCGCGTCGATTTCCGCCCGATCCGGCATTGAAGGCGCGGCGCCGTCGCGGGTGACGCTGATCGCGGCGGCGGCGGCGGCGAATTCCAGCGAATCCGTCAGCGCGGCGCCCTCCGCCAGCCGGGCCGCCAGAGCGCCGCAAAAACAATCGCCGGCGCCGGTGGTGTCGCGCGCCTGCGCGGCGCGGGCGGGGATCGAGAGCGCGCCGCGTCCATCGACGGCCAGCGCGCCGCGCGCGCCCAGCGTGACGATCAGCTTCTGCCCGGGGCGGCGCAACTCAAGCGCCGCCGCTTTCACGACGGAGGCGGGCGCGTCAGCCTTCAGCGCGCGATCGGTATAGGTCGCAAGCTCGGTCTCGTTCAGGACCAGATAATCCGAGAGCGCGAAAAGGTCGCCCGGAACGGCCAGCGCCGGGGCGGCGTTCAGCATGGTCGCGCCGCCGGCGGCTTTTTGGGCGGCGAAAGCTTCACGCACCAGCGCGGGGGGCAATTCCAGCTGCGCGAGCATCAGCTCGCCCGC
>JBBDTD010000343.1:0-14222 GCA_040904645.1 Paracoccaceae bacterium
GAAACGGCGGCCTTCGGGCCGCCGTTTTTCGTTGTGGCGCCGAGTTGGCCGGCCGGTTCAGGTTTCGAACGACCATTCCGGCCAGGTCATGCCGATGAAGCCGTTATCGCCGTCGCCGGCGCTGTTGCGCAGCACCAGATCGCGCAGGGATGCGGTTTGCGCTATGGCCGCCCAGCCTTCGGGGGCGAAAGTGTCTTCGTTGAATACATGCTCTGAAAGCAGCGGATTGGTCATCGCCTGCGAGAAGGCGTCGAGCGCCACCATCTTCAGGATCAGCGGCGGCAGCGGCGAGTTCTTCGCCCGGTCCTCGGCGAAAAGCCCGACGAAGAACTCGACGTCTTCGACGCGGTCGTAGCAGCGCTCAAGAATCCCGACCACCGCCGGGTCGGAAGAGACCTCCTGAAAGCTCGAAGGCCTGGAAAGCGAGACATACTGGCGATAGGCGGGATAGCCGGCCAGGGCAGTCGCCCGGCCCTGCTCGATCGAGGCGCGCTCCACCCGGACAAGCGACGCCGTGGTGTTGAACGGGCCAAGCGCGCCGGCACGCTGGCCGCTTATGTCATGGAAGCCGCGCCGCAGCCCCGCTTCCAGCAACGGTCGGTTGTTCATGAATGTCGAAGCGACCGGCGCCTTCACCCCGTTCCACTCGACCTCGTCAGGAACCAGCGAATGCCACCGATAGAGCAGGCTGAACTCGGTGGTGATCCAGTTGGTGCGGTTCCACTCCGCGCGCCAGGAGACGGTCGGGTCCACCCTGAGCTGGAAGGGCAGCGGCGCGATGTGATTGATGTAATCCTCGATCACCACCTTGAGGAAGATCACGATGACAGTGTTGCGCGCCGTCTCGAACACGCGCTCGTCATCCCAGTGGCCATGCCCCCGCTCGAGGAGGGCGGCGAGGCGGTTATGCTCGCGCAGGAAGAGCGTGTTGATCATCGCCACATGCGGCGCGGAATTCGCGCGGTCGCCGCCGAAGGCGAACAGCGTCTCCTTCAGGGCCGCGCGCTCATCCTTCAGGTCTGAAGCGCCGAGCGGCTTGTCGAGTATGGCGAATTGCGGGTCGATTTCGCCGTCCTTGTAGAGGAAGGGAGCGAATTCCTCGCCTTCTACCATCTGCGACTTCAACCGGCCGCGCCGGCCCGGCGTCTCGTCCAGCAGCCGCAGGGCCATGGTCTGATCGGATGTGCGGCCATAGAGCGGGCAAAGGTCGATTTCATGGTTGGAGGTGTTGCGCTTCAACCGGTCGGGGATCGTCTCATCCGTCTCGGTGCGGATGAAGCCGTCAGTCAGATATTGCGCAAAAGCCGGGAAGAGGCATGTCGATTTCGGGCACAGTTTCTGCTCTCCGTCCGGCCGTCTGAACAATTCAAGAAGATCGTCGACGGGCGGATAGTTGGCGCGGATATCCGCGGGAAGGTGACGCGCGCTCCAGCGCCGATCGGTGAGCGAGCGCCAGGACGTATAGTCATGCAGCGTGCCGAAAGGATGCGGCCGCCTCCGGGCCACGCCGATGATCATCCTGATCAAAAGCCGGTTGACGATGGCGGATAGCCATGCGGACCGGCTGATCAGGCCGAACACCAGCTTCACCAGCCAGCCCGGGACATATGCGAGCATCGGTTTCCTCCCTCTTCCGTCCGGCGAGGTTAGCGCATTTCCGATCGGCTCTGAATGATTGAAATCACGCTGTGGCTGCAAATCGGAATCCGGATCGTCCCCCGATTGCGGCCTGCGGCCCTTGAATCCCGCTATGCTCCTATCAGTGCTGGATTTCATAGTGGCTTGCGTTATTGACCGCTCGCTCCGGCTTGTGCAATTCTTGAGCATTGAAAGACGATTCCGCCGCCGGGCAAAGGGAACGCTAATGATAAAATCGGAGCTGATCCAGAAACTGGCGGATGAGAACCCGCACCTCTTCCAGCGGGACGTGGAGCGGATCGTCGCTTCGGTGTTCGACGAGATCACCGCTGCGCTCGCGCGGGGCGATCGGGTTGAGCTGAGGGGGTTCGGCGCGTTTTCGGTCAAGCATCGCGACGCGCGGCAGGGCCGCAATCCCCGCACCGGGGAAGCGGTGGACGTGCCCGAGAAACGGGCGCCTTTCTTCAAGTCCGGCAAGGATCTTCGGGACCGGATGAACAGCTGACCGGGCCGCGCCCCGGCGGGAGACAAACTTGCGGAAGATCAAATTCGCCGTCGCGTTTATCGTGGCTGTCCTGATCGGCGTGCTGGCGGTGGCCAATAGCGGCGACATATCAGTCAGGCTTTGGCCTGATCTTTCGGAATATGGCGTCTCCACATCGCCCGCGGTCGTGCTGCCGCTCTTCGTTTTCGGGCTGCTCTGCGGCCTTGTCGGCTTCCTGCTTGGCGCGGCGCGCGAATGGATGCGCGAAGGCCATGTCCGCAGCGCGGCGCGCAGAGCCCGCCGGGAGGCGGCGGCGCTGAAGGCCAAGGTCGATGAGCTGGCGGATGACAAGGATGACGATCTGCCAGCCTTGCCGGCCCGCTGAACCGGGATGAACGTCAAGATCTGCGGGTTGCGCACGCCCGGCGCCGTGACGGCGGCGGTGGATGCGGGCGCGCGCTATCTCGGCTTCGTGCTCTTTCCGAAATCCCCGCGAAACGTGACGGCGGAGGAAGCGCGCGCGCTCGCCGCCGCCGCCCCGCCAGGGCCGATGAAGGTGGCGCTCGTCGTCGACCCTGACGACACGTTGGTGGAGACGCTCGCGACCTTGCCGATCGACATGGTCCAGCTTCATGGCGCCGAGCCGCCGCGCCGTGTCGCCGCCATCCGCGCCCGCACCGGCCTGCCAGTGATGAAGGCGATCGGCGTCGCCAGCCAAGCCGACCTTGCGCAGGTCGAGCTTTATGCGCCGGTGGCGGACCAATTCCTGATCGACGCGAAGCCGGCGCCCGGCGGCGCGCTCCCCGGCGGCAACGGCCTGGCCTTCGACTGGCGTCTGATCGAGGGGCGCGCATGGTCGCGTCCCTGGATGCTGGCGGGTGGGTTGAACGCGGCGAATGTAGCCGAAGCCATTCGGCTCACCGGCGCGGCGCAGGTCGATGTCTCCTCCGGCGTCGAGAGCCGGCCGGGAGAGAAGGACCTGGCGATGATCCGGGCCTTCATCGCGGCTGCGCTGGCGTGAAGCCAGTTTTCAGAAAAGCGGAGCGCGGCGACATCGCCGCCATCGTCATGCTTCTGACCGATGACGAACTTGGCGCCGGGAGGGAGGCTGCCGCGCTCGCCCCTTATCAGCGGGCCTTCGACGCCATGGCGGCGGAGCCAGCCAACATGGTATTGGTTGGCGAGTTGGCTGGCGTGATCGTCGCCACCTATCAGATCACCTTCATTTCCGGCCTGTCGCGCGGCGGCGCGCGGCGCGCCCAGATCGAGGCGGTGCGTGTCGCCTCGCCGCTGCGCGGCCAGGGCGTCGGCGCCCTTCTGATGGCGGATGCGGAGGCGCGGGCGCGGGCCGCCGGGTGCACGCTGATCCAGTTCACGTCCGACACGAGCCGCCCGCGCGCGCACGCGTTTTATGAACGGCTCGGCTATCGCGCAAGTCATGCGGGTTTCAAGCGCGCGCTCGACTCCTGACCGGCGCTTCGGCACTCTCCCCAGAATGAAAAACGGAGGACGCCATGCACCCTATCGACCGGATTCTCAAGACCAGCATCGCCGCCGGTCGCACCCCCGGAATCGTCGTCTCCGTCGCGTCGCGTGAAGGCGTCGTCTATGAAGGCGCGGCGGGCGCGAGGGCGCTCGGCGGCCCCGACCACATGAGAGTGGATTCGGTCTTTCGCGCCTTCTCGATGACCAAGGCGGTGGGCGCCGTCGCGGCCGCCATAGCGATCGAGGATGGCGCGCTGACGCTGGAGACGCCGGTGGAGGATCTTCTGCCGGAGTGGAAAGACGTGCAGGTGCTCGACGGCTTCGATGGCGATACGCCGCGCTTGCGCGCGCCCCGTACGAAGGCGACGCTGCGGCATCTGGCGACCCATACTTCCGGGCTGGTCTATGAGTTCTGGAACGCCCCCCAGGCGAAATACATGGCGGCGACCGGCGCGCCGACCATCCTCAGCGGGTTGAAGGCTTCGTTGAAGTCTTATCCGCTGGCTTTCGATCCGGGAACGGCATGGGGGTATGGCGTCGGCGTCGACTGGCTCGGCCAGATGATCGAGGCGGCTGTGGGTGAGCGCATCGACGCCTATTGCAAGAAGCGAATCTTCGATCCGCTCGGCATGGCCGACACCTGCTTCGAGGTTCCGCAAAGCATGCGCGCCCGGCTGGTCGAGGCCTATATGCACACGCCGGACGGCTGGAGGCCGCATGAGATCGCGCCGCCCGCCAATCCGGAATTCTACGGCATGGGCCACGCGCTTTACACTACGGGGCCGGATTATCTGCGGTTTCTGCGAATGCTGCTGATGAACGGCTCGCTGGACGGAGAGATCGTGCTGCAGCCGCAGACGGCGGCGATGCTTTTCGCCAACCAGATCGACGATCTTTCGGCCACCAAGATGATCTCCACTGCGCCGCCGCTTTCGGCGGATGTGGATTTCTTCCCCGAGCAGGAGAACAAATTCTCCCTCGCCTGCCTGATGAACACCGCCGACATCCCCGGCAAGCGCCGCGCCGGCAGCCAGTCCTGGGCCGGGGTGCTGAACACGCATTACTGGCTCGACCCGGCTTCTGGCGTCGCTTGCGTGATCATGCTCCAGCATCTGCCCTTCGTGGATGAGAACTGCCTTGAGATTTATGACGAGGTTGAGCAGGCGGTTTACGCCTGCTTCGCGTCGTAGCGCGAGGCGCAGCGCCGCCCCGGCGCGATCACGCCCTATCGACGCGCACCCTGCGACCGGCTAAGAGGCCCCTTTCGTGATCCGTTTGCGCAAGGAGGCCCGCCCGTGGCGTCAGAGATGCTCAATTCCTATCGCACCGGCCCCGATGAGCGCGGCCGGTTCGGCTCGTTCGGCGGGCGTTTCGTCTCCGAGACGTTGATGCCGCTGATCCTGGCGCTTGAGGCGGAGTACGGCCGCGCGAAGGACGATCCCGCCTTCTGGGCGGAGATGGACGATCTCTGGACGCATTATGTCGGCCGCCCCTCACCGCTCTATTTCGCGCCCCGCCTGACGGAGCGGTTCGGCGGCGCGAAGATCTATCTGAAGCGCGATGAGCTGAACCACACCGGCGCGCACAAGATCAACAACGTGCTTGGTCAGATCCTTCTGGCGCGGCGGATGGGCAAGACCCGGATCATCGCGGAGACCGGCGCCGGGCAGCACGGCGTGGCCACCGCCACTGTCTGTGCGCGGTTCGGCCTGAAATGCGTCGTATTCATGGGCGCGACCGATGTCGCGCGGCAAAAGCCGAACGTCTTCAGGATGAAGCTGCTCGGCGCGGAGGTGGTGCCGGTCACCGCCGGGCGCGGCACGTTGAAGGACGCGATGAACGAAGCCCTGCGCGACTGGGTGACCAATGTGCGCGACACGTTCTATTGCATCGGCACCGTCGCCGGTCCGCATCCCTATCCGGCGATGGTCCGCGATTTCCAGTCGATCATCGGCAAGGAGGTGCGCGCGCAGCTCCACGCCGCCGAAGGCCGGCTTCCCGACAGCCTTGTCGCCTGTATTGGCGGCGGCTCGAACGCGATGGGGCTGTTTCACCCGTTCCTCGACGACAAGGACGTGCGGATGATCGGCGTCGAGGCCGGCGGGCACGGCGTCGATGAGCGGATGGAGCACGCCGCAAGCCTGACCGGCGGGCGGCCGGGCGTGCTTCACGGCAACCGGACCTATCTCCTTCAGGACGATGACGGCCAGATCATCGAAGGCCATTCCATCTCGGCCGGGCTCGATTACCCCGGCGTCGGGCCGGAGCATTCCTGGCTGCACGACATGGGCCGGGTCGAATACGTATCCGTCACCGACAAGGAAGCGCTGGCCGCATTCCAGATTTCATGCGAGACGGAAGGCATTATTCCTGCGCTTGAACCGGCGCACGCGCTCGCCCATGTCGCCAAGCTTGCGCCGACGCTGCCGCGCGATCATCTGTTGGTGATGAACATGTGCGGCCGGGGCGACAAGGACATCTTCACCGTGGCCGAAGCGCTCGGCCAGGACATCTAGAAAGGGCCATCATGGCTTATGAACTTGGGGATCTCGTGGTCCTCGTCTCGGGCTCGATGCGCATGGCGGTCGAATCCACCGATGACGCCGGCGTCCATTGCCTATGGTGCAATGAGGGCGTGATCGGGCGCGACGTTTTCAATGAGAAATTGTTGAAGAAGTGGGAAATGCGCGAAGAATCGCGCGGCGGCGACCGGGGCGGAAAACCTCCATTTCGTGGCGACCGGGAAGGTGGCGGAAAGCCCTTCCGCGGCGGCGATCGTGATGGCCCGCGTGAGGGCGCGGACAGCAAGCCCCGCGGCAAGACCGGCTGGGACGGCAAGCCGCGTGAAAAAAAGTTCTTCCGCAAGGACGACTGACCCTTGGTGGAACCGATCGGGCCTTGGCGACGTTCCTTCTTCCGACCTTGCAGTTCAGGAGAAAGCCGATGAGAATCCCATTTGTATTCATGGCCGTCGCGGCCGTGCATATTGCCGCCACGCCGCAATTGGCGGCGGCTGATCCCAAGCACTGCCCGCCCGGCCATGCGAAAAAAGGCTGGTGCGGTTCCGGATATAGCCAGGGCCAGCGCCACCGGGACTCAGCGCCCCGCCGCGAATATGTCATCATACGTGACTATGATCGCTACGGGCTGCGGGCGCCGCGCGATGGTTACTACTATGGCGTCTATGATGAGGAAGTCTTCCTCGTCAGCCGCGCCACGCAGGAGATCATCGAAGGGCTTGGCGCCGTCAGTTATCTGCTCCGGCGCTAGGGCGGCTGAAGCAACCGCTCCCCTCAAGCGCGCTCTTTTCGCGCGGGCGTCTTTCGTCGCGGCAAGCTTCGATATATGGCCATGGGCGACACAGGATCGCGCTTGAGAGGGGAACAGTTTGTCCCGACTGACCGAGAAGTTCGCCGCGCTCAAGGCGGCGGGCAGCCCCGCCTTCGTCTCCTACATCATGGCCGGCGACCCGAGCCCGGAGGTTTCGTTCGAAATCATGCGCGGGCTGCCGGCTGCGGGCGTCGATGTGATCGAGCTGGGCGTGCCCTTTACCGACCCGATGGCCGATGGCGTCTCGATCCAGCTTGCGGCGGGCCGCGCGCTCAACGCCGGGCAGACGCTCAAGGGCGTGCTCGCCATGGCGGCGGCGTTCCGCAAGGACGACGATACGACGCCGATCGTCCTGATGGGCTATTACAATCCGATCCACTCCCACGGGGTGAAGGCGTTCCTGAAGGATGCGGTCGCGGCCGGGATCGATGCGTTGATCGTCGTAGATCTGCCGCCCGAGGAAGATGAAGAGCTTTGCCTGCCGGCCGCCGCCGCCGGGCTGCATTTCATCCGCCTCGCGACCCCGACCACGGATGACGCGCGGCTGCCGATGGTGGCGCGGAACACGTCCGGCTTTGTCTATTACGTCTCTATCACCGGCATCACCGGTGCGGCGGAAGCCGAAGCGAGCGCGGTAGAGCCCGAGGTCGCGCGCATCCGCGCCGCGACCGGCCTGCCGGTCTGCGTCGGCTTCGGCGTGCGCACGCCGGCGCGGGCGGCCGAAATTGGCCGCATCGCTGATGGGGTCGTCGTCGGCTCCGCGATCGTTGAGCGGATCGGGGCGGGCGAGAGCGCGGCTGATGTGCTCGGCTTCGTCAGAACGCTCGCCGACGGCGCGCATCAGGTCTGATCAGCGCCCGTTACTGACCGAAAAGCCGCGCGCGCGCCGCCGCGTCATGTGGCGCCGAAAGGCGGTCCGCTTTCGCCAACGCAACACCGCGCTGAACCGCCGGGCGGAGTTTGACCCGCGAGCGCCAGTCGCAAACGCGCGGATGCCCGTCGAGCGGGATCTCCATCGCCTTCATGATCAGCGCCCAGGGGAAAGAGATCATGTCGGCGATTGAATACCCCGCCCCCGCCAGCCAGCCGCGCCCTTCCAGACGCCGCTCCATGACGTCGAGGCAGCGGATCGTCTCCCGCCGGTAGCGCTCGAAGGCGTAGCAGCGCCGTTTCATATCGTCCGGCGCGTAGTTCAAGAAATGGCTGTGCTGGCCCGCCATCGGTCCCTGATTGCCGGTCTGCCAGAACAGCCATTCAAGCGCTTCCTTGCGGCCCAACGGATCGGCAGGAAGAAAGCGGCCGGCCTTTTCCGCGAGATAGAGCATGATCGCGCCGCTTTCGAAGACCGGAACCGGCGGCCCTTCGACATCATGGTCGAGAATCGCGGGCATGCGCGCGTTCGGGCTGATCTTCAGAAATTCCGGCGCGAACTGGTCGCCCGCGCCGATATTCACCATGCGAAGTCGGTAGGGGAGGGCAAGCTCCTCCAGCAGTATCGCGACTTTCCAGCCATTCGGCGTCGGCCAGTAGTGAAAATCAATCATCGGATTGGCGCCCGTTTTGCGGAGGTTGAACCCGTTCATAATTTATCGCGCGCCGCGTGGCGAACCGCGCGCATGGGCCGCCCTCGTCAAGAAATCGTGAAGACCGTTCAATTTTCTCCGCGGCCGATGATCGAAATAGCGGTTTCGTGCGTATCATACCCAAGGGACACCGCTGTGACTCAGGGAGGCGACGATATGGCGATCCTCGACAGGCATGCCGACGCCGCGTTTACGCGCACAGCGATGCGCGCCGAATTGCTCGACCCGGAGACCGAGCGCGCGCTGGCCACGGCTTGGCGCGACGAACGATGCGCCAAGTCGCTACATCGGTTGATCAACGCCTACATGCGGCTCGCGATCTCCATGGCCTGGAAGTATCGCCGCTATGGCGCGCCGATGGCCGACCTCATTCAGGAAGCGGGGGTCGGGCTCTTGAAAGCGGCTGAGAAATTCGACCCTGACCGGGGCGTGCGCTTCTCCACTTACGCAAGCTGGTGGATCAAGGCCTCGATTCAAGACCATGTCATGCGCGACTGGTCGATGGTGCGCACCGGGTCGACCTCCTCGCAAAAGGCGCTGTTTTTCAATCTTCGCCGGGTGCGCGCCAAGATCGAGCGTGAGCGAGGTCCGGCGGAGGATGGGCGCGCGGCGCATGAGATGCGGGTGGAGATTGCGGAAGAGGTCGGCGTGCCGCTCCGCGATGTGGAGATGATGGAGGCGCGGCTCGCCGGCAGCGACTTTTCACTGAACGCGACCCAGACGGCCGATGACGGCCGCGAGTGGATCGACACGCTGGAAGACGCGGAGCCGCTTGGAGCGGAGACAGTTTCGCGATCCTCCGATCTCAAAGCCGCGAAGGGCTGGATCGACGATGCGTTCGAGGCGCTGACCGACCGGGAGCGGATGATCATCCAGCGCCGCAAGCTGGCCGAGGAGCCGGACACGCTTCAGGATCTGGGCGGGGAGTTGGGGCTTTCGAAAGAGCGGGTGCGCCAGTTGGAGGCGCAGGCGCTGCGCAAGATGCGCGCCCGGCTGGAGACCCGCCATGGCGATGGGCCCGCCATGCTCGCGGGCATGATCTAGGCGCGATGCGGGGCCGCGCGGCGCTCTGGCGGATTGTTCCGACCGGCCAGCGGGGCTATAGACCTCGCTGATCAGGCTAGTCGAGGTTTCATGCGCTATATCTCCACTCGTGGCGGCGGCGAGCCGCTCAATTTCGAACAGGCGATGCTTACCGGGTTGGCGCGCGACGGCGGGCTTTTCGTACCCGAGTCCTGGCCGGTGATGACAGAGGCTGAAATCGCCGAGCTGGCCGGGCTTCCCTACGAGGAGGTCGCCTTCCGGGTGATGCGCCCTTTCATCGGCGAGACCTTCACCGATGATGAATTCAAGGCTTTGGTCGGCCGCGCCTACGCCGGGTTCGGGCACCGTCTTCGCGCGCCGCTGAGCCAGATCGCCGAAGAGACCTGGTCGCTGGAGCTGCATCACGGCCCGACGCTCGCCTTCAAGGACGTGGCGATGCAGCTGATCGGCCAGATGTTCGAGGCGGCGCTGACCCGGCGGGGCGCGCGCGTGACCATCGTCGGCGCCACCTCCGGCGACACTGGCTCGGCTGCGATCGAGGCCTTCCGCGGGATGGCGGCGGCCGATGTCTTCATCCTCTACCCGCACGGGCGGGTGTCGGAAGTTCAGCGTCGGCAGATGTCCACGCCGACGGAGCAAAACGTCCACGCTATCGCTGTCGAAGGCGATTTTGATGACTGCCAGGCGGCGGTGAAGGCGATGTTCAACGATCACGAGTTCCGTGACGGCGTTCGTCTGGCTGCGGTCAACTCGATCAACTGGGCGCGCGTGCTGGCGCAATCCGTCTATTATTTCACCGCCGCCGTCGCGCTCGGCGCGCCGGGGCGCAAGATCGGCTTCGCGGTTCCGACCGGCAATTTTGGCGATATCTACGCGGGCTATGTGGCGAAGCGGATGGGCCTGCCGATCGACCGGCTGACCATTGCGACCAATCGCAACGACATTTTGCACCGCACCGTCGCGACCGGCCATCACGAGAAGCGCGGCGTCGCGCCGACAACCTCCCCGTCGATGGATATTCAGGTCTCCTCGAATTTTGAGCGTCTTCTCTTCGATCTTTATGAGCGTGACGGCGCCGCCGTCGCCGGGCTGATGGCGGCGCTTGGCGGCAATTCAGCCGGGTTCATTCTTTCCGAAGACGCCCTCGCGCGGTTTCGGAGCGAGTTCGACTCGGCTCGCTTCGACGAGGCTGAGGTCGCGGCGCTGATCGGCCGCATATATGAAGAGACGGGGCAGCTTCTTTGCCCGCATTCGGCTATCGGGATCGGCGCCGCGCTGGCGGCGAAAGGGCCTGTCGTCGGCCTCGCCACCGCCCACGCCGCGAAGTTTCCGGATGCGGTTGAAGCCGCGACCGGCATGCGCCCGGCGCTGCCCGCCCGCATGTCGGACCTTTACGAACGTCAGGAACGGATTACCGTGGCCGCCAACGATATCGACGCTTTGAAATCACTGATCGCGAGGAAAGTCCGCGCATGAGCATTCGCCTCTCCAGCCTGCCGAACGGGCTCAGGGTCATCACCGAAAACATGCCGGGGCTAGGCTCCGCCGCCATCGGGGTCTGGATCGCCGCCGGCTCGCGTAACGAAGCGGAGACGGAAAACGGCGTTGCGCATTTCCTCGAACACATGGCGTTCAAGGGCACGGCGCGCCGCACCGCGCTGCAGATCGCCGAGGCGATCGAGGATGTCGGCGGGCATCTCAACGCCTATACCAGCCGGGAGGCGACGGCCTATTACGCGCGCGTCCTCGCGGCCGACGCGCCGCTCGCGCTCGACATCATCGGGGATATCCTGACCAACCCGGCCTTCGCGCCGGAGGAGATCGAGCTGGAGCGCGGCGTAATCCTGCAGGAGATCGGGCAGGCGCTGGATACGCCCGACGACGTGATCTTCGACTGGTTGCAGGAGACGGCGTATCCGGGGCAGCCGCTGGGCCGGCCGATCCTCGGTCCGGCCGAGCGGGTAAAAGGTTTCGGCGAGGACGATCTTCGCCGCTTCACCGGGGCGCATTACGAGCCGGGGCAGATGATTCTCTCCGCCGCCGGCGCCGTCGATCACGACGCGCTGCTGGCGGAGGCGGAGCGCCATTTCGGCCATATGAAGGCGAGCGCGGCCCCGATGCGCGCCGGCGCCGCATATACGGGCGGCGAGCGGCGCGAAGTGAAGAAGCTGGAGCAGGCGCATATGGCGCTGGCCTTCGAGGCGCCCTCCTGGCGTGACGACGGCTATTACGCGACGCAGTTGATGAGCGTGGCGCTCGGCGGCGGGATGTCGTCCCGCCTGTTTCAGGAAGCGCGCGAAAAGCGCGGGCTCTGCTACACCATTTTTGCGCAGGCCGGCGCCTATCAGGACAGTGGGCTTCTGACGATCTACGCAGGCACCGGCGCGGCGGAGGCGAAAGCGCTGGCTGAATTGACCACAGACGTGATCCGCGCCGCCGCCGAAGGGCTGTCGCGCGAAGAACTGGACCGCGCCCGCGCGCAGATGAGGGCCGGCATCATCATGGGGCTCGAAAGCCCTTCGGCGCGGGCGGAGCGACTGGCGCGCGCGCTGATGATCTGGGGCGAGGCGCCCAACCTCGACAAGACGATGGCGCAGATCGACGCGGTGACAGTCGACGATATCCGCGCCGCCGCCGCAGGCCTGACAGTGGGCCGCCCGACATTGGCCTGGTACGGGCCGGTGAAGAAGGCGCCTGATCTTTCCGTCATCGAAGCGCGTCTCGCAGCCTGAACGCCGATGCTCTGGCTCTGGCAGGGGCGGGAGACGACGCTCACCACGGAGCGGCTGATCCTGCGCCCGCCACGGCTGAGCGACTTTCCCGCGTGGGCGCACGCCCGCCGCGCCAGCCGTGATTTTCTGCGACCGTGGGAGCCGACCTGGGCCGCCGATCACCTGACGCGAGCGTCGTTCCGCCACCGTGTCCACTGGGCGCGCCGCGCGATGCGGCTGGAGCGGGCGTGGCCGTTCTTCATTTTCCGCGCCGCGGATGGCGCGCTGATCGGCGCGGTCACGCTGGATAATGTGCGGCGCGGCCCGGCCATGGCCGGCACGCTCGGCTACTGGACCGCGGCCGCGCATGCGCGCCAGGGCCATATGCTGGAGGCGCTGATCCGACTTCGCGTTTTCGCGTTCGAGGAAATCGGGCTCGGCCGGCTGGAGGCCGGGTGCCTACCCGAAAATGCAGCCTCGCGAGGACTTTTGGAGAAGGCCGGCTTCAAATATGAGGGCGTCGCGCAGGCTTATCTTCAGATCGACGGCCGCTGGCGTGACCATGTTCTCTACGCCGCGCTGGGGCGCGACCGCCGTGGCCGTGTCGAGGGCGAGGCCGCCCGTGGGCAGGGCTGATCGCGTTCAGGCGGTGCCGCCCGCCGCTGAAAGCAACATCGGATCGATGCCGAGCTTGGCGAGCGCGGCTTCCCATTTCGTCGCATCGTCGCGTCCAAAAACGATTTCCTCGTCGGCGTCGCAGGTGAGCCAGCCGTTCTCGCGCAACTCTCCCTCCAGCTGGCCGCTCGTCCAGCCGGCGTAGCCGAGCGCGATCAACACGCGCCGCGGGCCGCGTTCCTCCGCTATGGCGTGGAGCACATCAATGGTGGCGGTCATCGAGAAATCATCGTCCACCTCCAGCGTCGCCTCTTCAAGCCGCCAGTCGGGGGAGTGGAGCACGAAACCGCGCTCGGTTTCCACCGGGCCGCCGTAATGGATCCAGGCGTTCTCGTCGCCAACTGTGGCGATGCCGACGATGTCGAGCTGGCGGAAAAGATCCTCGCGGCGCACGTTCCCCGCCCGGCGGTTGACCACGATGCCGAGCGCGCCGTCGTCGGTATGGGCGCAGAGAAAGATCACCGTTTTTTCGAACCGCGGGTCGGCCATCCCCGGCATCGCGATCAACAGCTTGCCGTCAAGCATCCCGGAGGGAGGGGGCTCCACATTTTCGAGTATCTGCTCCATAAGTGAAAAATGTAGCGGCGCCGGTTCGCGATCAAGTCCCCAATCGCCAATATGTGACAATCAATAACGGTCAGATCGGATAAGGTCCGCATATCCGAAGGGCCAAGCCGCCCGATGTCTGAAAAGGGCGCATGCATGATCTTCCGTTTAGGGGCGGCGTTGTTCCTGTCCTGTCTTATGGCCTCAGGCGCTCCCGCCCAGGGGATATTGGACCACGATGAGTCCGCCACAAGCGACGCCTCGCTGGTCGCCGGCTGGGCTGAGCCGGGCGGCGGGCGGATCGCCGCGCTCAGGGTCGACCTCGCGCCCGGCTGGAAGACCTATTGGCGGCAGCCGGGGGAGGCTGGTATCCCGCCGACATTCGACTGGAGCGGATCCGAGAACCTTGGCGACATCAGAATCGCCTGGCCGGCCCCGGTGGTTTTCCATACTTATGGGATGCGGACGATCGGCTACCATGATCGCATGGTGCTGCCGTTGAAGGTGACGCCGCGCGATCCGGCGTTGCCGGTGCGGCTCTCACTTTCGCTCTTCTACGGTGTCTGCGAAGAGATCTGCGTGCCGGCCCGCGCAGATCTCGCCCTGACGATAGCGCCCGGCGCGCCGGCGGAGGCGGAGGCGTTGATCCGCGACGCGCTCGCCGCGCTGCCCGCGCCGGCGGAGACGGCGGGACTGACAGCGGCGCGCTGCGTGCTTGAAGGCGCT